>NZ_BAAAVT010000014.1:0-107241 GCF_039534665.1 Nesterenkonia aethiopica | reverse complement strand
TCTGTCGGCATGTCCCATGCATACCGACGGCCGCTTAACACGCCGCAGGCCCGAGGCGGGACGTCCCGCCTCGGGCCGCTCACGGTCGACCTCAGCTTTCCGCACCGGTCAGCCGTCCTCCCCGCAGGTGTCGGAGCCGTTCGCGCACGGCGAGTACGAGCTCAGATCCGAGAAGTCGAACAGTTTGCCGCACAGGCGCACCCGGTCGCCGTTGATCTGAGCCTTGACCGGAGCCTCTCCGGAACCGACGGCCAGGATGATCTTGAACTCGGCCTCCTGCCCGGCCTGAGCGACCGCAAGGACGCCGTCATCCGTGGTGATCTCGGCCTCGGCCCCGCCGACGACCCAGCCGCGCAGCCAGTTCTGCCCGTTCTTCACCGTGAAGAGCTGGTCCTCGCCGCTGACCTCCGTCTCGATGCTCACACCATCCTGGGGAGCGAGCTGCCAGGTCCATTCACGCTCTTGGCCGTCGCCCAGCACGTCGTGGATCGCCAGAATGGTGTCGACCTGTCCGCGCGAGGTCATGTCGACCACCGCTTCGCGGGTCGCCGTCTCGACCTCCAGGTTGCCGGCGCCGTCGAAGAGGACGCGCCCGCCACCCTGGCCGGCATAGGCCTCCTGGTCCAGCGTGACGCCCTCTCCCACGGTCTGCGTGGGATCGCCGTCCACCAGCACACGGGAGTAGCCATCAGCATTCTGCTGATCCCGGCCCGGCTGGGAGGCCCAGACTGTGTCGTGGCTGATCAGCGAGATCCCGAACGTGTCGAAGCCGGACCAGCCGAGGTGGTTGTGGTTACGGTTGTTCAGCTGCACCAGGACGTCGTTCTCATCCACCACACGGTTACGGAACGTCGCGGCCCCGGCCTCCTCATCGAGGATGGCCGGCAGGACAAGGTCCGGGTCATAGGCGTCCTCGGCCGCCAGCTCCTCGGGCCAGTCGATCAGCGCCTGGATCCCGAACGCCGGGGAGTACCAGGCCTCCTCGGCCCGGTGCCCCTGAGTCCGTTCGAACATCTCCACCAGGGTGCCCAGCTCACCCTCTTCGGCACGCTGCAGGTAGAGCGGGAAGGAGATCGCGCCGTCGCCATTCGCCACACCCCACTGCAGGCGCGCGTTCGGAGACTCCTGGAAGGAGATCGAGCGGATCAGCAGGTCCGTGGTGTCCGGGCGATGCCACTGGTCCCGCAGCGCATCGATACCGGCGTCGAAGCTACCCAGGATGCCGGGCGTGGAGATCATATTCGTGTAGTCCAGGTATTCGAGCCCCTCCTGGAACCAGCCCTCGTCGGTGTGGGCGGACTCCAGGTGCTTGGTCAGCTGGTCGAGGACCTGCCCGATCCGCTCGGCGCGGTGACCGTAGTCGCCGTCGCCGCGGACGGCGAGGTGCTGGGCCAGCTCGGCGCCGAACACGACGCCGACCCAGTTGCTGGCCTTGTCCGGCAGCGTCAGGTTGGGGTGCTCCACGAACTCGAAGAACGCACTGGTGCGCTCGAAGTACGCCAGGGCGTGGGCCCGCTGCTCCTCGTCCCAGGCCGGGTAGGCCCAGTCGTAGGTGAGCGCCAGCTGGGAGACCGGGTTGGCCGTGTTCAGCTCCTGCTCCTCGCCGAAGGGGGTGGCCTCGGCGGCGGCGACGAACCCGTCGAACGCACGGTCCGCGTAGGATTCGTCCTGGGTGACCTGGTAGACGAAGGCCGCCTCCCGGGCGTAGCGGTCGGCTGAGGAGCCGAAGTCCTCCATCCCGGCGTCCACACGGGCCCGGATCATCTCCCAGTGTTCCTGGGGAGTGCCGGGCTCGGCGATGATCCGGTCGATCTTGGCCAGCACCTCGTCGTCCAGTCCGATGCGCGGGTGCTCAAGGCTCGCCGTCTCGGCGGTGGCGAGCAGCACGCCTTCGGCGTCCACGAGCCCCACATGCGCGGCACCGTCCGCGCCAGTGCCGCCGAAGGCCTCCAGGTCCTGCGCCAGCGCCTGCGCGGAGGCCGCGGACTCCTGGGTGAGCGGGGCCTCCGCGCCTACCACGGACAGCGGGAGGGAGCTGTCCGCCGGGGCGCGCCAGCCGAGGTGGACGCCGTCCTCGGTGGATGCGGAGGAGACGTAGGCGGCGGCGGTCGCATCCCGGGACGGTGCAGTCGTCGTCGCGGAGCTGCTCTGCCAGACGACCTCGCCGTCCGCGTCATGTCCGGTGATCACGTAGGTGTACTCGACCCCGGCGGTCCAGGCGGGGTCGGCGGCCTGCGTCACCGCACCGTCAGTGCGCCGCAGCCGGTCCTCGCCGTCAGTGGCGGGCTCCTCGGCGCCCTCCGCGCGGTGCACGACGAACTCGGCGACCTCGGCGTCGTCGGGGGCCGACCAGTTCAGGCCCACGTCCCCGGTCCCGGTGACGGAGGTGTGGAGGGTCGCATCGGAGTCGGCGGCGGTGAGAGTGATGTCGTCGACGTCCATGACCGCCTGCACCGAGTCGTTGAAGACGTGCAGGCGCACAGTGGTCGCGTCCTCCGGCACGGAGATGATGCCGCTGGTGCGCTCCCACCCGTCGGTGGGCGTGCTTCTGCCCAGGAAGGTCGAGCCGCCGGACCCGTCCACCACGTCCGCGCGGATGCCGGCGCGTCCCGATCCGGAGATCTCCGGGATGTCCGAGTGGAACGTCAACTCGTAGGGTCCGCCGCCCGCGGGCAGCTCGACGTCCTGCACCAGGGCCAGTCGGCTGCCGGTGGTGTCCGTGGTGATGCGCGCGGCGTGGTCGCCGGTGCGCCCCTCGACGCGTGTGATGCTGCCGCTTCCGGCGGGGTTCCAGCTGGTCCAGTCGTCGGGCAGGTCGCCCTCGAACTGCTCGAACCCGCCGTTGACGACGTGGCGGACGGCCCCGTCGCTGACTCCGATGAAGACGTCGTCCACGCGCATCTCTCCGGCGAGGAAGTCGACCATCGGCTCGATCCGCAGCTCGGTGGCGCCCTCGGGCACCTCGAGCACCGTGCGGATCTGACGCCAGCTCGGTGCGGCGTCCTCGCCGAAGAACTGAGCGTCATGCCCGGCGAAAGTGACCCGCAGCGCGGCGCGGCCGGTGCCCTCCATCTCCGACTTCTCCTGCCAGAAGGAGAGCTCCAGGTGCTCGGTACCCTCGGGGAAGGTGATGCCCTGGACCAGAAATCCGCGGCTTCCCGTGGTCTCCGTGCGGATCTGGGCGGCTGCGGAGCCGTCCCGGCCCTCCACCTGGGTGAAGCTGGCCTCACCCGCGGGGTTCCAGGTGCCCCAGTCAGTGGGACCGTCCCCGTCGAAGGACTCGAAGGACGAGTTCGCGACCAGGTTCCCGCCGTCGGCGGCTGCCGGCTGCGGGACCAGCAGGCCCAAGAGCAGCCCCAGCAGGGCCGTCCAGGCGGCGGGTCGAGCCGCGGAGCGGATGCTCGGCGACCGATGGTGCGACTGACGTGTTCTCATGATGCTCTCGACACCCCTCAGAGTGATGTGCGACACAGTGATCATAAGAAAGCTACGCGCCGCTCGATCATGAGACAACGAAACGTGATCGCATGATCGAACTCGGTCGCACTGATGGGCGTCAGCGGCCGGTGCGCCGCGGGAACACGACCGCGGTGAGCCACACCGCGAGGATCACGAAACCGAGGCACCAGAGCGGGCCGGCCCACCAGGTCGAGGGAACCTCCGTCCCGGTGATCAGGGCGCGGGCGGCATCGATGATGGGTGTCATCGGCTGGTGCTGTGCGAAGCCCTGCAGCCATCCGGGCATCGTCTCCACCGGAGCGAAGCCGCTGGAGACATAGGGCAGGAACAGCAGGATGAACCCGTAGCCGTTCGCCGACTCCGCCGAACCGGAGACCAGTCCGAGCAGAGCGAAGACGCAGGTGATGGCCAGGATCCACAGGGCGATGAGCCCCACTGCTCCCAGCAGCTGGGGCAGGCCCGCATCCGTGCGGAAGCCGACGGCGAAGGCCACCCCGAGCAGCACGGCTGTGGCCAGCAGGTTGCGCACCATGGAGGCCACCGTGTGGCCCAGCAGCACCGTGACCGCCGGGAAGGGCATGGTCCGCAGCCGGTCCATGAAGCCGGTGGTGACGTCGTTGCTGACGACGACGGCGGTGTGGGAGGCGCCGAATCCGGCGGCGGTCAGCGCGATGGCCGGCAGCACGAAGGCCAGGTAGTCGGCCCGGCTGCCGTCCCCGATCGCCATGGCCTCCCCCATGACGAAGGTGAAGATCAGCATGAGCATGACCGGCAGCAGCACGGCCATCAGCACGGACTCCACGTCCCGGAAGGAATGACGGAGACTGCGCAGAGAGAACTGCGCCAGGCCTGTCAGCAGCCCGGCTCCGGGCGCCCCAGGGGGAACCCGAGTCGGTGTCTGCGGCATCTCGGCGCCCTCGGCGCCCTGGTGTTGACGGGCGGGCCGGACGCCGGCGAGCTCGTCGGTGCTCGTACTGGTCATGACAGGGCCTCCTCGGTGATCTGATCGGTGGGCGGGGCGCCCGTGAGCTGGAGGAAGACCTCGTCCAGGCTGGGGCGACGCACCGTGACACGCATGCCCGGGCGGGACTCAGCGACGCCGTGCAGCACCCGCGCGACGTCGTCGACCTCTCCCCCGGTGGGGATCTCCTCACAGACGTGCCCCGCGTCGTCGCGCAGTTCGATGGTGGAGCCGCCCACCTGCGCCTTGAGCTCCTCGGCAGTGCCACTGGCGATGATCCGACCGCCGTGGAGCACCAGGACCTGATCGGCCAGGACGTCGGCCTCCTCGAGGTACTGGGTGGTCAGGAACACGGAGGTGCCCTGGTCGGCGAGGGCCTGGATCTCATCCCAGAGCGCCTGGCGGCTCCGTGTGTCGAGCCCGGTGGTGGGCTCGTCCAGGAACAGCAGCCGCGGCTCGGGGATCAGCCCGACGGCGATGTCCAGCTTTCTGCGCATGCCTCCCGAGTACGTGCCGACCCGGCGGCGGGCGTGCTCGGTGAGGCCGAACCTCGCCAGCAGCGCCTCGGACCGCTCGCGGGCTCGGGACCGGGACAGTCCGAACAGGCGGCCCATGAGCTGCATGTTCTCCTCCCCGGAGAGAGACTCGTCGACCGCGGCATGCTGACCGGTCAGGGAGATCAGCCGCTGCAGTTGCCGCCGATCGGCCCAGGGGTCCAGTCCGAGCACCCGCACCTCGCCTGAGTCCCGGGGGATCAGGGTGGACAGGATCGAGACGAACGTGGTCTTGCCGGCGCCGTTGGGACCCAGCAGGGCGTGGACGCCCGGGGGCAGTGACAGGGTGAGGTCGTCCAGGACTCGATGGCGTCCGTGGCTCTTCCTCAGCCCGGTGACATGGATGAGCGGAGGGGCGTCCTCCGGCGCGGCCGCGCCGCGACTGTCTGTGTACGTCATATATAGAGTGTGACATACACAGTGTAGTTCGTGCACAGTCAATGTCAGGTAGTACTCGTCCAGATGAGAGAATGCACGTCATGGTCGACACCACTGAGACAGGCCTCCCCCGCGCGGTCGCCGTCGCCTGGGGCATGCAGGAGACGCCGCAGCGCGGCCCGAGCCGCGGCCTGAGCCATGAGCGGATCGTGGCCGCTGCGGTCCGCATCGCCGACGAGGAGGGCCTGGCCGCGGTCACGATGCAGGCCGTGGCGAAGTCCTTGGGATTCACCACGATGTCGCTGTACCGCTATGTCTCCGGCAAGGAGGAGATGCTGCAGCTCATGGGTGATGCGGCCGCGCGGCTCTCTGAGAAGGTCACGCTCGATCCCGACTGGCGCCAGGCGCTCCGGCAGTGGGCCGCGCTGATCCGGGAGGCCTGGCGGGCGCACCCCTGGCTCCGCGAGATTCCCCGGGGACAGGTCTCGGTGCTGATGCCCAACCAGATGCGCCTCGCCGACCTCGGGCTCCAGGCTCTGGAGTCCCTGCCCCTGACCAGGGACGACAAGATCGGCATCATTCTCGTGGTCTCCCAGCACGTGGCCTCGATGACCGAGCTGGAGCTCGCCCTGGCGCAGGAGGGCCAGCTGACCGTCACCGAGGAGGGCGCCGCGATGCTCAAGGAGGTCATCACCGAAGAGCGCTACCCCCACGTGGCTCCGCTCTATCAGGCCGGCGACTACTCACCGGGGTCCACCGCCTCACCCCCAGCCACTGACGAACCACCGGTGGAGAACGTCGAGGCGGAGTACGACCTCGGTCTGGACCTGATCATCGCGGGCCTGGAGTCCCGCGCCGGCGGCGCTGCGGAGACGGCGACTCGACACTGACGAGCGCGGGTCACGCCACCGCCAGGACCACAGCTCCCAGGCTCGGCAGCCCGAGGACCAGATGGGCCCGCTGCCACAGACCGGCATCCCCGGCGTCCTGCTCCCATCGCTCCCCGAATCGCACGGCCAGCCACCCCGTGGCCAGGCCCGCGACGACGGCGGCGACCCGTACCGCCGTATCCAGGCCAGGGACCACGACCACCCCGATCATCACGACCGGAAGCCCGAGGAACACCACGGAGCCCGCCTGGTCATGCCGCCGGTGCCGCCGGGACAGCACCTCGGGGTCGCCCGCGGGACTGCCCGGCGGATATCCCCGCATGGAGTCCATGCGGAACAGCCCAGAGGCCACCACGGCGAGGCCCAGGACCGCGACGCCGCCCGCCCAGATCAGGCCTGCCCAGGGGACGTCTGACCCAGAGACGCCGCTGAGGGCCTGTCGGATGAGCACGGAGGCCCCGATGATGAGCGCGCTGCCGAGCTGGAGGAAGTTGGCAGTCTGGACCCAGCCGCGAGAGCTCAGGGCGAGGGCGCTGACGGGTTGGCGGCGAGGATCGTAGCCGGGCCGTGTGGCCCCGTCGATCACGAAGACCGCGATGAACAGGACAGCGCCGAACAGCGGCGCTCCCAGCAACAGACTCGACATGCTCACAGCACCCTCTCCGACGGGCCGAGCTACGGATACCTCAGCTTAGGAGGCGGATCCCTTGCGAGGCACGTGCCGATGGTCACGAACGTCGTGACGCGCGGAATCCCGAACCCCGGGCGAGCGACCCTTCCCCTCGCGTGCGAACCGGAGCACGATGACAGGCACAGGCCCCTCCGCGGCCGGCGGGAACCCGACCGAGTCCCTCGGCATCCGCCGTCGCGGTACGGACCCACACCACCTGTGACTCGAGGCCCGAGTGGCCCCGACCCTGCGAGGAAGGCTCCATCATGGCTGTCGCGCTGACCCCCTACCTGCAGCTCCCCGGCACCGCCCGCGAGGCGCTCGAGACCTACCATGCCGTGTTCGGCGGAGAGCTGGGCATGCTCACCTACGGCGAAGGCATGGGGGTCGACGACCAGAACAAGGACAGCATCATGCACGGTTCGCTCTTCGTGGACCGCGGCCTGCACGTGATGGCCTCCGACCTGCCGCCCGGGATGGAGAGCAACGGGCTGGGCACCATCGCGCTCAGCGTCAACGAGCCCGACGCCTCGGAGAACACAAAGCTCGAACGCTGGTGGAACGACCTGAGCGAGCACTCCGAGGTCCTCATGCCGCTGGAACGCGCACCCTGGGGTGACCGGTTCGGCATGCTGAAGGACCGGTTCGGGGTCACCTGGATGTTCAACACCGCCGAGACCGCCTCCCAGGGCTGATCAGCCCCAGACCGGCCTCTGCTACCCTCATGCCCATGGGTTCCTTCAACGCCATCTACATCATCGCCGTGGCCCGTCCCCGCACGGGCTCAGCGGCGATGAGCAGCTGAACCTCGAGGCGTGGTCGCGGCACGTCCGCGCTCGGCGCTGATCTACGCGCCCCTCGAGCTCCGTCTCTTCCCGTAGTCCACCGCTGGCCTCTGCCTGCCTGCGCGCCCGCGCGCCGTCGGCAGCCCTGCCCTGGTGACGAGGACGAGTCCCTGATGCTCTCCCGCCGCCGCAGCTGACCACCACGCTGCGCGGCGCCTCGTGCTGCCCAGCGTGATCCCTGCGCGATCTGGAGATCACTGTGCACACCTATACCCACAGCCGTCACGAACACGGCCAGAACTTCCTCATCGACCCCCGCGCCATCCGGACCGTGGTGGCGCTCGTCGCCCGCACCGAGGGCCCGATCCTGGAGATCGGCCCCGGAGACGGCGCCCTGACCCTGCCGTTGCAGACGCTGAGACGCCCCCTCACCGCAGTGGAGATCGACACCCGCGCGGCCCGGCGTCTGGACCGGTGCACTGGCCGACGCACCCGGGTGGTCGAAGGGGACTTCCTCACCCACCGTCTCCCCCGGGAGCCCCACGTGGTGGTCGGCAACCTCCCCTTTCACCTGACGACGGCGATCCTGCGGCGGCTGCTCTATGCCCCCGGCTGGACCGATGCCGTGCTGATGACCCAATGGGAGGTCGCCCGCCGACGTGCCGGCGTCGGGGGATCCACCATGATGACCGCCCAATGGGCCCCGTACTACGCATTCAGGTTGGAGGGACGGATCCCCGCGTCGGCGTATCGACCCCGCCCTGCCGTGGACGGCGGACTGCTGACCATCGCACGGCGGGAGCGTCCTCTGGTCCCCCATACGGACCGGAGAGCGTATGCGGCCTTCGTCCACCGGGCGTTCACCGGACCGGGCCGCGGCATGGGGCAGATCCTGCAGCACGGCCTCGGACTGTCACGCCGCGAAGTGGGCCCACTGTTGGGCGCTGCGGGAGTGCGTCGCGATGCTGCCCCCGGCCGTCTGACTGCTGAGCAGTGGGCCGCCCTCTGGCGGCGGGCCCCCTGACTCGGTCAGCGCAGGGTTCAGTCGGTCGCCCCTGGGCTCAGCCGCGGTGGAAGGCCACGATCCGGTCGAGACCCTCGGCGACGGCGGTCGGCCCCGGTGCCAGGGACAGGCGCACCCACTCGTGACCGGCCACGGGATCGAAGTCAGTGCCGGGGACGATCGCCACCCCGGCCTGCTGCAGGACCGCCTGGCAGTAGGCCGGGGAGTCCCCGAACTCCGCCAGGTGCTCGCCGATGTGCGCGTAGACGTAGAACGCGCCGTCGGCGGGCGCCAGCTGGCCCCAGCCGAGCTCCGACAGCCGGTCCAGCACCAGCTGACGGGCAGAGGCGTACTGCTCCACCTGTGCTCCGGCGAAATCCATCGACTCCGAGCTGAAGGCCTCCACGGCGGCCAACTGGGAGCCGTGCGGCGGACACAGGGAGACGTTGCCGGCCAGCCGCGCGACCGGATCCACCAGATGCTCCGGCAGGACCGCCCAGCCCAGGCGCCAGCCGGGCATGCCCCAGTACTTGGAGAACGAGGACACCACGACGGCGTCGTCGGTCAGTTCCAGTGCGCTCACCCCGGGAGACGGGCGACCGGTGGCCGGACCGGCCCCTCCATAGGTGATGCCGTGATAGATCTCATCGCTGACCAGGTGCACGTCCTGCTCCCGGCACCAGTCCACCAGAGAGGTGAGCTCCTCACGGCCGATCATGGTGCCGGTGGGATTGGCCGGGGACGCGAGGATGAGCCCGGACAGCGGGCCGCCGTCGGCCGCCGCCTGCTCCAGGAGCTCCACGGTGGGCTGGAAGCGGACCGCAGGGCCGCAGCCCAGATCCACCACCTCGATGCCGAGGCTGGCCAGGATGTTCCGGTAGGCGGGATAGCCGGGCCGGGCGAGCGCCACGCGGTCGCCCGCGTCGAAGGCCGCCAGGAAGCTCAGCAGGAACGCCCCGGATGACCCGGTGGTGATGGCCACCCGCTCGACGTCGACCTGCGTGCCGTACCAGTCGGCGTAGTGGGCGGCCACGGCCTCCCGCAGCGGCCGGATCCCCAGCGCGGCGCTGTAGTTGAGCACCATGCCCTGGGCGTGGATCTCCGCGGCGGCGCGATTGACCGCCGGAGGAGCGCCCGAGCCTGGCTCGCCGGCGGTCAGCGAGACGACGTCGCGGCCCTGCGCGCGCAGGGCATCGATCTGAGCGAGGATGCTCATCACCTGAAAGCCGGGGACCTCGGAGCGCTGCGACGGTTTCATGCCCGCCAGCCTATCGGCCGCAGCCGCGGTGAAGCGGTGCGTGCTCAGTCCTCGGCGGCGGCGAGCTGGCCGCAGGCGCCGTCGATCTCCTTGCCGCGGGTGTCCCGCAGCGTGGTGGGCACACCCTTGGCCTCGAGCCGTGCGATGAACTCCTGCATGACCTCCGGCTCGGAGGACGTCCAGATGGAGCCCGGGGTGGGGTTCAGCGGGATCGGGTTCACGTGCACCCATCCCCGCCCGCGGGCGTTGAGCTTGTCCGCCAGCAGGTCCGCGCGCCAGCCGTGGTCGTTCATGTCCTTGATGAGCGCATACTCGATGGAGACCCGCCGGCCGGTGGTCTCGTAGTAGTAGTACGCGGCATCGATCGCCTCGTCGGCCTTCCAGCGCGAGTTCACCGGGATGAGCTCGTCGCGCAGCTCGTCGTCGGGGGCGTGGAGGCTCAGGGCGAACGTGATCGGCAGGTCCTCATCGGCCAGCTTCCGGATCGCCGGCACCAGGCCGACGGTGGAGATGGTGATGCCCCGGGCGCTCATCCCCAGGCCCTCGGGGGCGTCATCGATCATCCGGTGCACCGCGTTCATCACCCGCTTGTAGTTCGCCAGCGGCTCACCCATGCCCATGAAGACGATGTTGGAGACCCGCTGCGGACCGGTGCGCTGCGTCCCGCCCGCGGCAGGCTCAGGCCCCTCCTCGGCGAAGTCGGTCTCCTCGCCGAGGCCGGCGTGGTCCCGCTCCTCGGCGATCTCCGCCGCACTGGGGGCGTCGAGTTCTCCGGCGGCGATGGCCCGGTTCGCCTGGACGATCTGGTCCACGATCTCCGCGGCGGACATATTGCGGGTGAGCCCGTTCTGGCCGGTGGCGCAGAAGGGGCAGTTCATCCCGCAGCCGCACTGGGAGGAGATGCACAGGGTGATGCGGTTCCGGTACCGCATCAGCACCGACTCCACCAGGGCGCCGTCGAAGAGCCGCCAGAGGAACTTGATGGTGGCGCCGTCGTCGGTGCGCAGCCGACGGACCTCGGTCAGCAGCGGCGGCAGGAACTCGGAGACCATCGCCTCCCGCGTGGCCGCCGGCAGGTCCGTCATCTCTGCGGGGTCCGAGGTGTAGTGCTGGAAGTAGTGCACGGAGAGCTGCTTGGCCCGGAAGCCCGGGTAGCCCAGCTCCTTGGCGCGAGCGATGCGCTCCTCCAGGCTCATGTCCGCCAGGTGCTTGGGCGGCTGGGTGACACGTGCGGACTGGGCGAACTGCAGCTGCGGGCGCCCGTCGGGACCCATGGGCTGCTTCCACCCCTCCGGCTTGGGCCGGACCTGAGGGCGGGCATCGTCGGCACGGGCGGGGCGCTGCGCCGCGGCCGCGCGCGGCGTCTCCGGGTTCTTCGGTGAAGTCGACATCGACACCAGTGTCCCATGCCGGGGCGGCCTCGGGTCGGGGGGATGAGCCAGGGGGACGGGTCAGGCGCTGGCGCGGCCCGCCTTCCAGTACCCCATGAAGGAGACCTGCTTGCGGCTCATGCCGAGGCCCTTGACCAGGTGGCGGCGCAGACCGGTGATGACGCCGGCCTCTCCGGCCAGCCACGCGTACTCCCGGAATCCCTCGGGGTCGCCGACCTCCCAGAGCACGGCGTCCTCGCTGACCTCGGGCAGCTCGCCGGTGTCCGGGGCACCGACGGCGGCGCGCGCCGGCTCGCAGGCGACCTGCCGGGCGGCGAAGATCTCCTCCCGGCGGCGCGCCCAGTCCTCGACGGCCGCGGTGAGCCGCTCCCCCAGAGGCGCACCGTCGCGGCCGAGCCAGTGGACGGTGACACCGCAGCGGGTGGTGACCTCGAGGGCGTCCTCGCTGCTAGGCACCTCCAGGTACGCTTCACCAGTGATGCCTTCCGGCAGGGACTCGAGGATCGCGCACATGGCAGGCACGGCGGTCTCGTCCCCGGCCAACAGCACGTCCCGGGCGGTGCCGGGGTTCCATTCGATGCCGGCCCCGACCTCCTCGGAGCGCCCGTCCGGGCCGATGACGATCAGCTCATCACCGGGACGGGCGGCGCTCACCCAGGCGGAGGCCGGACCCTCAGTGCCGTGGACCACGAAGTCTATGTCGATCTCGCGGTGCTCCGGACGGATCGCGCGCACCGTGTAGGTGCGGATGGGATTGCGCTCCGCGTCGTCGAGCTCGCGCCAGCGGTGGTACCACTCCATGATCGTGGGGGCCGGGTCGGCGAAGAGCCCGATCTCCGGATACTCGCCGTCGGCACGGGGCAGGAAGACCTTGATCCGCTGGTCCAGCCCACCGGTGTAGAAGTGGCGGAGGTCCTCAGCGGTCACCGTCACCCGGATGAAATGGGGACTGAGCCGTACGACGTCGGCGACCGTGGTCCGGAACGCACGGGTCGCCGGGATCGGGCGAGCCTCAGCCGTCGACCCGTCGGTCGGCACGGTGGGCGCCGTGGCGCTGCGGCCCGAGCCTTCCACGGCACGGATCTCCGGGCGGGCGGGTGTCGCCTCGGCGACGTCGACCGGCTGTGCGCTCATGGGATCCTCCACAGGTCGGGGCGACCCCGATGCGCTCGATCGAGCCATCAGGGAAGGTTCGCCTCACCACAGTAGACGCCCTTTAGCGAACTTCGCAATGACGAAACCGACTGTGACGCCGCTGTCACCGGGCCCGCTCACCGGGCCCGCGCGCGGAACCCGCGCAGCCGCAGGCTGTTGCCGACGACGGACAGCGAGGAGAGCACCATCGCCGCCCCGGCGAGCATCGGGTTCAGCAGGCCCAGCGCGGCCAGCGGGATCGCCGCCGTGTTGTACAGGAACGCCCAGAACAGATTCGAACGGATCGTGGTGAACGTCTTCCGGGAGAGCCGCACGGCGTCGGCCACACTGCGCAGGTCTCCCCGGATGATGGTGATGTCGGCGGCGTCGATCGCCACATCGGTGCCGGTTCCCATGGCGATCCCGAGATCCGCCTGCGCCAGGGCGGCGGCGTCGTTGACACCATCGCCGACCATCGCCACCGTGCATCCCTTGCCCTGCAGACGCTTCACGGCGTCGACCTTGTCCTCGGGCAGCGCCTCAGCGATGACCTCAGCAATGCCGACCTCCTCGGCCACGCGCTCGGCGGTCCCCGTATTGTCACCGGTCAGCAGGACGGGAGTCAGCCCCAGCTCCTTCAGCTGGGAGACCGCCTCCGCTGAGGTCTCCTTGACGGCGTCGGCGACGATCAGCACGCCGGCGAAGGCGCTGTCGACGGCGACCAGCACGGGTGTCCGCCCCTCGCGCTCGACGCGGCGGCACATCGCCAGGACCTCGTCCGGCAGGTCCACGTCCTGCTCGGCGAGGAAGCTGCGCCGCCCGACCCAGACGTCACGCCCCTGGACCTGGCCGGAGACCCCGCGACCCTCATGGTTCCGGAAGCCCTCCACCTCGGGCAGGGAGCCGTCCCGCTCCCCGTGGGTCTCCCGGGCCGCGGCCGTGACGGCGCGGGCTATGGGATGCTCGGAGTAGGACTCCAGGGCGCCGGCCAGGCGAAGGAGCCGATGGTCGGCGTCGGTCACCGGCTCGGGCTCCGTCTCCGGAGCGCCGATCGAGTGGATCGCCGTCAGCCGCATGGAGCCAGTGGTCACCGTGCCGGTCTTGTCCAGCACCACGGTGTCCACGGTCCGCGAGGACTCCAGGACCTCGGGCCCCTTGATGAGGATGCCCATCTGGGCACCCCGGCCCGTGCCGACCAGCAGCGCGGTCGGGGTGGCCAGCCCCAGGGCACAGGGGCAGGCGATGATCAGCACGGCGACGGCGGCGGTGAACCCGGCTTCGGCGGGGTGTCCGATCAGCAGCCAGGCCAGCAGGGTGATCACGGCGATCACCAGCACCACCGGCACGAAGATCCCGGAGATCCGGTCCGCCAGCCGCTGCACCTCAGCCTTCCCGGACTGGGCCCCCTCCACCAGGCGCGCCATCTGGGCCAGCTGAGTGTCGGCTCCGATGCGGGTGGCCCGCACCACGAGACGCCCGGAGGTGTTGACGGTCGCTCCGGCCACCGGGCTGCCCGGTGAGACCTCCACGGGGATGGACTCCCCGGTGAGCATCGACATGTCCACTGCCGAGACGCCGCGGACGATCTCCCCGTCGGTGGCGACCTTCTCGCCGGGTCGGACGACGAACGCGTCCCCGACGGCGAGCTGCTCCACCGGAATGCGGACCTCCTGAGCTGCGCGCAGCACGGAGACCTCCTTGGCCCCGATGCGCAGCAGCGAGCGCAGTGCGGCCCCGGCCTGCCGCTTGGAACGCTTCTCCAGATAGCGGCCCAGCAGCAGGAAGGCGGTCACGGCGGTGGCGACTTCCAGATAGATGTTGGCCGCGCCGTCCACATGCTCGGGGAAGAGGCTGAACTCGTGGCGCATTCCGGGATCTCCGGCCGTGCCGAAGACCAGCGCGTAGAGCGACCAGATCAGCGCCGCCAAGGTCCCCAAGGAGATGAGCGTGTCCATGGTGGCCATGCCGTGGCGCGCGTTGAGGGCCGCGGCCCGGTGGAACGGCCAGCCTGCCCAGAGCACCACCGGCAGGCTCAACACCAGGGAGACCCAGCCCCAGCCGTCGAACTGGGTGACCGGGACCATCGCCCAGACCACCACGGGCGCACTGAGCACGGCGGCGATCACCAGGCGACGCTTCAGCCCGCGGAGCTCGCGGTCGGCGCGCTCGTCCTCCTCCGACTCATCCTCCTCAGGAAGCTCAGCGGTGTAGCCGGTCTTCTCGACGGCGGCGATGAGAGCCTGGACGAACTCCTGGCGGTCTTCGACGTTCTCACCGCTGATCCAGGCCTTCTCCGTGGCGTAGTTGACCGAGGCGGTGACGCCGTCGAGCCGGTTGAGGCGCTTCTCCACGCGGTTCGCGCAGGAGGCGCAGGTCATCCCGCCGATCTCCAGCTCCAGTCGCTCGACGCCGCCGGAGCTCTCAGCCCTGTGCGGCGGCGCAGTGCGCGCAGATCCGAAGACATCGGTCATGAGGCGCGCACCGCCTCGTACCCGGCCTCGTTCACGGCGGCGATGACGGCGTCGTCGGAGACCGGGTCCTCAGCCGCGAGGCGCAGCGTGCCGCTGGCCACGCTGACCTCGACGCCCTGTACGCCGTCGAGGGCCTCGACCTCCTGCCGGACGGCGCTCTCGCAGTGCGAGCAGGTCATGCCGGTGACGGTGTACTGCAGGGTGGTGGCCATGGTGCTCCTCCGTGACGTGAGTGATCATCTGATGCCGACAACTATACCCCTAGGGGGTACACTTGTATACCCCTCTCCAGTACACTTCGTCACATAAGGAGGCCATGACCGATGAGCGAGACGACGACGGCCGACCCCAGCGAGGGCACGGCAAGCACCGACAGCACGGCGACTCCCGAACCCCGCGAGCACGCCGAACATACCCATCACGGATACATGTCCGACAAGTCCCGATACCTCTCGCGACTGCGCCGTATCGAAGGACAGGCTCGAGGCATCCACCGGATGATCGAGGACGACACCTACTGCATCGACATCCTCACCCAGATCAGCGCCATGACCTCCGCCCTGGAGAACGTGGGCCTGGCCCTGCTGGACGACCACCTGAAGCATTGCGTCGCCGGCGCCGTGGCCGAGGGAGGCGCCGACGGCGAGGAGAAGCTCAAGGAAGCCTCCGACGCCATCCGACGCCTGGTCAAGTCCTGACGAGCCGCTCCCCCGTCACAGCGCTCAAGCGCACCGGCACCGGTGTGCCACACTGACCGCATGGTGACTCCGCTGAAGGGCACGCTGCTCCTCCTGGCCGGGACCTTCGCCCTCGGCGGCACCTCACTGCTGATCTCCACCATCGCGGCAGACCCCCTGGTCATCGCCTCCCTGCGATGCCTCCTCGCAGTCCCGATGCTGCTGCCCCTGGCGCTGTGGGAGCTGCGCCGTGTGGACCGCACCGCCTCTCTGCCCCTTCGCACCGTGGTCGGCGCACTCGTCGCCGGACTCGCCCTGGGGATCGACTACAGCTTCTGGAACACCTCCATCGGTCTGGTGGGTCCCGGCATCGCCACCGTGCTGCTCAACATCCAACTCGTCGCCCTGCCCCTGATCGCCTGGCTGGTGGAGCGCGCACGGCCCATTCCGCAGCTGGCGGCGATCATCCCGCTGATGCTCACCGGAGTGGCGATGACCGCCGGAACCTTCGACGTCGGCGGGGTCCAGCTGGGCGGAGTGCTGGCCGGACTGGCCGCCGGCACCGCCTATGCGATCTACCTGGCGGTCATCCGTCGGACGGCACCGGCGACCACCAAACCCGCACCGTTCACGGTCCTCGCCCTGGTGTGCCTCTCAGCCGGCGCCGCGGCCGGAGTCGGTGCCGTGATCACCGGAGGCGCCCACTGGCCCGCCGAACCTGGCACGTGGGGCCAGCTGCTGGCCCTGGCGTTCGTGGGCCAAGTGGTCGTGTTCTGGTGCCTCAACGTGGGCATGACCGGCATCTCGGAGACCGCGACCTCCACTCTGCTGCTGCTCCCCGGAGTGTTCGCCCTGGGGCTGTCGTCAGTGCTGCTGCGAGAGACGCCGTCACCGATCCAGCTGACCGGCTGCGCGGTGATCATCCTGGGCGCCTGGTGGGCGTCCCTCGCCTCCCACCGGAGACGGCGGGGCCGGGAGTCATCTGCTGTGGACCGGCGCTGACCAGGGGTAGCCTCGGCGGCATGAGCACCCGACTTCAGCGGCTGCTGAGCCAGCTGCGCTCCCCCATCCTCCAGGCCCCGATGGCCGGCGGTCCGGCGACGCCGGCGCTGGCCGCCGCGGTGCACTGCACCGGCGCCTTCGGACAGCTGGCCGGCGGCAACCTCTCTGCCGCCGCGCTGGCCGCCCAACTGGACGACACCAGGGAGCTCCTGAGCTCCCCTGCACCGCCGGACGGGGCCCTGCCGGTCGAGCCTCTGCCGGTCGCGCCTCTGCCGGTGGGCGTGAACCTGTTCGTACCCGACCCGGACACCGCCGAGGCCGCCGCACTGGAGGGGTACCGAGCCGCCCTGCGCCCGGTGGCGGATGCCCTAGGCGCGGAGGTTCCTGAGGTTCCCGCATGGTCGGATGACGACTTCCCCGCCAAGGTGGAGCTGCTGGTCTCCCGGCCGGTCGCCGTCGTCTCCTTCACCTTCGGCCTCCCGGCGGCGGAGGTGGTGCGCCGACTGCAGGAGGTCGGCTCCGCCGTCGTGATCACCGTGGCCGACCGGCCCGGTGCGCTGCGTGCTGCGCAGCTGCGGCCCGATGGCCTGGTGGTGCAGGGGCAGCAGGCGGGCGGACACCGCTCGGTGCTGGACATGCGCGACGATCCCGACCCGATCGACACGGCCGACCTGCTGCGCACGGTGCGCGGTGCGCTGGAGGGCCGCCGCGACGGAGATGACGGCGACGGCGGTTCGGCGAGTCTGTCGCTGATCGGGGCCGGAGGGGTCGGGACGGCCGAGGACGTGGCCGCCCTGTGTGACGCCGGAGCGCAGGCCGTGCAGGTGGGGACCCAGTTCCTTACAGCGTCCGAGGCCGGCACCCGCGCGCCCCACCGGGAAGCGGTGCTGGATCCGGCACGCCGGGAGACCGTGGTGACCCGGGCGTTCTCCGGCCGGCCGGCGCGGGGCCTGCGCAACCGGTTCATCGACCAGATGGACCGACACGCGGTGACCGGCTATCCGCAGGTGAACCAGCTGACCGCCCCGCTGCGTGCGGCCGCGGCAGCCGCCGGAGATGCTGAGCACCTGAGCCTGTGGGCAGGCACCCGCACCGATGCCTGCCGGGAGGAGCCCGCCGCCGACGTCGTCGCCCGCCTCACGCCCTGACCTCCCGAACTGGCGTCCGTGACGGGCTACCGCCCGGCTCCTCGCCCGTGGATCGTCCGCCCCTGAGAAATCGTCCCTGAATCTGGCGACGATCTGTCACTGAGAGACGATCTCTTGGCCGAAACGGGCTGTCAGGAGCCTGCAGACAGACAGGACCCTGCAGACAGAACGGCGGCCCGGCCCAGAGCTGATGCTCTGTGACCGGGCCGCCGCCCACCTACCTTGCCAGGGGTGTCATGCGCTGCGCCGTCATGCCCGGAGATCCGCCCAAGAATCTCCGGCGGCGACAGCGCCACCCCATCTCGCACCTGCCAGGAGGAGTCCGCTGACGCTGTCCGTGACACCGTCAGCGGTGTCGGGTCTGGCAGAACCACCCGAGTCCATCAGGGACGCCCGACTCAGTGGTCGTGATCGTCCTCATCATCGTGATCATGGTCGTCATGACCATCGTCATCGTGGTCGTGGTCGTGGTCATCCTCGTCGCCATGATCCTCGTCGCCATGATCGTGACCCTCGTGGTCGTCCTCGTCTCCGTCGTCCTCGTCACCGGCGTGCTCGCCCTCGAAGTCGTCGGACACACCCTCCACGGGGCGGCCGTCCACCGCGGCGATCTCGTTCGGTGCGAAGTCCAGCTCGGCCTCGTGGATGATCTCCAGCTCGTTCAGGTCCACCATGTGGATGGCCTGAGCATCGGGCTCGGTGATGTAGGCGATGTCGTCCACCACGCGGATGGCCGGTCGCGGTTCCTGCCACTCCTCAGGCTCGGTCCATTCGTCCATGATCTGGAGGTGGTCGATGTGCTCGCCGGTCTCCTCGTCGATGACGTGCAGCTGCCCGTCCTCGGCGATGACCAGCGCCTCACCCTCGGGGCCACGCGCCAGGGAGCGGAAGTTGTAGGCGGCACCGACGTCGCCCAGCACGATCTCCTCAGTCTCGGAATTGACCAGGGCCACCTCCGTCATCGGCTCCTCGCGGTCCTCATCCAGCAGGTAGTCGCCCAGCAGCACGGGAGAGTCGTCATGGGGGAAGAGGTTGCCGATCCGCGCGAAGTCCTCGCCGGCCTCGACCTTGGTGAACTCCTCGCCGTCGAACAGCAGGACACCGTCCTCGCAGCCCACTGCGATGGTGTGGTCCGGAAGCGCAGCCTCACCGTGGACCCCCGGGCACTCCTCGCTGCGGGCGACCTCCTCGCCGTCGGCGTCCAGGAAACGGGCACCGCTGCGATCGGCCAGGGTCTCGAAGCGAGAGCCGTCAGCGTTGACCACGGCGACACCGTGGTGCGCCTCCTCGGTCTCGGCCACCTCCGCCTCAATCTCCGACTCGGCGTCGAGGCTGCCCAGGTCATAGCTGTGGATCTCCCCGTTGCCGTCGAAGAACAGGGCACCGACGCCGTCGTGGGCCACGACGTGACCTGGCTCAGGACCATCGACGGTGATGTCGGTCAGCAGCGGATCGGTCGTGTAGTAGTGGTTGTGATCGCCGTGCGGAGCACCCCAGGTGCCGCCGTCGAGCAGGCGGAACGTCTCACCTTCGGTGAGGAAGAAGTGGCGCCCGTCACCGGCGGAGTTGACGCGCACGAAGCCCTCCGCGTCAAAGTCGCCGAGAACCTCCAAGGTCGCCCCGTCGAGCACGGCGACTCCGCCGTCATGGGTCACGGCCAGACGAGTCGTCGGCCCGCCGGCCTCATGGGTCTCCCGGTCAGACGGTTCGACGCGCTCGTCTTCGGAGTCCTCCGCCTGCGCACCGTCCTCGTCGCCGGCATCCGTCTCCTCGGTCTGCGCGGCGGTGTCCAGCTCCTCCTCGTCGCTGGTGGCGGCGCCTTCATCGCCGCAGGCGGACAGGACCAGAGCCGAAGCCATGGCCAGGGAGGTGAGAGTGAGTGCTTTCCTATTCATGCGAATCATTATCAGGAATCGCTCGCAATAGATGCAAACCGTTCGCAGTTTGTGACGGCGAGGTGACGGCGCGTCCCACCGCCGGCGAGCGCGGCGACCCACCAGGTGTCGGAATGTGTCCCGGCCCCTCGGTTCCGCTGACCAGCGTCCATAGAATGACAGCCATGCCCAGTACCCAGTGGAACCCGGGTGCGTATCTGACCTACGCGTCCGAGCGCACGCAGCCCTTCATCGACCTCCTCCAGCGCGTCCGCCTCCCCCAGGCGGGGACCATCCTGGACCTGGGCTGCGGCCCCGGAAACGGCATGCCCGTGCTGCGCGGCATGTGGCCGCACGCGTCCATCACCGGCGTCGACTCCAGCGCGGAGATGCTCGACCGCGCCCGGGAGGCCACCGACGACGACCGCATCAGCTACATCCGCTCGGACATCCGGAACCTGGAGGTCCCCGAGCCGGTGGACCTGGTGGTCTCCAACGCGGCCCTGCAGTGGCTCCCCGACCATCGGGACGTGCTGCCTCACATCCTGGACATGGTGGCGCCCGGCGGGGCGCTGGCCGTCCAGATCCCGGGGAACTTCAGCGCACCCAGCCACTCGCTGCTGGCCGACTTCGCCTCCCGCGAACCCTATGCCGCCCATATCGACCAGGACTCCCTGCTCCAGCCGACCCACGCGCTGACCGACTACATGCTCGACGTCGCCCGCCCCGGCTGGGAGGTGGAGGCCTGGGAGACCCGCTACCACCATGTGCTGCAGGGCGAGGACCCGGTCTTCCAGTGGATCTCCGCGGCGGCCGCGCGCCCGGTGCTCCAGGCCCTCCCGGAGCCCGAGCTGAGCCGGTTCACCGAGGAGTACAAGGCAGCTCTGCGCGAGGCGTACCCGCAGACCTCGCTCGGCACGGTCCTGCCGTTCTGTCGCCTGTTCTTCATCGCTCGTCGCCCAGCGCAGTGAAGTGCGTCGCGGCCGCGCTCGGACTCCCGGGCGCGGCCGCGCAGGCCTTCTGCGTCTCGGTCAGGACGTCAAGCCAGACCCCGTATCATCGGGGGCTGGACCGGACCTTCCCCTGACCGTGAGACCAGTGAGGCCTCCCATGTCGCAACACTCCCCTGACACCCGACCGGCAGCCCAGGAGCCCTCCGACGGCGTGCCTGTACGCACCGCCCCGGCCACTCCGCGGACCCCGCTGGTGATCATGAGCACCTATCTGATCCTGGCTCTGGCCCTGGGTTGGCTCATCGGCTTGCCCCTGGTGCTGATGGAGGCGCCGGACCGGCACGCCGCACCGCTGGACATCTTCTTCAACCTGTTCATGCTCAGCCCCGCACTGGCAGCCGTGGCCGTCCACGTGATGGAACGGCGCCAGCCCGCCCAGGTGCTCTACGGCCACTTGGCGCGGACGCGTGAGTCCGAGCCCGACGCCGACGCTGAGCACGACTCAGCGGCCGACGTCGAGATCACCACTCGGCTGCGGCCGCAGACGGTGACCGACGCGCTCGGCATCACACCGCTGCGCCCGGTGTCTCGACTGATCAGCTGGTCGGTGCTGGGCCTCCTGCTGTTCTTCGCGTTCAGCATGGCCGCTCTGCCGATCGGCGGCCTGCTGGGGGTCTACGCCTTCGACCCGTCCATGCCGGTCTTCGTCCAGGACCTGGGCCAGCGTCTGGGCCACGACCCCACCGAATTCATCGCCACCGGCCTGATGGTCGAGGCCGGGATCATCTTCGCCGCCGCCCTCGGCTTCGTCTTCCTCCATGTGGGCGCGGAGATCGGCTGGCGCGGCTGGTTCTTCCCCCGGGCGCAGCTGCGCTGGGGCACCACTCGCGCGGTGCTGATCACCGGGGCGGCCAACGGACTCTGGTATGCGCCGCTGCTGGCCGTCGGCTTCTTCTACGACCAGGCCGACGTCTTCCAGGCCATGGGGCTGATGATCGTCTTCTGCATCATCATCGGCGGAGTCCTGGCCTGGCTGCGCATGCGCTCAGGATCGGTCTGGCCGGCTGCATTCGCCCAGTCGATGATCACCGCGGCGACGATCCTGGCCTACTGGTTCACCTCCTTCGGCGAACAGCTCGACTTCCGGCAAGCCACCCTGCAGGGCTGGTCCGGCTGGCTGCTGCCGGCCGCTCTGCTGGGCGTGCTGCTGCTGACCCGCCGCCGCAGCTTCGCCCCGGCGAGCGCCTGACGTCTGCCGGCCGCTTCACCTCAGCGGAAGTCGATCTCCTCCAACGCGTCGATCTGGGCGGTCAGGTGCTCCTCGAGGGCCTGTTCGTCGCCCTCCTGGACAAAGCGCGCGTAGAGATGGACACCGTCGCCGTCCCAGGCCGCGACCCCGGCGGTGCCGGTCATCCCCTCATACTCGGTGGAATACCAGAATCCCCCCCGACATCCGGATCGTCCCAGGGTTGCATCTCGACGACGAGTCCGTCGTCTCCCTCCACCGTGGGGCAGGCATCGGGGAGGTCAGCGTGGAACGCGGCGACGTCGTCGTCGCCTTCCGCGGTGAACAGCTTGATATGAGCCATCCCGTCCTCCTCACCAGGAATGTGGAAGGTCGACTCCACGAGCCCCGTGCTGATCACGAGCAGCCGGCGCAGCTCTGCCATCGCCTCGTCACAGTCGGCTCCCGTGGCCGCGTCCTCCGCAGAGATCTCGAAGTCCAGAGGAGTGGAGTCCCCTCGCCGTCGGTCCTCGCTCAGGTATGCCGTGGGACCCTCTGAGTACGTCCAGCCTTCTGGAAGCTCATCGTCGTCCAGGGCGGCCTCCCGGAGATGCTGCTCAGTCTCGGGAGGCTCTCCGTACCGTTCCACCAGTTCCTCGTCGGAGAGGTCGTCTGGTCGAGCAGCTGTGGCTCCGTCGAGCCGTCGGTGAACCGAGTCGTGGGGGTCATGGGGAGAGTCCTCTTCCGTCGTCGTCACAGGTCTGTGAGAAAGATCGAGCCGGCTCTCCCTTCCGGCACACCGATCTGGTGAGCCCAGAGGCTACCAGGCGTCACCTCCGAGCGGGTAGGTCAGCGGAAGTCGATCTCCTCGAACGAGGCGATCTGGTCCACGAGGAACTCTTCGATGAGCTCCTTGTCGTCGATGCCTTCGACGAACATGTACAGGTGGACGCCGTCGCCGTCCCAGACGGCCAGCCCGGTGGAGATCTCGTGTCCCGAGATGACCTCCTCGGCCCAGAACCCGCCGATGTCGTCATCGTCCCAAGGCTCCAGCATGGCCTCATCCCCGTCCTCGTACACCAGCTCCGAACAGGCGTCCGCCAGGGCGCTGTAGGGGCCCATGAGGTCAAGGCTCCGGTCCGTGGTGAACACGTCCATCTCCACCACCCCGAAGGCGTCGTCGTAGATGACCGCCTCCCCGGATCCTGACGCGCTGGTGGAGAGGTCATCGATGTCCGCGAGCGCGTCCTCGCAGTCCTCATCGAGGTCGTAGCCGGTCCAGTCCAGCGAGAAGTCGTACCGGATGCGCTCCTCGCCCGGCTCGATCTCGGTCAGATACGGCGTGGGGCCCTCCTGATAGAGCCAGCCGTCCGGCAGGTCATCGGGGTCGAGGTACCCGGCGAGGATGTCCTGCTCGATGGCCGGGCCCTCCCCGACGTCCTCGTCCTCGTCGTCCTCGTCGTCCTCGCCCTCGCGGTCCAGGTCCGGGCCGAGCGAGTCGTCTTCCTCGTCGTCAGCCTCATCATCGTCGGAGTCATCGTCCTCGGCGTCGCGGTCCTCAGTGTCGTCGGACCCGGTGTCTCCGTCGGTGTCTCCGTCGGTGTCTCCGTCCTCATCCACGGTCTCCTGGTCGTCGGGCTCGGCGTCGGTCGCCTGTTCATCCCCCAGGCTCACGCAGCCGCTGAGCAGCAGCATCGCCGCCGAGAGCAGCCCGGCCGCCCGCAGCCGCGCCGTCGGCGACCGTCGGTCTCCCCTCGGCTCATCCTCGGTCAGCTCTCCCCTGTCCTCCGGTGCGCGGCGGACGCCCGCCGTCACCGCAGCGGCCAGCGCTCGTCGGTCCACCCCATGTCCGCTCATGAGTCCGTCCTTCCGTCCCGTCACTCAACCTGCGACGCACCCGTGTGAGCCCCCTCGGCCCTGGCACCGGCCCGTTGCCCCGACAGTAGCAACGCCGGCGGCAGACCGGGAGATGCCGCGCCTCGGCGCGACCCGCGCACCGCACCCGACGACGACGCCCCGGGACGACGGCGGACCGCGGCCATCCGGCACCTCACCACCGGACGGCCTGGTGCTGAGGCTGGTCTTTCCTTGCCGAAACTCTGCGATGCCCACGGCGAAACACCGGGTTGGAATCGTAGAGCCCACCATGAGGCCCCGCCTCACACGCCAGCCCAGGTTCCACCACGTGCCCGCCGTCGAGCGGAGGAGAGCAGGACACCATGACCCCGCAGCCCTACAGCACCGGACCCCTCACTGACACCGAGCAGCACCACGCCGCCCCGCCTGCCGAGGTCGGCCAGGCCCCCGAAGACCGTCTGGTCGTGGAACGCGGCCGCTGGATCACCAACTGGCAGCCTGAGAACTCCCGCTTCTGGGAGGGACCAGGACGGGTGACCGCCCGGATCAACCTCATCTGGTCCGTATTCTGCGAGTTCCTGGGCTTCGCCGTCTGGCAGCTGTGGTCCGTCACCGTGGTCTTCCTCCCCCAGGTGGGCTTCGACCTCACCACCTCCCAGCAGTTCTGGCTGGTGTCCCTGCCTCCGCTGGTGGGCGCCACCCTGCGCGTCCCCTACAGCTTCACCGTCGCGATGTTCGGCGGACGCAACTGGACCATCGTGTCCTCCCTGCTGCTGCTGATCCCGACCCTCGCCATGGCCTTCAGCCTCGGCAACCCCGACACCCCCACCTGGGTCCTGTTCGCGATCGCGGCAGCCGCCGGATTCGGCGGCGGGAACTTCGCCAGCTCGATGGCCAACATCACCTTCTTCTACCCGGCCAAGGAGAAGGGTGCGGCACTGGGCGTCAACGCCGCGGGCGGGAACCTCGGTGTCGCCGTCGCCCAGTTCACCGTGCCGATCGTGGTGACCGCCTTCGCCTTCGGCACCTTCCAGCCGAACCTGCCCATGGCGGGGATCTTCTGGATCCCGTTCATCCTGCTGGCCACCTGGGGCGCCTGGAAGTACATGCACAACCTCTCCCACGCGAAGAACGACCTCAAGGGGTCCCTGTCGACGCTGAAGGAGAAGCACCTGTGGATCATCGCGGTCCTCTACATCGGGACCTTCGGCTCGTTCATGGGCTTCGGCTCCGTCTTCCCCACGCTGATCAACATGACCTTCCCGGAGTTCTCCAGCTTCCAGGTCCTCGGCGCCGCGCTGTCCCTCGCCTTCATGGGCCCGCTGGTCGGCTCCCTGGCCCGTCCCTACGGCGGCAAGCTCGCCGACCGCATCGGCGGCGCCCGCATCACCGCCCTGTGCTTCATCCTCATGGCCGGCGTCACCGCCCTGGTGGTGCTCACCCTGCCGATGGCCAGCTTCTGGATCTACCTGCTGCTGTTCCTGACCCTGTTCACGCTCACCGGCATCGCCAACGGCTCCAGCTACCGGATGATCCCGCTGGTCTTCAAGCTCTCCGTCAGCGCCGACGACCGAGTCGGCCATGAGCGGAAGGCCTCGGCGGCGCTGGGCCTGATCGGCGCCGTCGGCGGCTACGGCGGCTTCGCCATCCCGCAGATCCTCAACTTCTCCCACAACTCCACCGGCGGATTCGACGTCGCCTTCTGGTGCTTCGCGGCGGCTTACATCGGCTTTGCAGGACTGACATGGGCCGTTTACATGCGACCGGGCACAATCTTCGCCAAGGCCAACGTCTGACGAGCTGCAACTGACGACCCCGGCTGACCCCGACCCCAGGAGCATTCCCCGATGACCCCCACGGCGCGCACCCGCACAGGTTCGACGCGCACAGGTTCGACGCGCACAGTGCAGACCCACTGTCCGTACTGTGCTCTGCAGTGCGCCATGGACCTCACGGTGGTCGAGCGGCCCGGAGCACCGGACAGCTTCAGCGTCGACGGCGCCTCCTTCCCCACCAATCAGGGCAGGCTGTGCCGCAAGGGCAACACCGCCGCCGAGCTGCTGACCCGCCGCCACGACCGGCTCACCGCACCGTTGCTGCGTGGAGACGACGGCGAGCTGCACCCCACCACCTGGGAGGCCGCCCTGACGCACGTGGTCACCGAGATCCGCCGCATCCAGGACGAGCACGGGCCCGACGGCGTCGGCGTCTTCGGCTCGGGAGGCCTCACCAATGAGAAGACCTACGCACTGGGGAAGTTCGCGCGGGTGGCCCTGGGCACCGCGCAGATCGACTACAACGGCCGGTTCTGCATGTCCTCGGCCTCGAAGGCCTCCACCCTGGCGTTCGGGCTGGACCGCGGGCTGCCGTTCCCGCTGACGGACCTCGACGCCGCCTGCACCGTGCTGCTGCTGGGGTCCAATGTGGCCGACACGATGCCGCCGTTCGTGCAGCACCTGGAGGGAGCTCAGACCTCCGGAGGGCTGATCGTGGTGGACCCGCGGCGCAGCGCCACCGCGGAGCTCACGGCCGACGGCGGCGGCCTGCACATCGCCCCGGCACCGGGCGGGGACCTGATCCTGCTGCTCTCCGTGGCGCAGGTGGTCCTGGAGGAGGGGTTCGCCGCCGAGGACTACCTCAGCCGGCGGGTCACCGGGCTGGACGCGTTCCGACGCTCCGTGGCCCACTGGTGGCCCGAGCGCGCCCAGGCGGCCACCGGCGTCGGAGCCGATCAGATCCGTCTGGTGGCTCGCCGGCTCGGCCACGCCGCCCGCGCCGCACGCGCCGGGGGCGACCCCGTCTACATCCTCACCGGGCGCGGGGTGGAGCAGCACAAGGACGGCACCGACACAGCCCGGGCGGCGATCAGCCTGGCCCTGCTGCTGGGGCTGCCCGGCAGCCGCGCCGGCGGCTACGGCACGCTCACCGGGCAGGGCAACGGGCAGGGCGGTCGGGAGATGGGCCAGAAGACCGACCAGCTGCCCGGCATCCGCTCCATCACCGATCCGGCCGACCGCGCGCACATGGCCCGCATCTGGGGCGTGGACGAGGAATCCCTCCCCGGCCCCGGCCAGCCCGCCGCCCAGCTGCTGCACACCATGGGGCGCGACGGCGGCGTGAAGGGCCTGCTCGTCCACGGCTCCAATGTGGCGATCTCCGCGCCCGACGCCGGCCGGGTGGTGGAGAACCTGCGCGCCCTGGACCTGCTGGTGGTCGCCGACTTCTTCCTCTCCGAGACCGCCGAGGAGGCCGACGTCGTGCTTCCGGTGCTGCAGTGGGCCGAGGAGGACGGCACCATGACCAACCTGGAGGGCCGGGTGCTGCGCCGTCGGAAGCTCGTGGAGCCGCCGTCGTCCGCTGGCCCGGACTCCGGGCCGCGCTCGGAGCTGTGGATCTGGCACGAGCTCGCTCGCCGACTGGGCCGCCCCAGCGGCTTCCCCGTGGACCCGGCAGAGGTCTTCGCCGAGATCCGCCAGGCCACCGCCGGCGCCGCCGCCGACTACTCGGGGCTCGACTGGGACCTCATCGACGCCGGCCATGCCCCGTACTGGCCGGTCCCCTCGGCGACGCTCAGCGGTGAGGCCTCCCTCACCGGGGAGCCGATCATCGGCACCACCCGGATGTTCCTGGAGCGCTTCGCCCACCCCGACGGGAAGGCGCGGCTGGCCGCCATCACCCCCGGGAAGATCTCCGCCCCGGCCCCCGGGCAGCTCACCCTGACCACCGGCCGGCACATGGAGCACTATCAGTCCGGCACGCAGACCCGCCGCGTACCCGCCCTGCTGGACACCCACCCGGAGGCGACCGTGGCCGTGCATCCGGCAACCGCCCTGGAGCACGGCCTCGACGACGGCGACCAGGCCGTCATCGCCAACGCCCAGGGCGAGATGACCGCACGCGTGGTCTGCGACGCCGGCATCCGCACCGACACGATCTTCGCCCCCTTCCACTACGCCGGCGCCGGGACGGCGAACCGGCTCACCCAGGCGCTGACCGACCCGCAGAGTCGGATGGCCGAGTTCAAGAACACGCCCGTGACGCTGCGCCCGGCCGGGGCGTCTCGCACGGCGCCGGCCGGGGTGACCCATGACGCTGAGCCTGCTGTGACCGCCCCTTCGAAGGAGACCCGCCTGTGACGTCCCCGTCGACCGCCCCCCGCTCCGCTGCCGACGCCTCCCCCGCCGGTGACACTCCCACCGGCAGCTCCGCCGCCGAGCAGGCACCCCACGTGGTGGTGCTGGGCTTCGGCCCCGTGGCCGCCCGCCTGCTCGAGCAGCTGCGTGACGACGTCGCCGCCGGTCACCTGCGCGTGACCGTGGTGGGCTCCGAGTGCGTCCCGGCGTACCAGCGGATCAGGATCGGCGACGTCAGCGTGGGGCGCAGCGAACCGGAGGACCTGGCCCTGACCGACGAGGCCGAACTGAGCGAAACGGGAATCGAGGTCCGCTGCGGGGTCACCGCCACCGCCCTGCATGCCGCCTCCCGGATCATCACCCTCGACGACGGCGGCATCCTGCACTACGACAAGCTGGTCCTCGCCACGGGCGCGGAGCCGACCGTCCCGCGGATGACACTGGAGATGCGCCGCGACGGCCACATCGACGCCGAGCTGACCATGAAGGCCAACGGCCGCTCGGCGGGGCGCAGATCTCGCGCGCCGGGGGCGGAGTCTGAGGAGCCCCGCCGGTACCCGGAGGGGGTGATGGCGCTGCGAGACCTCGATGACGCCCGACGCATCCGCGAGATCGTCTCCCGCCGTGAGCGGGCCGTGGTGCTCGGCGGCGGCGTGCTCGGAGTGGAGGCCGCCCTGGCGATCGCCGAGGTGGGCGGTGAGGTGACGCTGCTGCACCGCGGCACCGTGCCGATGGGCCGACAGATCGACACCGACTCCGGGATGCTGCTGCGCCGTCAGCTGGTGGACGCCGGCGTGGACGTCCGCTCCGCCTGCGACGTCAACACGGTGGTCGCCGACGACGGCCGGCTCTCCGCCGTGCGCACCTCGCTGGGTGAGAAGATCGACACCTCACTGCTGATCACCTGCACCGGGGTGCGCCCGCGCGACGGCCTGGCCGCCGATGCCGGACTGCCCACCGCCTGGGGCGTGGTGGTGGACCGGCAGTGCCGCAGCACCGGGGACCCACACGTCTTCGCGGTGGGTGACTGCGCCGCCGTCGAAGGGCGCGATCCCAGCGGGCTCATCGGCCTCGGCTGGGCGCAGGCCGAAGCGGCCGCCGGCACTCTGCGTGCCGACCTGGGACTCAGCGCGCCCACCGAGCACGACGCCGCCGGGCGTCCCGTCGATCTGACGGCGTCGACGGCATCGGTGTCATCAGCGTCATCGGTGTCGTCGGTGATCGGCCCCGCCCCGCAGACTCTGGATGTGATCCTGGTGAAGTCGAAGACCCTGTCCGTGGCCTGTGCTGGGGAGACCGCCGTGGATCCCTGGGACCCCGAATCGCCGACGGTGTCCACCTGGTCCGACCCCAAGGCCGGACAGTATCTGCGCATCGTCACCGAGGGCGATCGTCTGCTGGGGTTCGTCTCGGTGGGGATGCCGCGCTCCGCGGCGGAGCTGGCGTTGCACTGCACCCGCGGCACCCTGCCCGTGGCCGACCGCACCGCCCTGCTCGCCGCCGAGCACGCCACCAAAGAGGCCGAGCTCGGGCCCGACGACGTCCTGTGCCGCTGCTCCGGGGCGACCGCCCGGCAGGTGGAGGAGGCGGCATCCTGCTGTGACACCGTGGAGGAGGTCGGGGCGGCCTGCCGGGCCGGCACCGGCTGCGGCACCTGCCACCGGAACATCGAGAGGATGCTGGCCGCGGCCGAGCCCGCCGTGGTCTGAGGCCCCTCCATCCGGGGCCCCTGAGCGGGCACACGAGCGTCGAGGAGTCATTTCCCGGCACCCCTCACCCCGCCTGACACGCGTCAGGTGGGGTGAGATGCACGGGGAACTGACTCCTCGACATGAGGACCAGACCAGAGAGGCGGACCGGAGCACCCCGGCCCGCCCCTGTCACAGGCTGACGTGGACCCTGCCCTCGGCATCGACGTCCACCGCGAAGACCCGCAGCGCGAGCCCGTCCTCGCTGAGGCACTGACCCGACTCGAGGTCATAGACCTGCTTGTGGATCGGCGAGGCCAGAGTGGGCCGTCCGCCCTTGGTGCCCACGATCCCGCGAGCCATCACATGGGCCTTCGCGAAGGGGTCCCACTGGGAGACGGCGAACACGCGGTCTCCGGGAACACGGATCAGGGCGATCTGCACGCCCTCGACCAGGGCCGCCTCGCCCCAGAAGGGCTCGAGGTCCTCCAGCCGGCAGACCGCGTGGCGCCCGTCGGTCGACGCCGCGGCGTCGGCGAGCGTCAGGTCGGGCTCTTCGGTGAGATGCAGTGCTGTGGTCATACATCCACGCTAGGCGTGCGGGATTTCCCCCATCGTGCGCGCGTGTTTCCCCCCGGTGAAACGTCCTTCAGCACCCCGGATCACCACGCTGAACGCCTCGTCATATTGGCTTTACAAAGGCGATACGGCAGGGAAATCGCCTCTCCCTACGCTGGATCCAACCCCGAGCACAGGGCACCGTCACGGTGCCTCTGACACGCTCTTCTCGACCGGCAAGGTGAGGATCATGTCTGCACCCAGCACAGCGACCCCGACTCCGAGCGACGCCGAGACGCGGCACATCGTCGTCGTCGGCGGCGGCCCCGCGGCCCACCGGCTGACCGAGGCCCTCGTCTCCCGCGAGCTGCCCGGCACCCGGATCAGCGTCTTCACCGAAGAGATGCTGCCGCCCTACGACCGCGTCGCCCTGTCCAAGCGCTTCGAGATCGACGACGACCTCCTCCTCGGCGAGCCCGCCCTCTGGGAACATCCCACCGTCACCCTGCACACCGGACGGTCCGTCACCGCGCTGGACGTCGCCGCCCAGCGGATCACCACCGCCGACGGCGAGACCCAAGGCTACGACGAGCTCGTCCTGGCCACCGGCTCCTCCGCCCCGCGGCCCCGGCTGGCAGGCGCCGAGGAGATCGCGGTCTACCGCACCCTCGACGACGTCGACTGGCTGCGTCAGCGGGTGGCGGACCTCGCCGTCGAGCTCGGCCGCACTCCGCAGTGCGCCGTCATCGGCGGCGGCCTGCTCGGGCTCGAGGCCGCCGGCGGGCTGAAGGGGCTGGGCGCACAGGTCACGGTGGTGCACTCCAAGCCGTGGCTGATGAACGCCCAGCTGGACGAGTTCGGCGGCCGCACCCTGAACCGCCTGCTGGAGAAGGAGGGCTACGACCTCCACTGCGGCGAGCGCCCCGCCGGCCTGGAGATCCGCGACGCCGCCGCCGCGGGAGCCGGCCGGTCCGCCGCTCCACAGCCTCGCTACGCCCTGACCTTCCCCGCCATGGACACGGTGGAGGCGGATCTGATCGTCGCGGCGATCGGCATCACCGCCCGCGACGAGCTCGCCCGTGAGGCCGGTCTGGACATCGGGTCCCGCGGCGGGGCCGTCATCGACGCCACCTGCGCGACCTCGGCGCCGCATGTGTGGGCCATCGGTGAGGTCGCCTGCTTCGAGGACATCTGCATGGGCCTGGTGGCTCCGGCCAACGCGATGGCCGAGGTCGTCGCGGACCGGCTGGCCGGCGGGGCGGCCGAGTTCGACGGCTTCGACACTGCGGCGAAGCTCAAGCTCGCCGGCATGGACGTGGCCTCCTTCGGGGATGGCTTCGCCGAGACCGACGGCGCCCTGGAGGTCGTCTACGCGGACCCGGCCGGCGGCGTCTACCAGAAGCTGGTGGTCTCCGAGGACGCCAAGACGCTGCTGGGCGGCATCTTCGTCGGCGACGCCTCCCCCTACTCCTCGCTGCGCCCGCTGCTGGGCCGCGAGCTGCCGGCCGAGCCGGGCGCCTTCCTCTCGGCAGCCGGCGGCGAGGTCGCCGACCTGGACCTGCCCGACGACGCCCAGGTGTGCTCCTGCAAGGACATCTGCGCGGGCACCATCCGCAAGGCCGTGGTCGGCGACGGCGTCGCCCCGCCGTGTGCGGACATCGGCGCACTGAAGTCGTGCACGAAGGTGGGCACCCAGTGCGGCTCGTGTCTGCCGATGGCCAAGAAGATCATGGAGAAGGAGATGGTCGCCCAGGGGATGGAGGTCTCCACCGCCCTGTGCGAGCACTTCGGCCTCTCCCGCGCCGGGCTCTTCGAGGCGGTGCAGGCCACCGGGCTCACCTCCTTCGCCGAGATCATCGAGCGCTTCGGGACCCCCGCGGACGCCAGCGTCAACTTCGGCTGCGACATCTGCAAGCCGGTCATCGCCTCGGTGCTGGCGGCGCAGCATGACGAGTACATCCTCGACGGCGGCCGCGGCACCCTTCAGGACACCAACGACCGTGCCCTGGCGAACATGCAGAAGGACGGCACCTATTCGGTGGTGCCGCGGGTCCCGGCCGGGGAGATCACCCCGGAGAAGCTCGCCGTGATCGCGGAGGTCGCCCAGGAGTTCGACCTCTACACCAAGATCACCGGCGCCCAGCGGATCGACATGTTCGGCGCCCGTCTCGAGCAGCTGCCGCTGATCTGGAAGCGCCTGGTGGAGGCCGGCTTCGAGTCCGGGCAGGCCTACGGGAAGGCGCTGCGCAATGTGAAGTCCTGTGTGGGCTCCACCTGGTGTCGCTACGGCGTCCAGGACTCGGTGGCGATGGCCATCGAGCTGGAGATGCGGTACCGAGGGCTGCGCTCCCCGCATAAGCTCAAGTTCGGCGTCTCCGGCTGCGCCCGCGAGTGCGCGGAGGCCCGCGGCAAGGACGTCGGCGTCATCGCCACCTCGGAGGGATGGAACCTCTACGTGGGCGGCAACGGCGGCGCCACGCCCGCCCACGCCGAGCTGCTGGCCAAGGACCTCGACGACGAGACCCTGCTGCGCTACATCGACCGCTACATCATCTACTACGTGCGCACCGCTGACCGGCTGCAGCGCACCGCCCGCTGGATGGAGGAGCTGCCCGGCGGGGTGGACCACGTCCACGACGTCGTCGTGAAGGACACCCTGGGCATCGCCGAGGACCTGGAGGCCGCCATGGCCACCCACGTGGGCCGCTACGAGGACGAATGGGCCGCCACCCTGCGGGACCCGGAGAAGCTGCGGCGGTTCCGCAGCTTCGTCAACGCCCCCGACGCCCCGGACACGGGGCTGGCCTACGTGGTGGAGCGGGACCAGCGACGCCCGGCCACCGCGGAGGAGGTCGAGGCGGCCGCCGCCGGCGAGGGGCCCGTGCTGCTCTCCGGTCCCCGCATCCCCGTGCGTCAGGACGGCGGCGAACCCGCCGCGGCCGCTGCTCAGCCGGTGGGGGTGCGGTCATGATCGGGCATGTGACCCTGGTCGGCGGAGGGCCGGGTGCGGCGGATCTGATGACCGTCCGCGCCCGGGACGCGCTGGCCGCCGCCGACGTCGTCTTCTACGACCGTCTCGCCCCCACCGACGGCCTGCCCGACTGGGCGCCGGGGGCTGAGCTGGTCGACGTCGGGAAGCGGCCTGGACATCACCGGGTCCCGCAGGAGACCATCCACCAGATGATGATCGAGGCAGCACAGTCAGGGAAGGCCGTGGTGCGGCTCAAGGGCGGAGACCCGTTCGTGTTCGGCCGCGGCTGCGAGGAGGTCGCCGCCTGCCGGGAGGCCGAGGTGCCGGTCACCGTAGTGCCGGGGATCTCCTCGGCCATCGCGGTCCCGGCCGCCGCCGGGATCCCGGTGACCGCGCGCGGCGTCTCGAAGGCGTTCACCGTGATCTCCGGGCACGACCCGCTCAGCGAGGAGGAGCTGGCCGGGCTCGTCGGGCTCGGCGGCACCACCGTGATCCTCATGGGCGTGGGCACCCTGGGCCACACGGTCACCGGGCTGCGCCGTCACGGTCTGGGCGACGACGTCCCGGTGGCAGTCGTGGAACACGGCTTCGGCACCGACCAGCGCGTGTCCATCGCCCCGCTGGGCGAGATCCTGGGCGTGGCTGCCCAAGCCCGGATCAGCCACCCGGCGGTCCTGGTGATCGGCGAGGTGGTGCGGCTGGCCGCCGTCGAGCCGATGACGGGAGAGGCCGCCCACAGCCTGCCTGCCGGTGAGGCGACGGCGAGCGCGGGCGTCCAGCGGATCCGCGCCCTGGCGGGGGCCGTGCTGTGAGCCCGTCGCTGAGCACCACCGGATTCCCCGCTGGACCCTCTGCCGGGCCCTCCGCCGGGCCGACCATGCGCTCCGGCTCCGCCGGCGGCGCCTCCTCCCCCGTTCCGCCGGCGTCGGCGGCGCTTCCGCAGTCGCTGGCCGGGTTCCGCATCGGGGTGACCTCGGACCGCCGGAGCGAGGACCTGATCTCGGCCTTCGAGCGCCGCGGCGCGGAGGTCATGCATGCCCCGGCGCTGCGCATCGCCCCGATGACCGAGTCGGTGACCCTGCAGCGGGACACCCGCCTGGTGGTCGAAGCCCGCCCGGACCATACGATCATCACCACCGCCTACGGGATGCGCCGCTGGGCGGAGGCCGCCGACGCCTACGGGCTGGGCACCGCGCTGCATGAGGCCCTGGAGGGCTCCAGCGTCCTGGTGCGCGGGCCCAAGGCTCGTGGTGCAGTCCGCGCCGCCGGGCTGGATGACGACGGCGCCGCCGATGACGAGCGCACCGCCACCGTGGTGGACATGCTGCTGCAGAAGGACCTGACCGGCACCACCGTGGCGTTCCAGCTGCACGGACGCACCGATCACGAGCAGATCGCCCGCATCGAGGCCGCCGGAGCCCGGGTCATCACTGTGATGCCCTACATGTGGGCCAAGCCCGCCGAGGACTCGGCGCTGCTGCGGATGATCGACGCCGTGATCGAGCGTCAGCTGGACATCGTCACGTTCACCGCCGCGCCCGCCGTCGACGCGTTCCTGGAGGTCGCCCACCAATACGGCCGGGCGGCCGCGCTGCTGGAGGCGTTCCGCTCCGACGTCGTCTCCGCGGCAGTGGGGGACGTCACCGCGGCCCCGCTGCACGAGGCCGGGGTCCGGCCGATCATCCCGTCCCGGTGGCGGCTGGGCGCGATGATCCGCCTGGTCTGCGACCACCTGGAGGAGCACCAGACCCTGCGGCTGGACACCCGGCACGGACCGGTGGAGCTGCGCGGCGCGGAGGTGCGGTTTCCGGAGGTGACCGATCAGCCCGTGCGCCTGGCGCCGGGGCCGCTGGCGCTCATGCGCGCCCTGGTCAAGGCCGAGGGCGCGGTGCTGTCCCGGGAGCATCTGTTGGCGGTGCTGGGGCACTGCGACTCCGAGCACGCCCTGGAGATGTGGGTCTCCCGGCTGCGCAAGGCTCTGCCGGTCTCCTCAGTGGTGTCCACAGTGGTCAAGCGCGGCTACCGGCTGGCGGTTTGAGTCTGGTGCGCGTGGCCGCTGCCGAACGCGCTGCCATCGCGTGTCACGAGGTGTCCGCAGGACGTCCGATGCCCAGTGACGCGATGACGGTTGCCGCAGAGGCCAGGCCGATCAGCATCACATAGACGGCGGGAAAGGATCCGCCGCTGACGAGGACGGCAGCGATGAGCGCCGTCACGACGCCGATACCCATGCTTTCCCCAGTCTGCAGTGCGGAGCTGACAGTGCCCTGTTCGCCGGGGTCAGCGAGGGCGAGAGCTGCGCTGGACAGGCGTGGGTACGCCGTCCCCATGCCGGTTCCCATCGCCACGGAGGCGATGACGACGCTCCACAGCGGTATGTCCGTGACGATGTGGACGAGCACCGTGGCAGGCCCTGTGCCGACCAGCATCGTGGCGATCAGGACGAGTCGGCGATGGGACGTCGGCGTGCTCGGACGACGTCCTTGGATCCATGCGCCCAGCGCCCACCCTCCGGCGGCGGCGGCGATGACCAGACCAGCGGTCGTGGGCGGATACCCACGGACGGCCTGCAGGTAGAGGGTCAGATAGAGGTCAGTGGCTGTGGCCGTCGCGCCGAGGACGGCCCGCAGGGCGATGAGGCGCTGCGGCGCACCTCGCAAGGTGAAGGTCCCCTTCGGCAGAAGGCTGCGGGCGGTGAGGAGGAGCGCCAGAGACACCCCTCCGACGATGACGGCCGTGCCAGGGCCGTCGCTCTGTCCGCTGAGATACAGGACCGCCAGCAGTCCGGCCGCGAGGACCGCGAGCACCCCGTTGCGTCCGACGATCCCCGCTGACAGAGATCGTCGCGAGGATGCCCAGCGTGAGGTCGCGGCTTCCCGGGATGGACGCGTGGCGTGCAGCAGGCAGAACAGGGAGACGGCCGCCCCGAGGAGGACGACGCCGAACACCGCTCTCCAGTCCATGAGCTCGGCCATGGCACCGGCGACGACCGGCCCGGCCAGGGAGGGGACCAGCCATGCGCTGGTCAGGAGCCCGAACATCTGGGGGCGGACGGCCTCCGGGATGTGCCTGGCGATGAGGACGTAGAGGATCACCGAGTCGGTCCCTCCTCCGAGCCCCTGCAGAAGTCGCCCGATGATGAAGATCGGGACGTCCCAGGCCAGGACGTTCAGCATCACACCGAGCAGGAAGATCGTTCCACCGACCATCAGCGGTGTGCGCGGCCCCGCCCGGTCGGCCCAGTTGCCTCCGACGATCATGCCGACCAGTGCGGTCGTGATCGTCGCCGCGTAGGCGAAGGAGTACCAGCCGATGTCTCCGAGGTCTGCGACCGCCACAGGCAGGATGGTGGTGACGGCGAAGGATTCGAAGGCGATGAAGGTCATCAGAGCCAGCACGCTGGCGATGAACGGCCAGGTCTGTGTCGTCCACAGTCGGCGCTGACGCATCGAGGCGCGGTCCGTCACCGTGCCTGCCCGATCTCGAGGACGACCTTGCCACGACCGTGGCCCGTCTCGACATCTCGGTGCGCTGCGGCCACCTCGTCGAGCCCATAGGTCCGGCGCACATGGACCTCGAGCTCACCCGCGGTGACACGTCGCATGAGATCGGCCAGTCGCGCCGCGTCACGACGACTGCGCACGATCCGGCATCCGAGCTCGAGGGCCAGGGCCATGTCCACGATCGTGGCGATGCGATCACGATCGGCCACCAGGTCGACAGCCGTGCGGAGGTTCTCGTGGCCCGCGGCGTCGAAGACCACGTCCACCCGGCCGCTCAGGGCGCGGATGCGCTCGGCCTGGCCCGGCCCGTAGGTGATCGGGACGGCGCCCAAAGATCGCAGGTAGGCGTGGTTCACCTGGCTGGCTGTCCCGATCACCGTGGCCCCTGCGCGGACGGCCAGCTGCGTGAAGATGGTGCCGACCCCACCGGCAGCGCCGCAGACCAGCACGACGTCATCGGCTCCGATCCTGAGGTCCTCGAACGCCGTGTGGGCCGTCTGCCCCGAGGCTGACAACGCTCCCGCGACATGCCAGGGGACTCCGGCGGGTTTGGCCACGATCTGCGAGGCGGGCACGGCGACGTATTCGGCGTAGCAGTTCAGCAGGGCGAACCCGGCCACCTCATCACCGGCGCGGACACCCTCCACCTCGGAGCCGACCTCTTCGACGACGCCGGCGAACTCGTTGCCGAGGATCTGCGGAAACTCGATCTCTGCTCCCGGAGGTCTCCACCCTGCCCGGATCGCAGCATCCGTGAGCTGTACGCCGGCGGCGAGGACCCGCACCAGCATACCGTCCGACGACGGTGAGGGACGCGGCATCTCGCGCACTCGCAGGACCTCGGCCGGGCCGAACTCGTCGATCGCGGCGGCGCGCATCGTCCCGCTCATCGGACCGCCCCCGCCGCTGCCATGAAACGCACCAGGTCTTCGACCGGCGCGGCACCGGAGACCCGACGCCCGTCTGGCGCCACCACCGTCGGCACCGACTCCACCGACAGCCTCTGGGCCTCTCTGAGGTCGTGAGCGACCTCCTCTGAAAACGCTCCACCCGCCAGCGCGCCGTCGATCTCTTCGGCCCTGAGCCCCCACCCAGCGGCCATAGCGCGCAGGACACCGACGTCACCGAGCCGCTCGTTGCGGATGAAATGCGCGGCGAAGGTCGCGTCCCACGCCGCCTCAGCATCGATGTGGTCTGTGACCGCGGCGAGCTTGAGGAGACGGTGGACCGGACGCGAATCGAACATCAGCGCACCGTCGACGGCGAGGTCCAGGCCTTCGCGGCGTCCTTCGGTGCGAAGGCGCCGGCTCGTGGACTCCCACTGCGCGGACGACAGCCCCCACTCGCTCGTCGCGACGGTCGCCGTCGTCTGGCCCGGGCTGACCGGGCCGTCCGGTTCCAGCAGGAAGCTTCGCCGCCGCACATGCAACGGTTCGCCGAGGACGGAGGCGGCACGGCGCAGTCGACGCAGTCCGATCCAGCACCACGGACACCGCACGTCCGCCCACACATCGAGGTCGATCATCGTCTCCTCCTTCGCCGGGATCACGTGCAGTACAGTCGACTACGTCAAGTCCACTTGATGTCAAGCGAGCCGATGAGGAGGGCGGAACGTGCCTCAGGTCCCAGAAGACGTCGTCTGGCTGAAGCCGGGCCAGATCGCCGAGCGTGCCGGAGTCGCGGTGTCGACGCTCCATTACTACGAGTCGATGGGCCTGATCCGCAGCCGACGCACCTCCGGCAACCGGCGTGAGTACCGACGCGACACGCTGCGGGTCCTGGCCTTCATCCGCGCATCCCAACGCGTGGGAATCAGCCTCGACCGCATCAAGGGCGCGCTGGACCGACTCCCTGAGGAGGGTCTTCCCACGGCCAGAGACTGGGCACGGATCTCTCGTGAATGGAGGGACGACCTCAATGAGCGGATCGAGCACCTCACCGCTCTGCGCGACCGCTTCTCCCTCTGCATCGGCTGCGGATGCCTCTCCTTGAAGTCGTGCCCGTATTCCAATCCCGACGACATCCTGGGAGCCGATGGCCAGGGCGCCCGCCGGCTCCCCTAGTCGACTACCCTCCGTCCCTCCTCCTCGAGGCTCCGGCAGGCCGGACCCAGCCCGCCGCGGGGTACACTCGTGACGAAACGAGGTAGACAGATCTACCTACTACCGGCTGAGGAGGCCCGATGAAGGACCTGACCGACTACTCCGTCCTCACGTTCGACTGCTACGGCACGCTGATCGACTGGGAGGCGGGCCTCTCCGCCGTGCTGACCGGCTGGGCGCGCGAACACACCCGCGAGATGAGCCCCGAGGATCTCCTGCAGGCCTACTCGGCCCAGGAGGCGGCCGTGATGCGCGAGCATCCCACCTGGCTCTACCCGGAGGTCCTCGCCGAGGCGTTCCGCCGCACCGGCGAGGACCTCGGCGTCACCGTCAGCGAGCAGTGGGCGCGACGACTCGGCGCGTCCGTGCCGCAGTGGCCCGCCTTCCCTGACTCTGCCGAGGCGCTCGCCGCCCTGGGCCGCCGGTACGACCTGGTCATCCTCTCCAACGTCCACCGGGCCGGCTTCACCGGGAGCAACACGCACCTGCGCGCGGACTTCACCACCGTCATCACCGCCGAGGACGTGGGCGCCTATAAGCCGGCCGCCCCGCATTTCGAGGCCCTGGAGTCCTGGTTGGCGGAACGAGGCACTCCCCGCTCAGACGTGCTCCACGTGGCCCAGAGCCTGTTCCACGACCACGTGCCGGCCCGTCGGCACGCGCTGGACTCGGTGTGGATCAACCGCCGTCACGCGCAGCCCGGCTGGGGCGCGACCCCGGAGCCTGCCGAACCATGGAGCTATGACGCCGAGTTCCGCTCCATGCAGGAGTTCGCCGATGCCGTCGAGGCCGCGTTCGACGGCGGCGGGTCATGACCGGCGCCGAGCCATCCGCAGCGCGACGGGGCTCCGCCCGGGCCCGCCTCCTGGAGGCCGCCGCCGGGCTGTTCTACGCCGAGGGAATCGCGGCGACCGGCATCGACAAGGTCATCGCGGAAGCGGGCGTGGCCAAGATGAGCCTGTACAACAACTTCTCCTCCAAGGAGGAGCTCGTGCTGGCGTACCTCGAGTGTCGGCACCAGGAGTGGATGGCGCTGTACCGGCACCGCGCCCAGGGCGCCGTAAGTCCGGAGGACGGCGTGCTCGCCGTCTTCGACGCCTACCTGGACCATGCGGAGGCGGCCTACGTCCACGCGTTCCGTGGATGCGGACTCCTCAACGCCGCAGCGGAGCTGCCTGCCGGGGCACGCGGGCGGGAGGCCGTACGCCGCCACAAGGAGGAGGTGGAGGAGGTCCTCGCCGCACATCTCGAGCGCCTCGCCCCTCGCCCCCTCGCGCAGGAGACCGCCGAACAGCTCTCCTTCCTCCTGGAAGGGGCCATGAGCAGAGCGGGCCTCGACGGCGGCCCGGACCGCCTGCGGCGCGCACGCCGGATGGCCGAGCGGATCCTGGCAGGCCTCGGGCGCGAGCCCTGAGGTCAGCCCTGAGGTCAGCGCTGATCCTCGAGGCACTCCCGCAGCGCCTCCCCCATGAGCCGGCCGGCCTCGTCGAACTCCTCCGTGCGGGGCCCGCAGTAGCTGATCCGCACATGGCCGGCAGGGGCCTCGGCGGGGAACCATTCGTCCCCGCCGGCGACGACCACGCCCTTCTCCTCACAGCGGCGCACGAAGGCTCCCACATCCGGCAGGTCAGGCAGGTGCAGCCACAGGTGCAGGCCGCCGCGCGGGATGTACTCCAGCTGTGCGTCCGGCATGTGCTGGTGGACCGCGCGCACCAGCAGGTCCCGACGGCGGCCCAGCTCCTCCCGCAGCCCGCGCCGGTGGGTGCTCCATCCCGGCTGGGTGACCACATCCAGCGCCACCGACTGGAGCACCGCACTGACGTACAGGGACTCCGCCTGGCAGGCGCGCAGAATCCGCTCGCGCGCCGGGCCGTGGGCGACGACGGCGGCCACGCGCACCGAGGGTGAGAGGCTCTTGGTCAGCGAGCGCAGATGGACCACGTGGCCGTCCGGATCCTGGGCGGCCAACGGCGCGACGGCGCCGTCGATCCCGAAGTCGTGGGCGTAGTCGTCCTCGATGAGGAACGCACCCTGATCCCGGACGACGTCGAGGATCTCGCGCCCCCTGGCGGGGCTCCACTGAGCTCCGGTGGGGTTGGCGAAGGTCGGCTGGGCGTAGAAGGTCCGGGCCCCGGAGCGGATGAGCGCCTGGCGCACCTGCTCGGGGTCGGGGCCGTGCGGCCCGGTGGGCACGGGGATGATGCGCGCGCCGATGTGCCGGGCGGCGAGGATGGCGCCCCAGTAGGTGGGTGACTCCATCACCAACGGCTGATCCCGACCGATGAGGGCCCGGAACACGGCGACCAGCCCGCTCTGGCTCCCTGGAACGATGAGCACATCACGCGCCGAGATGCCGGCTCCCCCGGCCTCAGCTGCCATCAGTTCTTGGGCGAACCAGGCTTGGAGCTCCGGGAGTCCGGCGGCCGGCGGCCGCTGCAGCGACGAGTCGGTGCGACCCGCCCGGGACCAGGCCGACTGCAGCAGCCGACGCGGCAGCAGCCCGGGCTCGGGATACCCGACGTGCAGGGGGATCGCCTCGGGTGAGGCTGACCGCAGCGTGGCCGGTGCGGCGGCGGCCACGGGGTCGCTCAGGCTCAGGGCTGCGGTCTGCCACCGATGGTCGCGGCTCGCCGCTGGCCGTCGGGGACGGACGAAGGTGCCCACCCCGGGACGGCTCTCCACGAGTCCGAGGCCGACCAGCCGCCGCACCGCGGTCTGCACGGTGACGGGGCTGACCTGCAGCTCGGAGACCAGCCGACGGCTGCTGGGCAGGCGCGCTCCCACCGGGGCCTGTTCGATCCATCGGCGCAGATGCTGTTCCACTCGACTGCTACTATCAGTCATGAGTCAACATGATACCGCTATCGCCCGTCCTGCCGCTCCGCTACTGACCCGGCGAGCGGGTCTCGGGTGGGGGCTGCTCGGCGTCGCCGCCTTCTCCCTGACCGTCCCGTTCACCCGTATCGCCGTCACGGAGACCGGCGGAGAGACCGGCGCCGGGGCGGGCGCGCTGGACCCGCTGTTCGTCGGCGCCGGACGCGCCGTCGTCGCGGGCCTCCTGGCGGCGCTGGCCCTGCTGCTCGCCCGCCCGCGGGCGCCGAGGGGTCGACAGTGGTGGCGCCTGGGCGTGGTAGGCCTCGGCGTCGTGCTGGGCTTCCCCGTGCTGACCTCGATGGCCCTGACGGCGACGACGGCGAACCACGGCGCGATCGTCATCGCCGTGCTGCCAGCGGCCACCGCCGTGGTCGTCGTGCTGCGCACCGGCGAGCGACCGGGCCCGCTGTTCTGGCTCGCCACGACGGCGGGCGCGGCGGCCGCCGTCGTCTTCGCCCTGACCCACGGCGGGCTGGGGCCGCTGCACTTCTCGGACGTGCTGCTCTTCGGCGCCGTGGTCACGGCGGCCTTCGGCTACGCGGAGGGCGGGCTGCTGGCCCGCGAGCTGGGTTCCTGGCAGACGATCTCCTGGGCGCTCGTGCTCACCCTGCCGGCGACGGCGCTGCTCACCCTGCTCAGCCTCGGCGGCCAGGCCCCTCAAGCCTCCCTGATTCAGTGGGCGAGCTTCGGCTACCTCGCGGCGGTGAGCATGTTCCTGGGCTTCTTCGCCTGGTACCGGGGGCTGGCGCTCGGCCCGATGGCGCAGGTCAGCCAGATCCAGCTCACCCAGCCGGTGATGACGCTGGCCTGGGCGGCGCTGCTGCTCGGCGAGAGGATCACGCCCGCCACCGTCATCGGCGGCGCCGCTGTGGTGGCCTGCGCGGCGACGGCCGTACGGGTGCGGCTCCGGGTGCGGTGAGCCGTGCCGCGGTGGATGCCGGACGTCTGCGGCGCCGTCGTTCGGGAGGGACGCCGCCCCGAGCAGGACATATGCCACCGCCGTGTCACCGCCTGCGGGCATACTGGGTCCATGTCCCTGACCTCGCACCCCCGACGCCTCCTCAGTCTGAGCGTGGTGGCCGCCGGTTCGCTGGCGCTGCTCACCGGCTGCGGAGACGAGACCACCGGCCCCGAATCCCAGGCCGAGGCCCTGGCCGCCGCCCTGAAGAGCGGAGACTTCTCCGAGGTGGCCGTGCGCACCGACGCCGGAGCGCAGGAGCTCACCGACGCGGTGGCCACCCTCCATGAACCCTTCGGTGAGCTGAGCCCCGAGGTCAGCGTCGGGGAGATCACCGTCGACGAGCCTGAGGAGGACTCTCCCCGACCGGCCACCGCCGTCGTGGAGCTGCACCATTCGTGGGATCTGGACGAGATCGGGGTGGAGGACCAGACCTGGAGCTACGACACCCAGGCCGAGCTGACCTACAGCGCTGAAGCGGACCAGTGGCGCCTGGAGCCCGACCCCGAGGTGGTGCTGCCCGACTTCACCGGCCAGGAGGGCATCGGGATCTCCACCGTGCCCGCCGAACGGGGCCGCATCATGGACGACGACGGCCGAGCCATGGTCTACAACCGGGACGTGGTGCGCATCGGCATCGACAAGTCCCAGCTCGCCGAAGGAAACGACGCCGCCGATGAGGACACCCAGCGGGAGGCCGCCGAGGAGCTGGCCGAGGTGCTCGGCATCGACGCCGAGAGCTACGCTGACCGGGTGGTGGCCTACGGGGACCAGGCCTTCGTGGAGGCGATCGTCCACCGGCGGGACTCCGACGAGGTCACCGCCGCGGACCTCGAGGGCATCCCCGGCGTGACCATCGTGGACGATCAGCTGCCGCTGGCCGAGTCACGGGACTTCGCACCCCTGCTGCTGGGTCGGGTGGGGCCGGTCACCGCCGAGCACCTGGAGGAGGACCCCAGCCTCAGCGCCGGCGACACGATCGGCACCTCCGGGCTGCAGGCCGCCTTCGAGGACACGCTCCGCGGGTCCCCGGGCATGCGGATCCACAGGGACGGCGAGACCCTCTTCTCCACCGACCCGGTGGACGGTGAGGACCTGGACACCACGCTCGTCCCGCGCCTGCAGAACCTGGCCCAGGACATCGTCGACGGCGTGGACGAGGACGTGACCGCCTCGATGGTCGCCCTGCGCCCCTCCGACGGCGGCATCCTCGCCGCGGCCAGCCACGACCCGGAGGACTCCTGGGTCTCCACCTCCACGCAGTCCACCTATGCGCCCGGCTCCAGCTTCAAGGTGGTCTCCTCACTGGCGATGCTGCGTGACGGCCTCTCCCCCGACTCCACCGTGCAGTGCCCAGCCTCCGCCCGAGTGCACGGTCAGGTGTTCCGCAACTACGTCGGGTTCCCCACCGAATACACCGGCTCGGTGGAGTTCACCGAGGCCGTGGCGACCTCCTGCAACACACTGTTCGTCAACGCCTGGGACGAGGTCACCTCCGCCGAGCTGCAGCAGGCCGCCTATGACCTCGGCCTGGACGACGAGTCGCAGCACATCGGCCTGGCCAGCAGCTTCGGCACCGTACCGGACGACTCGGAGCTGAACCTGCATGCGGCCAACCTCTTCGGCCAGGGGGTCGTGGAGGCCTCCTCCCTGGGGATGGCCACCGTGGCCGCCTCAGTGGCCGCCGGCGAGACGGTCCACCCGCACCTGGTGAAGCCGGCGGACTCCGAGGAGGCCGGCGAAGAGAACGACGAGGGCGCTTCGGACGCCGAATCCGGGCTGACCGAGGAGGAGGCCGAGGACCTGCGGGAGCTGATGCACGGCACGGTCGAGTTCGGCACGCTGGACGGACTGATCGACGTGCCCGGGGAGCACGTCTACGCCAAGACCGGCACCGCTCAGGCCGGGGCCGGAGACGACATGTACGCCCACACCTGGGTCGTCGCCTTCCAGGGTGACCTGGCGGTGGCGATCTTCGTGGACGAGGGCGAGTACGGCTCCTCCACCAACGGGCCGCTGCTGCAGGAGTTCCTCACCGGCGCTGCCGAGATCCTGGACTGAGGGCGAGGATCGCCCTCAGCCGCTCGCATGCGCCGCCTCAGCCCACCCGGCGGCCGCACCACCCCGGGGGCTCCTCGGCGTGGACCCGGATGGCGGCGGACACGTCCTCGGGGAAGCCCACGGTGCCACCGGCGGCCTGGTCCACGTGGAGTCCGAGGATCTCTTCGGTGGCCACCAGCTCTGCGCCGGAGTGCATCTCATGGGCCAGGTGGAGCTTCTTGGGGCCCTCCCCGACCACCCGGGTGCGCACCGTCAGGGGCGCCCCCAAGCCGACCTCGCGCAGGTACCGCACATGGGCCTCCACGGTGTAGAGCGAGCAGCCGCTCGCCTCCCGGTAGACGGGCCCCATGCCGAGGTGCTCCATCGCCTGGTCGGTGGCGTACCCGAAGACCAGCACGTAGAAGGCCTCGGACATATGCCCGTTGTAGTCGATCCACTCGGCGGCCACCTGGGTCTCATAGACCGGCAGCGCGGCGCTCGTCATGATGCCCCCTGCCCTGCATCACCCAGCGGCTGAGCGTCACCCAGCGGCTGAGCGTCACCCAGCAGCCGACGGATCGCGATGATGCCGGCGTCGCGCTCGGCCATCAGCTCGGCCACACTGCGGCCGTCGCTGGCCGCGTCGCATCCGGCCACCACGCCGGCGCGCAGCTGCTCCGTCAGCTCGGGTGCCTCCAGCCGTGTCCACGGGGACTTCAACGAGGGGCCGAAGTGGTCGAGCATATGCGCCATGCCGCCCTCCCCTCCGGCGAGATGGAAGGTCAGCATGGGCCCGTGCATCGGCCAGCGCAGCCCCGGGCCGTCCCTGATGGACCGGTCGATCTGCTCGACGGTGGCCTCGCCGTTGTCCACCATGTGCAGGGCCTCCCGCCACAGGGCCTCCTGCAGCCGATTGGCGATGAACCCCGGCACCTCACGCTCCATCCGGATCACCGACTTGCCCAGCGCGGTGTAGAACGCTGCGGCCCAGTCCACCACCTCAGGCGCGGTGCGCTCACCGCCGACCACCTCCACCAGGGGGATCAGATAGGGCGGATTGAACGGGTGGCCCACCACGAAACGCTCCGGGCGGGCCACCTCGGCGGCCATCTCCGTCATGCCGAAGCCGGAGGTGGAGGAGCCCACGACGACGTCCGGTGCGGTCACGGCATCCAGGTCCTCCAGCAGCCGACGCTTCAGCGCCAGATCCTCCGGGGCGGACTCCTGGACGAAGCCGACGCCGTCGACCGCCTCGGCCAGATCGGTGTGCACGCTCCACGCGCGCCGGTCCGCGCCGTCGAGCATGTCCAGCTGCTCCAGCGCCGGCCAGGCCGCGTCGATGAGCCGCCTCAGACGCTCCTCCGCGTCCGGGGCGGGGTCCCAGATCCTCACCCGATGGCCGCGGGCCAGGAAGTAGGCGGCCCATCCGCCGCCGATGGTGCCGGCTCCCACACAGGCGATGGTGCCGACGTCGTCGATGCTGCGCAGCGCCGCGCCCATGCTCAGGCCCCCTTCTCAGCGGAGGGGACCTGGACCGTCAGGTCCAGGATCTCGCGCGCCTCGTCCGGAGTGGCGACCCGCTCACCGAGGGACTCCACGACCCCCACTGCCCGCTCGGTGAGCTGGGCGTTGGTGGCCTTGACCCCCTTGGACAGGTACAGGTTGTCCTCCAGCCCGACGCGGACGTGGCCGCCGGCCAGCACGGAACGCGCCGCCCAGGGCAGCTGGTTCCGGCCCAGCGCGAAGGAGGTGAACTCCGCACCCTCGGGGAGCATGCTCACCATCGCGGCCAGCAGGCCCGGGTCGGCCGGGGCTCCATAGGGGATCCCCATGCACAGCTGGTACAGGGGCGGCGGGTCGATCAGCCCCTCCTCCACCAGGACGTTGGCGAACCACAGGTTGCCGGTGTCGAAGATCTCCATCTCCGGCTTCACACCGAGCTGACGGATCGTCGCGGCGCCCTCGCGGAGCATGTCCGGGGTGGAGACGTAGAGGCTGCTGCCCTCGCCGAAGTTCAGCGAGCCGCAGTCGATGGTGCAGATCTCCGGCAGCAGCTCCTCCACATGAGGGAGCCGGTCCACCGCGTTGACCAGGTCGGTGCCGTCGAGCTGGGCGGTGGGCCGTTGCGGGTCGATGACCAGGTCTCCACCCATCCCGGCGGTGAGGTTGAGGACGGGATCGACGTCGGACTCCCGGACGATCCGCACCACCTCACGGTAGTGGGCCACCTCGCGGGAGCCCTGCGTGGTCTCGGGGTCCCGGACGTGGATGTGGACGATCGAGGCTCCGGCTCGGGCGGCGGCGATCGCATCGGCGGCGATCTCCTCCGGGGTGACCGGGACGTGCTCGCTGCGGCCGGCGGTGTCGCCGGCGCCGGTGAGCGCACAGGTGACGATGACGGGACGGGGCATGGGAGGGGTTCCTCTCGTGATGGGGTCTGGGGGTCACAGTCTCAGGCGCCGACCGGCGGCGAGCCCTGCGACGACGGCACCGGGCGTTCCCTGTCCAGATCGGTGGTCGGCAGATCGACCTCCGGCCGCAGGATGCGACGCCGCAGGTGATCCCGGACGCGGCGCCGCATGGTCTCCTCGGTGATCACTCCCGTGAGCACCTGGACCCCCAGCCCGTCCACCAGCGCGGTGAGCTCTCCGGTGAGCTCCTCACTGGGGCCCGAGTGGAACACTCCGGCCTGCTGACCGGCGGCGACTGCGGCGCGGACAGTCTCGAACCAGCGCCGGTAGATCTCCACGTACTCCACGTCCTGGCCGCCGTCGAGAGCCACCCGGTTCCAGGACTGCAGCCAGATGGACCAGTCGAGCCGACCGGCCTCACCGTGCGGGGACTGCATGTCCAGCAGCCTCCACAGCCGCTCCACCGGATCGTCGACGCCGGTCAGCCGGGCGATCTGCCGGTCATAGGCCAGCTTCACGGAATGGTTCAGCGCCATGGCGAACAGGTCGGGCTTGGTCGGGAAGTAGTAGTGCACGGTGGCGCTGGAGACGCCCGCGGCGGCGGCGATGTCACTGACGCGGACCGCCTCGAATCCCGTCTGCGCGAAGAGCCCCCAGGCCGCCTCGACGATCTCCCGGCGACGGCGCGCCTGCTCGGGTGTGGCAGGTGAGGCACCGGCGGGGTCGGCGTCAGGCGGGGTCACGGAGACGGGGTCCGCGCCGGGGGCTGAGCCCACCAGAGCGCTGACCGCCACTCCGGTCACGCGGGCCAGGGCGACGAGCTCGTCGTCGGTGAACCGTCGTTGGCCCGAGAGCGACTTGGAGAGCTTGGTCTCGTCGATACCCATCTCGGCGGCCACCTGACGCTGTGAGCGTCCGCTGGCGCGGATGGCACGTCGCATGCGGTCGGCGGACGGGCGGCCCGTCGTCGTGGAAGACATGCGGCTCAGCGTACTGAGCCCCCTCCCATAATCGCAAGCACCCTGACTTTCAGTCAGAGTTTGCGATATGCTCAGCGTCGGCGCCTCGTGGCGACCACTGCCTCGACCACGGACCGCGGCCCGCTGACCCCTGAGTCGGCGGGGACCGGTCCGTTACGATGGCGTGTCGTCGTCATGCCGCGGAACGCCGGGAGTGCCAGCGCTCCTGCTGCCCGCGGCAGCACCTGCACCCAAAGAGAGAGCCAGAGACCGTGTCCCCTGAGAGCCAGCAGCCTGAGCAGACCGTCGCTCGGAGCCACATGCGCCACCCGCTGTCCTTCGTGCGCCGCAGCAACCGCCTGACCCCGCGCCGCCAGCGCGCCTGGGACGCCGCCCTGGGCCAGGAGCTGCTCGACATCCCGCACGGCGAGCGGGACACCGCCGTCGCCGATGACTTCCGCATCGACTGGAAGGCCGAATTCGGCCGTGACGCAGAGCTCATCGTGGAGATCGGCACCGGATCAGGAGAGGCCGTCGCCCACGCCGCGGCCCAGGCCCCGGAGAAGAACTTCCTGGCCGTGGAGGTCTACCGCCCCGGGGTCGCCCAGCTGGTCAGCCGACTGCGCCGCGAGGGCCTGCGCAATGTGCGGGTCGCCAACGTGGACGCCACCGAGGTGCTGGACAAGCTCATCCCCGAGGACTCGGTGTCCGAGGTGTGGGTGTTCTTCCCGGACCCGTGGCACAAGAAGAAGCACACCAAGCGCCGCCTCGTCCAGGACTCCTTCGTGGAGAAGATCGCCCGCGTGCTGCCCGACGGCGGCCTGTGGCGCCTGGCCACCGACTGGTCCGGCTACGCAGTGCAGATGCGCGACACCATCTCCGCCTCCCCCGCGTTCACCAACGTCCACGCGGGTCAGCGCGCCGGTGAGGAGTCCCCGCTGACCGCCGTCCGCCTGGAGGACCTCGACGCCCGCAGCATGGGCAAGACCCCCGAACCGCTCCCCCTGGAGGAGGCGATCGACGACGTCGGCGGCTGGGCGCCGCGCTTCGAGGGCCGCGTCCAGACTGACTTCGAGACCAAGGCGCTCAAGGTCGGACGGAGAATCTTCGACCTGACCTTCGTCCGCACGCCGAGGAGCTGAGCACCCCACGCCCATGCTCCGCCCCCAGATGCAGCGCTCTGCCTGACGAGACAACCGACCCCGACCCACACAAGGTGTGATCAGCATGGCTGATTCTCAGCCACCCCACTCCCGCCGAGACGGCGGATCCCAGCCCGACGACGACACCCGCTCCTCGCCGGCGCCCAAGGCGACCGCCGAGAAGACGGCCGCGGCCGCCGGAGCGGCGACGCGGAGGGCCGGGGCCGCGCTGCACCGGCTGAACGTGTACTCCCAGGGCGAGTATCCGCACAACATCCACCCGGCGCTGGTGCCAGGCATCGGCATCGACGAGCAGCGGCGCCGGTACTCGGTGGACCGGGTGGTGTTCCTGATCGCCGGCCTGCTGACCGTGGCCTTCGTGATCTGGGGCGTGAGCAGCCCGTCCCACGTGGCCGAGGTCGCCGGGAACACGTTCGGCTGGACCATGGAGAACCTGGGCTGGCTGTTCAACGTGGTCGCCATCGTGGTGCTGATCTTCCTGCTGTGCCTGGCGTTCTCCAAGTACGGGCGGATCCCGCTGGGCAAGGACGGGGAGAAGCCCGAGTTCTCCACCTTCTCCTGGACCGCCATGCTCTTCGCCGCGGGCATCGGCATCGGAGTGCTGTTCTTCGGCCCTTCGGAGCCGCTGACCTACTTCCACTCCCCCGCCCCGCTGACACACGCGGCGGAGACCACCGAGGCTCTGCACGCCGCGATGGCGCAGACCTACTTCCACTGGGGCGTGCACGCCTGGGCCATGTACGCCCTGGTGGGCGGCGCCGTCGCCTATGCCGCCTACCGCCGGGGCCGCGTGCCCCTGATGTCCTCGATCTTCCGCAACCTCTTCGGGCAGAGCCAGACCGAGGGTCTGGCCGGGAAGCTGATCGACATCTTCGCGATCATCGCCACCCTGTTCGGCACCGCCGCTTCGCTGGGCATCGCGGCCATGCAGATCGGTCAGGGCTGGACCATCGTCTCCGGCGCCGAGGTCACCAATACGCTGCTGATCATCATCATCGCGCTGCTGACGGTGGGCTTCGTGCTCTCCGCGGTCTCCGGCGTCGCCCGAGGCATCCGCTACCTGTCCAACATCAACATCGTGCTGACCATCGGCATCATCTCGCTGGTGTTCTTCCTCGGGCCCACGCTGTTCCTGCTGAACCTGGTCCCGTCCTCCTTCGTGGAGTACTTCGGCTCCCTGTTCGAGATGATGGGCCGCTCGGCCTCCTGGGGTCAGGAGACCATGGACTTCCAGTCCGCCTGGACGGTGTTCTACTGGGCCTGGTGGATCTCCTGGTCGCCCTTCGTCGGGGTCTTCATCGCCCGCATCTCCCGGGGTCGCACCATCCGCCAGTTCATCCTGGGCGTCATCCTGATCCCCAGCTCCCTGCTGTTCGTGGCCTACGGGATCATGGGCGGAACCTCCATCTGGATGTACCGGGAGGGCCTGGAGGGCTTCAACGACGAGATGCCCGCCGCCGAGGTGCTGTTCACGATCATCGACCACCTGCCGTATGTGGAGTGGCTGCCGGCGGTCATCATGGTGGTGCTGGCGATCTTCTTCATCACCTCCGCCGACTCCGCCTCCGTGGTGATGGGCATCTTCTCCACCCGCGGCGACCTGAACCCGCGGAAGTCCGTGGTGGTCTTCTGGGGACTGGTGATGACCGGCGTCGCCGTCGTCATGCTGCTCACCGGCGGGGACACCGCCCTGCAGGGGCTGCAGTCCCTGGTGACGGTCACGGCGGTGCCCTTCGCCGTGATCATGCTGCTGATCATGATCGCGTGGCTGCGCGACGTGCGCACCGACCCGCGGGCCCTGCGCACCAAGTACGCGGAGAAGGCGCTGCGGGACGCGGTGATCGACGGCGTGGACCGCTACGGCGACGACTTCACCCTGCAGGTGGCACCCACCGAGCCGGGGCTGGGCGCCGGCGCCGGGGTGGATTCGGAGGACGACATGTACACCGAGTGGTACCAGCGCACCGACGAGAACGGCGACCCGATCGGCTACGACTTCACCACCGGGACGTGGGAGGACGGCTGGACCCCGGAGGAGGACGAGGACTGGCACGGGGACATGGAGAACTACTCCCCGGCGACGTCGTTGGCGACCTCCTCGATCCCGGTGGTCTCAGCCGAGGCAGCGAGCGACGGGCCAGAGGCAGCGAGCGAAGATCAGGGCCCGGGCGGCTCCGAGGGCGACGGCGGGTCGGCGGGCTCCGAGGCCGTCGAGCCCGAGGAGGACCCGGCGCCGCAGCGCTGAGCTCGGCGACTCCGGCATCCGGTGGGGAATTCCTCGAGGTGCATCGCGCTGATCTGCGCGGCGACCTCGAGGAATTCCCCACCGGAGGGCCCTCCCGGGCAGAGATGGTTCGTTTACCGAATCACCACCTTCTGACTAGACTGGCGCGATCTGCAAGGTCGTCACGCCGGAAGACCCCTGGACCCCGGGGCCGGCGGAAGGGAATCGCCATGTCAGAGCCCACCACCGTCACCCCGACCCGCCGCTCCCGCAGATCGCGCAGCGCCGGCGATCGCCCCGGATTCCTGGTCCGGGCGCTGCGGGTCGTGGAACGCCTCGGCAACCTGCTGCCGCATCCGTTCTGGCTGTTCATCATCCTCGCCGTGGTCGTGGTGGTCCTCTCCGCCATCCTGGAGGCCCTGGGAGTCGGCGCGGAGAACCCGGCCGACGGCGAGCAGATCGCCGTGCAGAGCCTGCTCACGCCGGAGGGGTTCCAGCGCATGGTCACCGATGCGGTGGAGAACTTCGTGACCTTTCCGCCGCTGGGTCTGATCATCACCGTGATGTTGGGCGTCGCGGTGGCTGAGGGTTCGGGCCTGATCAGCGCGGCCATCCGGGTGGTGGTCTCTCGGGTCTCGCGCCGCTGGCTGACCTTCACCGTCGCCCTGGCCGGTGTCACCGGCTCGGTCGCCTCGGACGCCATCTACGTCATCCTGATCCCCTTGGCGGCGGCGGCGTTCAAGGCCAGCGGCCGCTCCGCGGTACTGGGCGCCGTCGTCGCCTTCGGCTCCGCCTCGGCAGGCTACAACGCGTCCCTGCTGATCACCGCCAGCGATCCCCTGCTGGCCGGGATCTCCACCTCGGCGGCCCAGCTGATCGACCCGGATCATGTGGTCTCCCCGGTGGCCAACTACTTCTTCTCCGCGGCCTCAGCCGTGGTGCTCGCCCTGGTGGTCACGCTGGTCACCGAGCTGCTGCTGGTCAGGATGACCGAACGCATGAAGCATGAGGAGGACGCCACCGGTGGAGCGGCCACCGCCGTGTTGGCGGCCGGCCGGGACCTCGATGACGGCGGTCGCGGGACGGCGATCACCGATGAGGTCTCCCTGCTGACCTACACCCGCCGAGAGGTCGCGGCGCTGCGCGCATCCCTGCTGGCGCTGGCAGGCTTCCTTGCGGTGTACTTCACTCTGTTGCTGCTGCCCGGCTCGCCGTTCCAGGCCGAGAGCGGGGACGTGCTCGACTCCCCGCTGCTGACCGACATCGCCGTGCCGATCGCGCTGGCCTTCCTGGCGGTGGGCGTCACCTACGGGGTCACAGCTGGCACCATCACCCGCCCGCGGGACATCCCGGAGCTGATGGGACGCTCCATCAAGGAGCTCTCCGGCGTGGTGGTGCTGTTCTTCGCGGCAGCCCAGTTCATCGCCTACTTCAGCTGGTCGAACATCGGGATGGTGCTGGCCATCGAGGGCGCCCACCTGCTGGAGCGGCTGGACCTGCCCGTGGTGGTGATGTTCGCCGGCGTCGTGCTGCTGGTCGCGCTGTTCAACCTGACCATCACCTCGGGGTCTGCGCAGTACACCCTCATGGCCCCGGTGCTGGTGCCCATGCTCATGCTGGTGGGCACCTCCCCGGAGGTCACCCAGATGCTGTTCCGCATCGGGGACTCCCCCACCAACATCATCTCCCCCATGAGCCCCTACTTCGCCCTGGTGCTGGGGTATCTGCAGCGGTACTACCCGAAGGCCGGAATCGGCACCCTGGTCTCCCTGACGCTGCCGGTCTCCGTGGCGCTGCTGTGCGCCTGGTTCCTGTTCTTCGTGCTGTGGTGGGCCCTCGGGATCCCGCTCGGGCCCGGAGTGCCGGTGCGCTGAGGAGACGACCATGACCAGGAGAGACAGGACCCCGATGGAGAGCACCCCGACGACGTCTGCCCGCCCCGACGCCGTGGCCGGCATCCCGATGCCGGCGCTGCGGAACCACGCCGCCACCCACCAGGAGCACCTCCTGGAGGACCTGCGGCGCATCGTGCACGCGGAGACGCCCAGCCATGACAAGGCGCTGCTCGACGCCGGGCTGGAGGTGATCCGCACCCTGGCGGTGGAACGCCTCGGTGAGCCGCAGGCCGAGGCCCGCACCGACGGCGGCGTCCACGGCGACGTGCTGGATCTGCGGTGGCCGGGACGCGACGTCGACGGCGGCGAGATCACGGAGCTGGAGAGCTCCGTACTCTCGGTGTGCCACTACGACACGGTCTGGCCAGCCGGCACGATCACCGGCTGGCCCCTGACCGCCGAGGGCGACCGCCTCACCGGCCCGGGCGTGCTGGACATGAAGTTCGGCATCGTCCAGACCCTCTGGGCAGTGCGCGCGCTGCGCGAGCTCGGAGTGCCGCATGCTCCGCTGCGGCTGCTGCTCACCGGCGATGAGGAGATCGGTTCGACCGCGGGGCGCCCGGCGATCGAGGCCGCCGCGGCGCAGTCCGCGCTGACACTGGTGCCGGAGCCCAGTGCGGCCGGTCAGCCCAAGGACCGCCGCAAGGGCATGGTCTTCGCGGACCTGACCGTGCACGGCGTGCAGGCCCATGCCGGGTTGGAACCGGAGAAGGGGGCCAGTGCGGTGCACGCGCTGGCCGCCGTCGTGCCCGACATCGTCGCCCTGGCCTCCCCGGATGACGGGACCACCGTCACCGTGGGCACCTTCCACGGGGGCACCAGCCGCAATGTGGTGGCCGGTCAGGCCACCTGCCAGGTGGATGTGCGCGTGACCGAAGCGGCCGAGCAGGACCGGGTGGCCGAGGGTCTGCGCGCCCTGCGGCTGCCGCAGCCCCATGCCGCCGACCCTCGGCTGCGACTGGAGATCGCGGTGGATGCCAATCGGCCCCCGATGAATCCGACCCCGGCCTCCCGAGCGGCCATGGACCGGGTGGAGCGCCTGGCCGCAGGTCTGGGGCGGAGGATCACCCCGGCCGCGGTGGGCGGAGCCTCCGACGCGAACTTCGTCTCCGCCCTGGGGCTGCCGGTCCTCGACGGCCTCGGTGCCGTCGGCGAAGGGCCGCATGCGGTCCATGAGCACATTCTGGTCTCGGAGATCGCGCCGCAGACGGCGCTGCTGGCGGGACTGCTCGCCGACGTCGCCGCCCGCCCCTGACCCCTCCTGACGCACAGATCACCGCTCGACGGGGTGGGCGGGACAGGGTGTGCGGGGCGGGTACTCGGGCAACACACCCGGTCAGCGGCGGCGCGGGTCCCAGAGCACCAGCGCCTGGGTGCTGGTGCGGGCCCGGCGGCCTCGGGCCACCGTGACCACGTCGCCGTGCGGGCCGACGGCGAAGACCCGTGGCTTGGTGGAGTGCCGCTCAGCCTCGCGGAGTTCGTAGCGCAGCTCCTCCACGGTCTCCTCGAGCTCCTCCACACGGTTCTGCAGCTCGATGATCCGCCGGATGCCCTCCAGGGAGACGCCCTCCTGGGAGAGCTGCTGGATCTGCCGGAGCTGTTCGATGTCATAGGGCGAGTACCGACGGTGCCGGCCGCCCTGGCGCCGCGGGGTGACCAGGCCGATGCGGTCGTACTGGCGCAGCGTCTGCGGGTGCATGTCCGCCAGCTCGGCGGCCACGGAGATGACGAACAGCGGAGCATGCCGGTGCTCCGCCTCGATCAGCCGCGGGTCCTCCCCGGCGATCTCGGAGCGACGTCTCCTGGCCACTGCTGCTCACCTCCTCCGTTCCCGCCCGGCCGCGCCGGGGCGGGTCGGTCTCGTCTCTCCATCATCCCGCAGCGGCGGGCCCGGTCACAGGGCGGCCCGGGCGTCCAGGTCGCCGCGGGGGTCGACGTCGCGAGTCGCCTCCGCGTAGGCCTTCACGGCCTCCACCGCCTCCTCGGAGAGGTCCTGGGGCACCTGCACGTCCACGACGACGAGCATGTCCCCCTGGTGGGACTTCCGCCGGACCCCGTGCCCCTTCAGCCGAAGGGTGCGGCCCGAGGTGGTGCCGGCAGGGACCTTGATCCGCACCTTCTCCCCGTGCACGGTGGGCACTTGGACGGTGGTGCCCAGCACGGCCTCGTCGAAGGAGACGGGAAGGTGGATGCGGATGTCGTCACCGTCGCGCTCGTAGAACCGGTGCGGGGTGATCGCCACCTCCACCAGCAGGTCGCCGGCGCCGCCGGGTCCCTGCTGGCCCTTGCCCTTGACGCGGACCTTCTGGCCCTCCTTCACCCCGGCGGGGATCCGGACGTCGATGACGTTGCCGTCCGGTTCGCGCAGACCCACCGTGGTGCCGCGGACGGCCCCGGCGAAGGAGATGGTGGTCTTCGCGGTGCGGTCGGCGCCCTTGGCCGGGGCGCCCCCGCCGAAGCCGCCGCCGAACCGACCGCCCATGCCACCGAAGATGTCGGAGAAGTCGGGGCCGCCTCGACCCCCGCGGCCGAAGCCGCCGGCGTCGCCGAAGAGCCCGCCGAAGATGTCCTCGAATCCGGAGGCGCCGCCGGCGCCGCCCGGGGCTCCGGAGAAGCGGGCGCCCGAGCCCATGGCCCGGATGGCGTCGTACTGCTCCCTCTGCTGCTTGTCGGAGAGCACGGTGTGGGCCTCGGAGACATCCTTGAACTTCTGCTCAGCGGCCTCGTCCCCCGGGTTCTTGTCCGGGTGGTACGTCCGGGCGAGCTTCCGGTAGGCCTTCTTGATCTCGTCCTCGGACGCGTCCTTGGAGACGCCCAGGATGGCGTAGAAGTCCTTGTTGATCCAATCCTGCGAGGCCACGGCGCCTCCCTCCCTGCTTCTCTTCTGCGACCCCGCCGGGCGGGGCCTGCGCGTGGTGCGCTGTCTGTATGCCGACGTCGTGGGCTGCGACGCTCCGCGACGACGGCGTCGGCCGATCCGTGCCGACGGCCCGGTGCGGGCCGTCGGCACGGAGAGTCAGGCTCGGCTCACTCGGCCGGGCCGGTGGAGACCATCACCTGGGCCGCGCGCAGCACACGGTCGCCGTGGCGGTAGCCCGCCCGCAGCACCGCGGCCACGTGGTCGGCGGGGATCTCTGGGTGCGGCTGCTGCATGAGCGCCTCGTGGACCGACGGGTCGAAGGGCACGCCTTCTTCGTCGATGCGCTCGAGGCCCTGGTGCTGCAGCAGCGATTCCAGCTTCGCGGCGATGGCCGCGAAGGGCCCGTCGGCCAGGTCACCGGCCTGCCGGGCGGCGTGGATGTCGTCCAGCACCGGCATCAGGCCGGTGATGACGTGACCGACGGTGCGGTCCCGCTCCACGGCCCGGTCCCGCTCCACGCGGCGCCGGTAGTTGACGTACTCCGCCTGGAGCCGCTGCAGGTCGGCCTGCAGCTCGGCCTCGCGGTCACCGGCGCTCGACTGGTCCGCGGGGACCTCCTCGAGCTCCGGCTCCTCAGCCACCAGGGGGTCCGCTCCGGGGTCCGGGCTTCCGGCGGCGTCGGCGACGCTCACCGGATCCCCGGCCTCGGAGTCCTCGGCATCCTCGGCCGGCAGGTCGCGCAGGATCTGCTCGGCCTGGGCCAGCGGGTCCTGCACCGGGTCGGCCGGTGCTGTGCCGGAGCCCGCAGCGGCTTCCTTCTCCTCGGCGCCGGTCTCTCCCTCCACGTGGCGCGGCCGGCCCGTCTCCGGGTCGATCCGGCGCTTGTCGGTGAAGCGGATCGGCTCCTCGGACTCAGGACGGTCCGCGCCGTCCCGCTCCGGGTTCTGGTCCTGCTCTGCCATCAGGGACGACCTCTCACTTCTTCTCGTCGGCGTCCTCGTCGACCACCTCGGCGTCGACGATGTCCTCGTCCTCGCCGGAGGCGTCGCCGGCGGGCGCGCCGTCGGTTGCGGCGTCAGCACCGGCCTGCGAGTACAGCGCCTCGCCCAGCTTGGTCTGGGAGGCCTGCAGCTTCTCGAAGGCGGACTTGATCTCGTCATCGTTGTCCTCGCCCTCAAGCGCCTTCTTCAGGGCGTCGACGTCGGCCTGGACCTCGTCCTTGACCTCGGCGGGGAGCTTGTCCTCGTTGTCCTTGATCAGCTTGTCCACCGAGTACGCGGTGGTCTCGGCGGCGTTGCGCTGCTCGGCGGCCTCGCGACGCTTCTTGTCCTCCTCGGCGTGGGCCTCGGCGTCGGCCACCATGCGGTCGATGTCCTCCTTGTCCAGGGAGGTGCCGCCCGTGATGGTCATGGACTGCTCGGTGCCGGTGCCCTTGTCCTTGGCAGAGACGTGGACGATGCCGTTGGCGTCGATGTCGAAGGTGACCTCGATCTGCGGCACACCGCGCGGAGCCGGGGCGATGCCGGTCAGCTCGAAAGTACCCAGGGCCTTGTTGTCCCGGGTGAACTCGCGCTCGCCCTGGAAGACCTGGACTGCCACCGAGGGCTGGTTGTCCTCGGCGGTGGAGAACACCTCGGAGCGCTTGGTCGGGATCGCGGTGTTGCGCTCGATCAGCTTGGTCATCACGCCGCCCTTGGTCTCGATGCCCAGGGAAAGCGGGGTGACGTCGATCAGCAGCACGTCCTTGCGCTCACCGGCGAGCACACCGGCCTGCAGGGCCGCACCCACGGCGACGACCTCGTCCGGGTTGACGCCCTTGTTGGCCTCCTTGCCGGAGAGCTCCTTGACCAGGTCGGCCACGGCGGGCATACGGGTGGAGCCGCCGACCAGGATGACGTGGTCGATCTCGGAGACCTTCACGCCGGCCTCGGTGATGACGTCCTGGAACGGCTTCTTGGTCCGGTCCAGCAGGTCCGAGGTCATGTCCTGGAACTTCGCGCGGGACAGCGTCTCGTTGACGTGCACCGGGCCGTTCTCAGTCATGGCGGCGTACTGCAGGTTGATGTCGGTGGAGGTGGCCGAGGACAGCTCCTTCTTCGCCTGCTCGGCGGCGTCCTTCAGACGCGGCACGGCGATCTTGTCCTTGGAGAGGTCCACGCCCTCCTTGCTCTTGACCTGCTGGACCAGCCAGTCGATGATCCGCTGGTCCCAGTCGTCGCCGCCGAGGCGGTTGTCACCGGCGGTGGCGCGCACCTGGATGGTGGAGAAGTCGTCCTCGTCCTTGCCGACCTCGAGCAGCGAGACGTCGAACGTTCCGCCTCCGAGGTCGAAGACGAGGATGAGCTCGTCCTCCTTGCCCTTGTCCAGTCCGTAGGCCAGCGCGGCGGCGGTGGGCTCGTTGACGATGCGGGAGACCTTCAGGCCCGCGATCTCGCCGGCCTCCTTGGTGGCCTGGCGCTCGGCGTCGTTGAAGTAGGCGGGCACGGTGATGACGGCCTCGGTGACGTCCTCGCCCAGGTAGGACTCGGCGTCGTGCTTGAGCTTCATCAGCGTGCGGGCGGAGATCTCCTGCGGGGTGTAGGTCTTCTCCCCGATCTCCTTCTTCCAGTCAGTGCCCATGTGGCGCTTGACGGAGGCGATGGTGCGGTCCGGGTTGTTGACGGCCTGACGGCGGGCGATCTCGCCGACGAGGACCTCGTCGTCCTTGGAGAAGGCGACGACGGACGGGGTGGTGCGGGCGCCCTCGGCGTTGGCGATGACGGTGGGCTCGCCACCTTCGAGGACGGCGACGACGGAGTTGGTGGTTCCGAGGTCGATGCCGACTGCACGGGACATGAGGGGACTCCCTTCGATGGACGGTCTCGCTCCGGGGTGGAGCGCAGGTCTGCTTGAGTGAACCAGGCTCAAGTATCCACCCCGGGAATCGTGGTGTCAAACTGACTTGAGTCGAGTCGACTCAACTTTTCATGTCCTGTCCAACAGAGGTGCTGCGGCATCCATTCCCGACGACGGCGAGCCCCCTCTCGAGGCAACTCCACGCCCTTAGCCCAGCTCCCCACGCCCCATCACACGTCGAGTGGCGGATCCACTGCTGCGAAATCGCCGATCGCGCCCGACCGCCGCAGTGAATCCGCCACTCGAGGCGGTGATGAGTCCGATCAGTCCATCGCGATGCCGATGAGCTTGGTCTCCAGGAACTCGTCGATGCCGGTGGGTCCGCCCTCGCGACCCAGCCCGGACTCCTTGACCCCGCCGAAGGGTGCGGCCGGGTTGGAGACCACGCCCTGGTTGAGCCCCACCATGCCGGACTCCACGGACTCGGCTACGCGCAGTCCGCGCCGCAGGGACTCGGTGTAGACGTAGTTGACCAGGCCGTACTCGGTGGAGTTCACCGCGGCCACGACTTCCTCCTCGCTGTCGAAGGGAGTCAGCGCCGCCACCGGCCCGAAGATCTCCTCATCCCGCATCCGTGCGGACTCCGGGACGTCGGTGAGCACAGTGGGCCGGTAGAAGAATCCGCCGCCGTCGAGCGCCTCGGCACCGGTGAGCACACGTGCGCCGCCGGAGATCGCGTCCTGGACCAGCTCGTCGACCTTGTCCCGCTGGTTCGCATCGATCATCGGGCCGACCTTCACACCGTCGTCGACGCCGCGGCCGACCGTCAGCTCGGACATCCGCTCGGTGAGCCGGCGACCGAACTCCTCGATCACGCTGCGGTGGACGAAGATCCGGTTGGCCGCCGTGCAGGCCTCCCCGGAGTTCCGCATCTTGGCCAGCATGGCGCCGTCGACAGCCTTATCCAGGTCCGCGTCCTCGAAGACCACGAACGCGGCGTTTCCGCCGAGCTCCATGGAGGTCCGCAGGACCCGGTCCGCGCACTGCTCCAGCAGCTTCCGCCCCACCGAGGTGGAGCCCGTGAAGGAGAGCTTCCGGGCGATGCCGGAGCGGATCAGCGGCTCCATGACCTTCCCGGAGGTGGAGGTCGCCAGGATGTTCACCGAGCCGGCCGGAGCGCCGGCCTCGGAGAGGATCTCACCCAGCGCCAGCATGGACAGCGGCGTCTGGGCCGCGGGCTTGGTCACTGAGGTGCAGCCGGCCGCGATCGCGGGCCCGATCTTCCGTGCGCCCATCGCCAGCGGGAAGTTCCACGGGGTGATGAGGATCGAGGGCCCCACCGGCTGGCGGGTCACCAGGAACCGCGAGCCGCCGGCGGGGGCCGTCTGGTAGCCGCCGTCGATGCGGGTGGCCTCCTCGGCGAAATGCCGAAAGAACTCGGCGGCGTAGGCGACCTCCCCCTTGGCCTCGGCCAGCGGCTTGCCCATCTCCAGGGTCATCAGCAGGGCGAGGTCGTCGATCCGCTCATGGATCAGCTCGAAGGTGCGCATGAGGATGTCGGACCGCTTGCGCGGCGGCAGGGCGGCCAGATCGGCCTGTGCGCGCTCGGCGGCCTTCAGCGCGTCCCAGCCGTCCTCCTCACTGGCGTCGGCGACGGCGCACAGCACCTCTCCGGTGGAGGGGTCGACGACGTCGAGCGTGCGCCCTCCCCGGGCGTCGACCCACTGGCCGTCGATGAACAGCTGCTTCGGCGCCTGGGCGACCACGTCGGCCTCCCGGTGCGGCGTCACGGTCTCAGCGGTGGTGCCTGTCATCTGGACTCCTTCTCACGCTAGATCTGCAGCCAGGCCTCTCGCCTGGCCTCACACGCGGTCTCTCGACGTGGTGCTCACGATACGCCCGCCCCGCGGGGCCGGTCACGGGTGCGACGACGCCGACCATGGCCATCCCGGCCACGGGCTGACATCCGCACCCCCACCGAGTAGCCTAGGCCACGGACGGATTGTCAACAATCAGAATGAGGTGCACCGGTGACGGCTCTCTCCCCCCTCCTGAAGCAGGCGACCCCCGTGGTGGCGACCCACGGCGAAGGCGTGAACCTCTACGACGCCGAGGGCAGGCGCCATCTGGACTTCACCGCCGGCATCGGGGTGACCAGCACGGGCCACTGCCACCCGAAGGTGGTGGAGGCCGCGCAGGCCCAGGTCGGGAAGCTCATCCACGGCCAGTACACGACGATCATGCACGAGCCGCTGCAGCGTCTCACCGAACGCCTCGGCGAGGTGCTGCCGGCAGGGCTGAACTCCCTGTTCTTCGCCAACTCCGGCTCGGAGGCCGCGGAGGCAGCACTGCGCCTGGCCCGCCAGGCCACGGGACGGCCGAACATCGTGGTGTTCCAGGGCGGGTTCCACGGGCGCACCGTCGCCGCGGCCTCGCTGACCACCTCCGGCACCAAGTTCAAGGCCGGCTTCGCCCCGCTGATGCCCGGTGTGGTGGTCTCCCCCTTCCCGAACCCCACGCACTACCGGGCCTATGGCTTCGACGAGGAGCAGGCCACGGACTTCGCCCTGCGGGAGCTGGACCTGGTCCTGCAGACCCAGTCGGCGCCGTCGGACACCGCGGCTTTCCTGGTGGAGCCGGTGCTCGGCGAAGGCGGCTACGTGCCCGGGAACCGCCGATTCTTCGAGGGCCTGCGCCAGCGGGCCGACGAGCACGGCATCCTGCTGATCCTCGACGAGGTGCAGACCGGCTTCGGCCGCACCGGCGAATTCTGGGGCCAGGACCACTTCGACGTCTCCCCAGACATCATGATGTTCGCCAAGGGCATCGCCTCCGGCTTCCCGATCTCCGGCATCGCCGCCTCCGAAGACCTCATGGCCAAGGCCTGGCCCGGCTCCCAGGGCGGCACCTACGGGGCGAATGCGGTGGCCTGCGCCGCAGCCGCCGCCACGCTTGAGGTCATCCAGGAGGAAGGGCTGGTGGACAACGCCGCCGCCCGCGGCACCCAGCTGCGGGCCGGCCTGGAGCGCATCGGTGAGCAGCATGCCCGGGTGGCCGGGGTGACGGGACTCGGCCTGATGCTGGCGGTGGAGTTCGTCGACGCCGACGGCGAGCCGGACGGGGCGACGGCGGCTGCGGTCCAGCAGGAGGCCGCCAGGCGCGGCCTGCTGCTGCTGAACAACGGCATGTATGGGCAGAACGTGCGCCTCATCCCCGCGCTGGTGGTCACCGAGGCCGAGGTGGACGAGGCCCTGGGCCTCTGGGAGGAGACCCTGGCCGCCGTGCTCGGCTGAGCGCATCCCCCCTGCCTCTCCCCCACGCAGCAGCTGTGGCCGGCCTCGGGTGACGAGGCCGGCCACAGCTGTCTCGCACGTCACTCCGTCGCGCCGTCCACCCCCTCCTGATCGCCTCTGACCTGCGATCGTGCCGACATCACCCCTGGCGAGCGAGCATCCAGGAAACGTCCGGATTAGCGCTTTAGCTCAGCATGCGATTCCATGGGAAAAATGACCACCATTCATCAGAACCCGTCGCAGGTCCCCGCGGCGGATGAGGGGAAGACCTTCTTCGGGCATCCGCGGATGCTGTTCAACCTGTTCTCGGTCGAGCTGTGGGAGCGCTTCTCCTTCTACGGGATGCAGGGCATCCTCGCCTACTACATGTACTTCTCGGTCGCCGACGGCGGCCTGGGGATCGACCAGGGGCTGGCCCTGAGCCTCGTCGGTGCCTATGGCGGCGCCGTCTACCTCTCCACCATCCTCACCGCCTGGATCGCCGACCGACTGATCGGCGCCGAGCGGACGCTGTTCCATTCGGCGGTGCTGGTGATGATCGGCCACATCGCCCTGGCGGTGCTGCCAGGTGCGGCCGGCCTCTCCGTAGGCCTCCTTTGCGTGGCCGTGGGCTCCGGCGGGGTGAAGGCCGCTGCCGGATCTCTAGTCGGCACCCTCTACGCCCGTGAGGACCCGCGCCGCGACGCCGGCTTCTCCATCTTCTACATGGGTGTGAACATCGGCGGGCTCATCGGCCCGCTGCTCTCCGGGCTGCTGCAGGACCGCATCGGATTCCACTGGGGCTTCGGCGCCGCCGCGCTCGGCATGGTCATCGGGCTGGTGGTCTACACGCAGGGCCGCCGCCGGCTCCCGGACTCCGCCCATGCGGTGGTCAACCCGCTGCCGGCCGCGCTGCGCCGCCGGTACGGCTTCGGGACGCTGGCCGCCGTCGTGCTGATCGCCGGGCTCTTCGCCACCGGCGTGCTCACCGCGGCCAACCTGGCCACGGTGATCGCCGGAGTGGTGATCGTGGCCGCGGTGATCTACTTCGTGGTGCTGCTGACCTCACCGAAGGTCGACCGCGACGAACGCAGCCGCGTAGTGGCCTTCATCCCGCTGTTCATCGCCTCCACCGCATTCTTCGCCCTGTTCCAACAGCAGTTCACGTTCATCGCCGTCTACTCGGAGCAGCGCCTGGACCGCAGCATCTTCGGCTGGGACATGCCCGCCAGCTGGGTGCAGTCCATCAACCCGCTGTTCATCATCCTCTTCGCCGCAGTCTTCGCCGCCCTCTGGACGACGATGGGAGACCGGCAGCCCTCCACTCCGCTGAAGTTCGGCGGCGCGCTGGTGGTGATCGGCATCGCCTATCTGCTGTTCATCCCTCTGGAGTCCCTGGAGCGGACCCCGCTGCTGGCGCTGGTCGGCATCCTGCTGCTGGTCACCTGGGCGGAGCTGCTGATCAGTCCCATCGGCCTGTCCGTGGCCACCAAGCTGGCCCCGGTGGCGTTCACCACCCAGATGCTGGCGCTGTTCTACCTGTCCATCGCCCTGGGCACCACGCTGGCGGGCATCCTGGCCGGCTTCTACACCGCAGGCCAGGAGGTCGCCTACTTCATCACCCTGGGCGGGGTGTGCGTGGTGTTGGGCGCCGCTCTGGCCGTGGCCTCGCCGAAGCTGGTACGGCTCATGCGCGGGGTGCGCTGAGGCGCCCCTCGCGCAACCTCAGTGCCCGTGCTCCTCAGCGGAGCCGAGGTCCGGCTGATCCAGTCGCGGCGCGACGTCGACGTCGTCCTCATCTCCAGGGTCCACCACCACGAACTGGCCCATCATGCCCTGGTCCTCATGCCAGAGGAGATGGCAGTGGTACATGTACGGGACCTCGGTGCTGGTGTGCTCGCCGAAACGCATGATCAGCCGCACCGGCTCATGCGGAGGCAGGTACACGGTGTCCTTCCAGCCGGCCAGCTCGGGCGGCGGGGCCTGCCCGCCCACGGTGAGCACCTGGAACTGGACGTCGTGGACATGGAAGTTGTGCGGCTGGCCGTGGCTGTTCCACACCTCCCAGATCTCGATGGTCCCGGCCGTGACGACCTCGTCGATCCGGTCCATGTCCATCAGCCGCCCGTTGATCCGGTTGGTGCGCAGCTCGAAGCCGCGCACGGTGCCCGCCTCGCGCTCCTCCAACGACTCCAGCGGGACCAGACGCTCCGGCATCGGCGGTGCCGGGCGCAGCGTCGTCGCGGCGCGCAGCAGGAGCAGGTCCAGCTCATCCCGGGACCCCGTGGTGTCGGCCATGCCCCGGGTGATGCCCAGCTCCTGCGGGAAGGAGCGCAGCACCGCCTCCTCCCCGGGCTCCATGTCCACCAGGATCTCGGCACGCTCCCCAGGAGTCAGAGTGACTCTGTCCAGCTCCACCGGAGCCGGAAGCAGGCCGCCGTCGGAGGCGATCATCGTCACGGGCCTTCCGTCGGCGAACCCGACGGCGTAGCTGCGCGCCCCCGAGCCGTTGAGGACTCGCAGCCGGGTGCGCACAGCCGTGACGTCCAGGACGGGCTCCGCCGTCCCGTTGACCAGCACGGTGTCTCCGAGCATGCCGTTGTTCCGATGTGAGGTCTCCACCATCCGGCCCGCGGAGTCGAAGCTGCGGTCCTGGAGGATCAGCGGCACGTCATCGACCCTGTACTCCCGCGGCAGGTCCAGCGCCTGCTCCTCGTCGTCGTCGAGGATGAACATCCCGGCGATCCCCCGGTGCACGTGAGCCTCCGTCTGCCCATGCGGATGCGGGTGGTACCAGAGGGTGGCCGCCGGCTGGTCGATGCGCCAGGACGGCTCCCAGGTCTGACCGGGCTCCACCATCTGGTGTGGGCCGCCGTCGGCCTCCGCCGGCAGGCGCATACCGTGCCAGTGCAGACTGGTGGCCTCCGGCAGCGCGTTGGCGAACCGGATCTCCACCAAGTCGCCGCGGCTCGCCCGCAGGGTCGGACCCAGGTGGTCGCCGTCGATCCCCCATGTCTCGGTGGGCCCGGCATCCACGATCTGCGAGCTGCCGGTCTGCGCGGTGAGCTCGAAGATCCGGTGAGCGCCGTCGTCGCTCTGCTCGTCGATCACAGGCTCCGCCAACGGTGGGATGTGCAGCGGGTTCCGGAAGTCCACCTGGCCGGCGGTGCTGCGGGGGGTGCGGATCTCCGCGAACCCGCAGCCGGAGAGGCTCGCGACGACGGCCAGCGCCGCGGTGCCCCCGCCGGCGGCTCCCCACCGCAGCAGGTGGCGACGGTCCATCTCAACCATGGGGACCTCCCGTCGGGACGGGGCGGGCCAGGGGGTGGCTCACCGGGTCGACGTCGTGCCGAGCGGGAAGGGTGGTCCGGGTGCGCCGGGAGTGGGGACGCGGCCTTCGCAGCGCCACCAGGCACAGCCCAGCGGCCAGCAGCGTGATGACCACGCCCAACGGCACGTGGATACTCAGCAGGTGCAGGTGTCCGAGCGAGACCTGTGCGATCTCCAGGATCACCAGCCCCAGGGCCATCACGGGCGCCCAGGCGCTGCCTCCGCCCGGCATCCAGGCCAGGACGCCCAGCACCACCAGCACCATGGAGACCAGGATCAGGGTGCCGCCGACGGCGGCGTGGGCCAGCAGCGGCACGGCGTGGCCGTCGAGGGATCCGCCGGCCAGGAACGGCTGGGCCAGCACCATCAGCGCGTGCAGGATCACGACGGCGGAGAACAGCCACCGCAGGGTCAGGGCGAGGCCGCCGCGCGGCCTGCCCGAGTCATGTCTTTCCATACCTCCGACACTAGGCGCCGGCGCAGGCGGGAGGACATCGCCTCCGGGCGACAGGGAACCCGGAGACGACCCTGAGGAGACCCGGACACGATGCCCGGAGTCCTCGGCAGGGGGTCACCACACGCGGGACGTCAGCTCCGGGTACTTCGGGGACATGTCATCGCCGGAGGAGCGGCCGGTCACCCGACGCTTCACCCACGGGAGCAGGTGCTCCCGGCCCCAGCTGACGTGGTCCACGGTCCGCTCCACCAGCGTCTGGGGCGGCAGCTCGTCGATCTCGGGGTCCTCGATCTCATCGGTCTCGCCGAGGACCTCCAGGACCTGCTTGGCCATCTCCGTGTGCCCGGCGATGCCCAGGTGCATGCGGTCCACGTCCCAGTAGCGCCAGTCCTGGAACTGCTTCATGTGCCAGAAGTCCACCAGGTCGGTGCCGAGGTCGTCGGCGATCTTGCGGACGTGCTCGTTGTAGATGGCCGTGCGCCCGCGCGTCATGTTGAACAGCGGCGCCTTGGCCGAGTCGAAGCCGGTGAACAGCACCACCCGGGCGCCGGTGTCGACGAGCTTCTTCACCGCGTGGCGGTACCGCGCCATGAGTCCGTCGATGTTGACCGCAGGCCGCAGGATGTCGTTGCCGCCGGCGTAGAGGGTCACCAGGGTCGGCTCCATCGCCAGCGCGGTCTCGAGCTGCTCGTCGATGACCTGCGTGAGCTTCTTGCCCCGGATCGCCAGGTTGGCGTATCCCCAGGAGGGGTCATTCGCGATCAGCTGGGCGGCGACCCGGTCGGCCCATCCCCGGCAGTCGTTGGGGCTGGAGGGGTCGATGTCCCCGACACCCTCGGTGAACGAGTCGCCCAGGGCTACGAACCGCTTCTCGAACGGGCCGTCGAGTTCATCTGACGCTGACATGCACGAGCTCCTCGGAAGACGTTGGGACACCACCCATCACACTATCGCGCACCAGGCTCTGCAGCATCCATCGGGGGATTCCTCGTGGTCCCAGGGCTGGTCCGGCCCTGGGACCACGAGGAATCCCCCGATCGATGAGCCGCGGCCGAGCTCAGTCCAGCAGCTCCTGGATCTGGTCCTCGGTCAGCGGCCGCACCTGCCGATCCCTCAGCAGGAACGCCAGCTGGGCGGAGACCTCCAGCTCCTCCGCCGCGTTCGAGGCCGACTCCAGCGTCTCTCCCGCCACGATGGAACCGTGGTTGGCCAGGATCACGGCGGGACCCTGCGCCGCCGCGGCTCGCAGCTCGGCGTCCACCTCAGCGGATCCGGGACGGTAGTACGGCACCGTGGGCACCTCCCGGCCGACCCGCATCACGAAGTACGGCGTCAGCGCAGGGATCGTCGGGCCGTCTTCCGCCAGGCAGCTGACTGCGGTGACGTAGGTGGAGTGCAGGTGCACCACGGCCTGCGCCTCGGGACGAGTCTCATAGACCGCCCGGTGCATGACCACCTCCTTGGAGGGCCGTGGACCTCCCACATGCCGCCACCGGTGGTCCAGCTCCGCCAGCTCATCCACGCTCAGCCGCCCCAAGGACGAGTTGGTGGGCGTCATGAGGAACCCATCGGCGGTGCGCACGCTCAGGTTTCCCGCACTGCCCACGGAGAACCCCCTGTCGAACAGGCTCGCCCCGATCTCCACCAGCTGCCGACGCAGCTCAGAGTCACTCACGCAGTGGTCCTTCCCGCTCGATCCGGCACATCTCGACCCCACCCGGTTCTCATGCGACGACGCTCACCGCCAGCAGGGTGACCAGGCTGACGCCCCAGGCGATCGTCGTCGGGACCGACCAGGTGAGCATCTGGTGCTTGGCGTTCTTGACTCCGAGCATACGGTTGACGACCCAGAACAGGCTGTCGTTGAAGTACCCGAAGAACATGGAACCCAGGCAGGCGGCCTGGGCGGCGAGCACCATGTTCACCTCCATCGGGGCCATGATCGGTGCCGAAATGGAGGCGGCGGTGATGATCGCGACGGTCCCGGATCCCTGGATGGCGCGCACCAGCGTGGCGATGACGAACGGGATCAGCACCGCCGGCAGGGCCAGTCCGGCCGCCCACTGTCCGATCGCGTCACCCGTGCCGGACTCGCGCAGCACCGCACCCAGGGCACCACCGGCACCGGTGACCAGCAGGATGATGCCGGCCGACTCCACGCCCTTCTCCAGGTCCGCGATCGTACCCTGGCGGTCCTGCCCGCGGGTCAGACCGTAGATGGCGATCAGCACACCGATCAGCAGCGCGATCACCGGGTTCCCGAGGAAGGCGGCGGTCTGCACGAACCAGTCCGGCAGCGAGATGACCTCGGCCTCGGTGAGATTGGTGGAGAATGTGTTGAGGAAGATCAGGACGATCGGCGCGAAGATCGGCATCACCGAGATCGCCAGCGACGGCAGCTCGCGCTCCCGCTCCTCCGCCCGCTCCTCGAACTCGGCGAAGGCCTCCTGCGGGGAGAGCTTCTCCCCGGTGTCAGCCTCGATCATCGCCTCGATGCGCGGGCCCATCACTTTGGCGTAGAGCACCACGCACAGCAGCGCCGGGATGGTCAGGACCACGCCCCAGAGGATCATCTCCCCGACGCCGACCCCGAAGATCCCGGCCGCGCCCAACGGCCCCGGCGTGGGCGGCACCGCATGGTGGGTGACGGTGAGCCCGCCGGCGAGCGCGATGCCCAGGGTCAGCAGCGAGCGCCCCGAGGTGCGGCTCAACGACTTCACCAGCGGCGAGAGGATCACGAAGGCGCTGTCCACGAAGATCGGGATCGAGATGATGAACCCGGCCCCGGCGAGCGCCCATTCCTCTCGCTTGCGCCCCAGCCAGCGGATCAGCGTCACGGCGAGCTTCTCGGCCGCGCCGGAGGCCTCCAGCACCCGGCCCATCATCACGCCCAGTCCGATCACCAGACCGATGGTCGACAGGGTCGCACCGAATCCGGTGGTGATCGCGTCCACGACGGCGGCCGGGGCCATCCCCGCGGCCAGCCCGGCGATCGAGGCCGCGATGACCAGGGCCAGCACCGCGTGCACCTTGGTCCGCAGCACCAGGAAGATCAGCAGCGCGACGGCGGCGGCGAGGCCGACGACGGCGGTGATCTCCGTGAGACCTGCAGCTTCTTCTGTCATGGTGTCCTCCTTGACACACGACCGTCCCGGGACCGGGACGGAGTCCTGTTCTCAGCCGATGGACTCGGCTGCCTCGATCTAGTCGACGAACTCGGCGTGATACTGCCGCACGGCGTCCTCGAAGCTGGCGTCGGGGCGGAAGCCCAGCGCCAGGACCCGGTCCACGTCGAAGGCTCCGGGCCAGGAGCTCACGATGCGGCTGATCCGCTCGTCGTGCTCATGGGAGACCCGGGCCAGGGCCTCAGCACCGCCGACCGCTTCGAGGGCGTCCAGCATCTCGGCGACCGTGACGGTCACCCCGGGCAGGTTCAGCACCCGCCAGGCAGGCAGGTGCTCGGGATTCAGCCGGGCGGCGTGCACCAGGTTCGCCACCACCGTGTCCGGGGAGGACAGCCACAGCCGGGTGTCCCGCGGCACCGGGCACACCGCCTCCTCACCCTGGAGCGGCTCGCGGATGATGCCGCTGGCGAAGGAGGAGACGGCGGTGTTCGGCCGACCGGGTCGCACCGAGATGGTGGGCAGACGGCAGATGCGGGCATCCACGAAGCCGCGGCGGGAGTACTCGTTGACCAGCAGCTCCCCGATCCCCTTGGTGGCCCCGTAGGTGGACTCGGGCTGCACCCCCTGAGTCTCGGGGACGACGTCGGGCATCTCCCCGCCGAAGACGGCGATGGAGCTGGTGAACACGAACCGCGGGGCGGTGCCGACAGCGCGGGCGGCCTCCAGCAGGTTCCGGGTGGCGTCGACGTTGACCTCCAGGGCGAGGTCGACGTCGTCCTCCGAGCCGCCGGAGAGCACTGCAGCCAGGTGGTAGATCACCGAGGTCTCGGCGTCGACCAGCTGGGCCAGGGCCTTGGGATCCCCGACGTCGCCCACCACGGAGCGCACTCGCGGATCGTCGAGGGGGCATTCGGCGAGGTCCAGGGAGACGACCTCGTCCACCTCGACGGCGAGGTGGCCGGCATCGTGAGCTTCCAGCAGGGCGGTGATGACACGGCTTCCGAGGAAGCCGGCCCCTCCGGTGACGAGGGCTTTCATGGGTGGTCCTTTCAAAGGCGGGTCGATCAGTGGGGGCGGGTCGGTCAGTGGGGCGGGTCGGTCAGCAGCAGGTCCACGCCGAGATCGCGGGCACGCTCCCGGGCGGCCTCGGGCAGCTCGGGGTCGGAGACGAGGCCGTCGAAGGCGCCGAGGGGCACGGCCTTGAAGGCGGCGACCCGGCCGTATTTGCTGCTGTCGGTGACCAGGTAGCTGTGGGCGGCGTTCTCCACCAGCGCGCGCTTGACCACGGTCTTCGCATCCGAGGGGACCGAGAGTCCCCGCAGGTCGAAGGAGGAGGCGGAGACGAAGGCGATGTCGATGTTGTAGCCGTCGATCTCCGCGGCCGTCACAGGGCCCTGCGTGGAGAGGTTGGCGCTGTCGAGCTGGCCGCCCAGCACATGGACCCGGGCCTGCGGGTGCTCCCCCGCGGCGGCGGCCACGGCCAGGTCGTTGGTGATGATGTCGCCCGGACCGTCGGCGCCGTCGGCGGCCATCCGGACCAGTCGGCGCGCCAGGGCGAGCATAGTGGTCCCGGCATCGAGGTAGACGACGTCGCCCGCGCCGACCAAGGCGGCGGCTCGCGCCGCGATGGCCTCCTTCTCCGCGGGCCGGAGTCCGAGCTTGGTCTGGTGGGTCGCGTCCAGGGCGATGCGCGAGGGCAGGGCGACCCCGCCGTCCACGGAGACGAGCCGCCCGGCCTCCTCCAGGCGCCGGATGTCCCGGCGGACCGTCATATGGGAGACCCCGAGCGTCTGGGTCAGCGCAGCGATGCTGGCCGAGCCCTCCTCCTCGACCAGGTGCAGGAGGCGACGGCGGCGTTCGTCGGGAATCATCGGGCCTCCCCCTGGAACCGGTGGAGCCAGCCGAGCCCGGCTGTGGTCTCTCCGGCGGGCCGGTACTCGGCTCCGATCCACCCGGTGTAGCCGACCTCGTCCAGCACGCCCAGCAGGTGCTGCAGGTCCAGCTCCCCTCCGTCGGGCTCGTGGCGGTCCGGCACCGAGGCGATCTGCACGTGCGCGGTGATGTCCGCCGTGGCCCGGATGAGCTCGGACAGGTCACCCTGGATGATCTGCGCGTGGTAGAGGTCCAGCTGCAGGGCCACCGCGGGGTGGTCGATCTCGGCGATCATCTCCCGGGCCAGCTCCACCGAATCCAGGTGATAGCCGGGCATGTCACGGGTGTTGATGGGCTCGACGAGCACGGTGACCCCGTGGGCGGCGGCCTGCTCCGCGGCGTACCGCACACGGCTCACGTACAGCTCACGGATCTGCTGTGCAGACCCCGCATCCGTTCCGGGAACCCCGGCCATGACGTGCAGCCGACGGCAGCCGAGGACGTGCGCGTACTGCAGGGCTGTCTCCACGCCGGCGCGGAACTCCTCCTCCCGTCCCGGCAGGGTCGCCAGGCCGCGCTCTTCGACGGACCAGTCGCCCGGGGGCATGTTGAACAGCACCTGCTCCACTCCGGCGGCGCGGCGGGCCTCGGCGACGACGGCGGCGTCGTGGTCGTAGGGGAACAGGTACTCCACGCCGGTGAAGCCGGCGTCGGCGGCCGCCTGGAAACGGTCCAGGAAGGGCAGCTCGGTGAACAGCATGCTCAGATTGGCGGCGAAGCGGGTCATGTCATCTCCCGGAGGCAGTGTCAGGGGTGGGGTCAGCGGCGGTCGCGGGAACCATCCGCTGAGCTGCGGCGAAGAAGTCCTCGTCCCCGAAGTTTCCGGATTTCAGCGCGAGGTCGAGACGGTCCGGGCCGTCCGCGAGCGTCCGTGTCCAGGGCACACCCGGGGCGATCTGCGGGCCGACCTCGAAGCCGTCCACGCCCAGCGCCTGGGTGACGGCCCCCGAGGTCTCCCCACCGGCGGCGATGAACCGGGTGGTGCCGGCCTCGCGCGCGGCGGCGGCGACACGGCCGAAGAACTCTTCGACGGCGGCGGAGACCCGGGCGGCTCCGTGGCGGTCCTGCCAGGCGCGGACCTCCTCCGGAGGGGCGGTGGCGTAGACCAGCGGGGCGGTCTCGGCGTCGTGCTGGGTCTGCTGCACCCAGGCGGCGGTCTCCGCGGCGTACTCCGCGCCGCGGGCGATGACCTGGTCGACGTCGACGCCTCGACTCGGCGCCTGCGCGCGGTATGCCTCGACCTGCCGGTTGGTCATCTCCGAGCAGGACCCGGAGAGCACCACGGCGGCTCCGGAGGTGAAGCCCCAGGCCTCCGTGCCACCGGAGCCGGCACCAGGCACTCCGGACGCCGCGCCAGTGAGGCTGCGGGCCAGGCCTGAGCCGATCCCGGACCCGCCGGTCACGAATCGGAGATCCTGGACGGCCGCCCCGATGATGTCCAGCTGGTCCATGTCGATCGTGTCGATCACCGCGTACCGGGCCCCGTCGACCCGGGCCTCCTGCAGCGCCTCACGGACCGCCTCGGGGCCGCGGGCGACGACGGCATGCGGCACCTTCACCGCACGCCCGGCGCTCTGCGCCTCCATCAGCCGCAGGAGGTCAGAGTCCCGCATCGGCGTCACGGGGTGGTCACGCATGCCGGACTCGTGCAGCGGCTGGTGGTGGACGAAGAGATTCCCCTGGTAGACGGTGCGTCCGTTGACGGGCAGGGCCGGCACCACCACGGTGAGGTCCTCCCCCAGGTGATCGAGCAGCGCGTCCGTGACCGGACCGATGTTGCCCTCCGCGGTGGAGTCGAAGGTGGAACAGTACTTGAACTGGATCCGCTCTGCTCCCAGAGCCTCCAGCAGACGGCACGCGTCCAGGCTCTGCGCGACGGCCTCGGACGCCGGGATGGACCGCGACTTCAGACTGATGACCACCGCATCGACGTCGGCCGGCAGCCCGAGAGCGGCGGCGAGATCCGCCGCCGAGCCGTGCGCGTCCTGCGGGGTCTGGGCCCGGGGCGACCCGTCGGGCTCGACGGGACTGTTGTGCTGCAGAGGTTCGTTGAGCTGCAGAGGCCCATTCAGCTGAACGGTGCGCAGCCCAGCGGCCACGAGGAAACCGGCGATGTCGGTCGCGCCGGTGAAGTCATCGGCGATGACGCCGAGTCGAAGCGGCATCCTGCGCCCCTCTCTGGTGAACTCTGCTCTCTGGTGGGCCCTGTGGCGCCGCGACGGCGGACACCGGATGTTGCGATCTGTGAACCTCGCACGCTAGGTTCACATACGCTAACATCATAGGCGCCGTCCTGTGAAGCGGATCACGCCCACCATCTGTCAGGAGCGACCCATGAGCGCCACACCCACCACCTCTCCCCAGCCCGCCCTGCGCGTCACCTTCGTCGGTGTCGGCGCGATCGGCCTGCCCATGGCCGAACAGATCGCTCGCGCCGGCCATCAGGTGACCGGAGTGGACCCCTCCCCCGCCCGCCGCACACTGGCCGCTGAGCTCGGCCTGGCCACGGAGGAGGCTCCCGACTCCGCGCAGGACGCCGACGCCGTCGTCGTCATGGTGGCCACCCCGGAGCAGCTGGAAGCGGCCGTTCTGGGCGACGACGAGGCGTCACCCAGCCTGCTGGCGCGCATGCGCCCGGGGGCCAGCCTGCTCGTGATGAGCACGGTGGGCCCGGAGGCGGTACGAGCCCTCGAGGCTCCCGCTGCCGCGCGCCGGATCCGGCTGCTGGACGTGCCGGTGACCGGCGGTGTGGCCGGGGCCCAGAAGGGCGCGCTGCGGCTCTTCGCCTCCGGCGCACCCGACGACGTCGCCGCAAACCGTGATCTGCTGGACACCATGGGCACCGTGGTCGACTGCGGCGAGCGAGTCGGACGCGGGCAGGCGTTCAAGGCCGTGAACCAGCTGCTGTGCTCGGTGCACATCGTCGCCGCCGCCGAAGCCCTGGCCCTCGCGGAGACGCTCGGCCTGGAGCCGGAGGCAGTCCTCGACGCGGTCTCCTCCGGGGCGGCGGCGTCCTGGATGCTCGCCGACCGTGGCCCCCGGATGCTCGAAAGCCTCGCCGGGGGTGATCCGGAGGTGCGCAGCGCGGTGGGGATCTTCGTCAAGGACTCCGGGCTGGTGGCGGAGATCGCCGCCGCCCACGATCTCGACGCCCCGCTGCTGCGTGCCGCCCAGGCGAAGTACGCCGAGGCCGCCGAGGCCGGGCTGATCGGCCAGGACGACTCCCAAGTGATCCGCACCTACCGCTGAGGCGAGCGCCGCCGGCGCCGAGCCGCGCATCCGTCGGGGAAATTCTCGTGACCAGAGGGCCGGATCCGGACGCGCACCGCGAAGAATCCCCCACTCGATGAGTGCGGCACCGCCGGCTCAGCCGTGCAGCGGATTCGCCCCGGGCGGGACCTCCTCGGCGGCCAGCGGGCCGGGCGCCGTCGCACCCTCGGCGAAGGGAGACCCTCCCAGCCGCTCCCGCCCGTGGGCGGAGAGCCAGCTCCCCAGCTCCGGTCCCTCCGGGACGATCTGCGTGGGGTTCACGTCCTCGTGCACCACGTAGTAGTGGCGCTTGATCTGGTCGAAGTCGACCGTGTCGCCGAAGCCGGGCGTCTGGAACAGGTCCCGCGCGTAGGCCCACAGATTCGGCATCTCGGTGAGCTTGGTGCGGTTGCACTTGAAGTGCCCGTGGTAGACGGGGTCGAAGCGCACCAGCGTGGTGAACAGCCGCACGTCGGCCTCGGTGATGTGGTCACCCATGAGGTACCGGCGGTCGGCCAGCCGCTCCTCCAACCAGTCCAGGGCGGTGAAGAGCCGCTCGTAGGCCTCCGAGTAGGCACGTTGGGAGCCGGCGAATCCACACCGGTAGACCCCATTGTTGACCTCGGTGAAGATCCGCTTGATCACCGGCAGCATGTCCTCCACCAGGTGGTCAGGGATCAGGTCCGGCGCACCCTCGCGGTGGTGGGCCCGCCACTGGGTGGAGAGGTCGAACGTCAGCTGCGGGTAGTTATTGGTGACCACGCCGCCGGACGGGATGTCCACCAGGGCGGGCACAGTGATGCCCCGCGGGTAGTCGGGGAACCGAGCGAAGTAGTTCTCCTGCAGCCGTTCGGTACCCAGGACGGGGTCGCGGCCGTCCTCGGTGAGGTCGAAGGTCCAGGAGCGGACGTCATGCACCGGCCCCGGCGTGGCCAGGGAGATGACGTCCTCCAGCCCCAGCAGCCGGCGCACGATGATGGACCGGTGCGCCCACGGGCAGGCCCGCGCCGCCACCAGCCGGTACCGACCGGCTTCCACCGGCCAGGCCTCGGCCCCCTCGGTGAGCCCGGCGATCCGCGGGTCCCCGATGGTCGAGCTCTCCTCCCGGGCAGCGGCCCGGACGGCGTCGACGTCAGCGACCACGCGGTCTTCGATGTAGTTCGTGTCCCGAGTGAACTCCTCACCGGTCACATACGCTCCGGCGGTGGAATGCTCCGTGCCGGCGGTGGGCTGCGGGTCAACGGTGTCAGCGCTCTCCGTGGTGCGCTCCTGTGCGGGTGCCATGGGGCCAGCCTACGACGTCACCCCATCCGGTGGAACAGCGTCGCCACGCGTCCCACCTCCCCTCCGTCCTACAGTGGTGCCATGACCTCGACGACGACGTCCCGACCTGCCGCTGCGCCGCTGTCCGTGCAGCGGCTCCTCTGTGAGAACCCGTCTCCCATGACCCTGGACGGCACCACCAGCTATGTGCTCGCCGGCCGGGACGCCCTCGCCGTCATCGACCCGGGGCCGGCGGACCACCCGGAGCACGTCGAGGCGATCCTGACCGCCGTCGCGGGGCGAACGGTGACCCAGATCCTGGTGACCCACCGCCACCGGGACCACACCGGAGCCGCACCGGCCCTGGCGGAACGGACCGGCGCCCCGGTCCGCGGATTCGACCCCGAGCAATGCCTCCCCGGCGCCGACGGCCTCTTCCCGCACCCGCTGAGCGACCGCGAGCGGATCGACCTGGGCGGGGCGGCGGTGGAGCTGGTGCACACCCCCGGCCACACCTCAGACTCCGTGAGCCTGTTCCTGCCGCAGGCGCAGCTCGTCGCCGAGTCCGGGGACGAACGTCTCGGCCCGGGGCCCGCCGGACCGGCCGCGATGATGCTCACCGGTGACACGCTGCTGGGCCGCGGCACCACTATGCTCGACCACCCGGACGGCACGCTCACCGACTACCTGGCCAGCCTGGAGTGTCTGATCGGCTACGGTGACGCGCTCATGCTGCCCGCCCACGGCCCCGCCCAACCGTCGCTGGCGAAGACCGCCCGCCGGTACCTGGCGCACCGCCACGAACGGCTGGATCAGGTCCGGGCGCTCATCGCGGAGGCCCGGCAGGGCACGACGACGGCCTCCTCACCCGCTGCGCCCGAGGACCCGGAGCAGCTGGGCCGGATGCTGTACGGCGAGGACAGCCCGGTCCCGCAGCGGGTCACCACACGGATCGCCGCCGCCCAGCTGGACCACCTGCGCAGGCTCGGCGAGATCTGACCTCCGCGGCGCCGACGCAGGCCCACGGACGCATCCGCGCGTAGGCTCTGCTGCATGGGTGAACACATGCTCGTGGAGAATCTGCTCTCCACCTGGTGGATCGTCGCGGCCGCGTTCCTCGCCCCGCTGTTGGCGCTGGCCACGCGCCGCAAGATCCCCGATGTCGTCTGGCTGCTGCTGCTGCTCGGGATGCTCATCGGTCCCTTCGGGCTGCAGCTGGCGGAGCAGACCGAGGCGGTGGGCTTCCTCCGCGAACTGGGCATGGGGTTCCTGTTCCTGCTGGCGGGACTGGAGATCAACACCGGCCAGATGCGCGGACGGCAGGGGCGCGCCGCCGCCCTGACCTGGGTGATCTGCCTGGCCTTGGGCATCGGGGCAGGCCTGCTGGTCACCCAGGGGCAGACGCATGTGGCGATCGTGTTCGCCATCGCCTCCACCTCCACCGCGCTGGGCACCCTGCTGCCGATCCTCAAGGACTCGGGCGCCGCCGGCTCACCCCTGGGCGGGGCGACCATGCTGCACGGGGCGCTGGGCGAGCTGGGACCCATCGTGGCCATGTCGTTGTTGCTCTCCACCCGGGGCACGCTCGGGGCGGCGCTGGTGCTGGTCGGGTTCGCGGCGGCCGCCGTCGTCGTGGTGCTGGTGCCGCACCGGCTGTTCACCCGCATTCCGCTGCTGGGGCGGGCCATGGCGGTCGGGGCGAACACCACGATGCAGACCACGCTGCGCTTCACCGTGCTGATCCTGCTGACGCTGATGCTGCTGACCGCCGTGCTGGAACTCGACGTCGCCCTCGGTGCCTTCGCCGCCGGGATGCTGCTGAGCGCCGTGCTCTCCGGCATGGCTCCCGAGCACGGGCACACGCTGGTGCACAAGGTGGAGGTCATCGGGTTCAGCTTCCTGATCCCGGTGTTCTTCGTGACCAGCGGCATGGGGATCGACCTGGGGTCGGTGGTCGCCCAGTGGCCCATGCTGTTGGGCTTCGTGGTGGCCATCCTCGTGGTGCGCGGGCTGCCGGTGTTCCTGCGCGAACAGCTCACCGAGACGCACTCCGGACTGGGCACCGTCCGCGAGCGCCTCGCGCTGGGGCTCTACGCCTCCACGGGCCTGCCGATCATCGTGGCCGTCACACAGATCGCCGTCCCCTCCGAGCTGATCGACCCCACTGTGGCCTCGGTGATGGTCACCGGCGGGGCGATCACCGTGCTGGTGTGCCCGATGCTGGCGCAGATCGTGGAGAAGGGCCGCCCGACCGCGCCCTCCTACGACGGCGCCTGAGCGGCAGAGGCTCAGAGGCTCAGAGGCTCAGAGGCTCAGAGGCTCAGAGGCTCAGAGGCTCAGAGGCTCAGAGGCTCAGAGGCTCAGAGGCACGGGGGCACGGGGGCACGGGGGCTCAGAATGCGCGCTTCCGATAGGGGTGCTCGGACCAGCGGATCTCGGAGACGACGATGCCATCCGCCTGCAGATGGTCCACCAACGAGCCGGCCGCGGAGCCGAGCCGGTCGAACGCGTGCGGCTGGGCCACCCCCACGGGGCCCGAGGCGTAGAAGGTCACCTGCAGCACCCGTCGCCCCCGGCGGTTCTCGGTGTACTCCTGAGTGACGCTGAGCTGCCCGTCGGTGACCCCCACCATGGGATGGCCGTCCACGTCTTCCCGGAACGCGTCCATGAATCCGGTGAGCTCTTCGACGGCGTATTCCACGGCCTCGAGGTCGTCGGCGTCGATCTGCGCCTCGAGCACGGCCCATTCGTCGTCTCCGAGCGACCTCGGCCCCCACTCGGTCCTCTGTCGCCAGCGCACGGTGAACCCCTCCTTCGCAGCACGGTGCTGCGGTAACAATGTCCCGATCTCGTGTCATGTTGTCCGGGTCGTCAGCGGCCTGGCCGCCGCTGACGGCCATCACAGGCTCCCGGCCGGTGGAGCTGAACACCGGCTGAACGTGTGGGTCCGACCCATGGAGCCTGTCGATCTAGGATACTGACATGAGTTCCCACACCGCTCTGATCACCGGCTCCACCGCCGGGCTGGGTGCGGCCTTCGCCCGCCAGCTCGCCGCCCAGGGCTATGACCTCGTGCTCGTGGCCCGCGACGCCGACCGCCTGCGAGCCCAGGCCGAATCGATGGCCTCCCAGTACGGGGTGCGCGCCACCGTCCTGGTGGCCGACCTGGTCACCGACGACGGCGTCGGCGCCGTCCAGGAGCGCCTGGCGGACGCGCGGAACCCGGTGCACCTGCTGGTGAACAACGCCGGGCACGGCCTCCCCACAGATTTCCTCGAGTCCGACCTCGACGAGGAGCGGGACCTGCTGCGCCTGCACGTGCAGACCACGATGGAGCTCACCCACACCGCCGCACGGGCCATGGTCCGACGTCGCGGAGGCCGCATCATCAACGTGGCCTCGGTGGCAGGCTTCACCCCCACCGGCACCTACTCGGCGGCCAAGGCGTGGGTCATCAACTTCAGCAAGGCCGTGCATCAGCAGATGCGCGGCCGCGGGGTCACCGTGACCGCTCTGTGCCCGGGCCTGGTGCGCACCGAGTTCCACGAACGCTCCGGAATCAAGGTCAAGGGCGCCAAACGGTGGATGTGGCTCGACGCCGACGACGTCGTCCGGGAGGCGCTGGCAGCCAACGCCCAAGGCGCCTCCACCTGCGTGCCGTCGCGCAGCTACCAGATGCTCACCGCCTCGTTGAAGTTCGTCCCGGACTCGATGGTCCGCTGGGCCATGGAGCGGCGGGTGGGTGCGCCCACCGAAGGTGAGGCGATCGCCCAGCTGGAGCGCGGCCCGCGGCGCGACCACGACGGCACCGCCGAGCCGACCACCGAAGCCATCCGGACCGTGGACGCCTACAAGGCCGCCAAGGCCCAGGACAGCCGCGGTCGCGGCGAGGAGAGCGCCGAAGCGTCCGACGGTGCCGTGGAGGTGGCCGACTCGGAGACTCCGACCTCCGAGGTGCCGAGGACTCCGCTGCCCGAGGCCGGCGGGCGGAGCTCCAGCGGGCAGGGCTCCAGCGGGCAGGGCTCCGACGGGCAGACGCCGGCGCCGTCGGGAAGCATGCAGCTCAACGGACGGAATCCGCTGAAGAAGTGACCTGGGCCGGCGCTGGTCCGACGCTGGTCCGGCGCCGTTGTCAGTGCAGGATGTCGATGACCAGGCGTGAGCCGTCTTCGATGGCGAACACGTCGTAGTCGCGCACCTGGTCCAGGGAGATGTAGTAGCTGGCGGCGCCTTCGAAGACGATCGTCGTCGCGGTGCCCTCCACGAGCGTGTCCAGGTGCGCCCAGTCGGTCTCCATCACCAGGTGGCCCTGGTCTTCTCCCGCGTTGCCGGGCCACAGCCCGGTGACGTGGACCGCCAGGTAGGCGTCCCCGTCCATCTCGATGAGGTGCCCGCTGCCCGGCTGGGTGGGCTCGTCCACATACTCGGTCCGCCACCCCGGGAAGCCGGTGCCGGCGTGGTCGAAGACCACACGGTCGTAGCCGTCATGCGCGCCCAGTCTGACCTCACCGAGCAGCAGGTCCTCATCCTCCGGCGGCGGGACCAGGGCGTCCGGGAATCCGGCGCTCTCCCGCGGCTCGGTGTCGAAGCGGTCGTCGCTGAGCCCCTCCCGGTGCTCGCGGTACTCCGCCTCAGGGGCCTCTGCATCAGGGCCCTCGGCTGCGTCAGGCGCCTCGACCTCCTCCGGCTCGGGCACGTCGTCAGCGGTGTCATCAGGATCGGGATCGTCAGGATCGGCGTCGTCATCTGTCGGGGCTTCGTCCGGGTCCGTCTCCTCCTCCACCACGGAGTCGGGGTCCTCATCCGGAGTCTCGTCGCCGGGGCCGCAGGCTGCGAGGCTCAGCGCCACCAGGCCCGCTCCCAGCAGAGCGGCGGGGCGGTCGTGCCATGGCGTGCGGCGCGCGTCCGGTCCTCGGGGAACCATCGTGATCACTCAGCTCCAGGTCGGGGGCACAGGTCCGGCCACCGTACCGGGATGTCGCGACGCGCGGGAACCGCCCAGCGCCCGCTGTCATCGGCTTGATGCCATGTCGACACCACCACGTGACCTGGGGCGACACCCGAGGCCTCGCCGCAGCCGGACGGCCGTCCGCGGCGGCTCAGTCGCCGTCGTCGGGCCGGGCTCTGTGCTTCTCGCGCGGCTCCGTGCCGTCCTCCTCCAGGGCGCCGTCCTCCTGACGCTCCCGGCGCTCCCGGTACGCCTCCTCACCGGGGCCGGAGAATTCGCGGTTGCGTTCGACGGCGGTGATGGAGCCGGTGAACACGGAGGCACCCTCGCCGGCCTGCGTCAGCGGGGTCTCCTCCGTATGCTCCGACTCCGCGGCGTGCGAGGCATCCGCCCTTCCGGACGTCGCCCCGGTCGTCTCCCGGGTCGTCTCCTGTGCCGTCTCCTCAGCCTGGTGGCCGGCGGAGCCGTACCGGCGCAGGAGCTCCTGCTCCTCCGGGCTGAGCCGCCAGGCGCCGGCGTGATCCTCGGGGCGCCGCTCGGGGGTGCCGGGCACCACGGGCTGTTCGCGGGTGTCGCCGCGGCGGGCGCCGTCGTCGTCCCCCACCTGGTTGAACTGGCCCGTGCGCACATGGTGGGGCGCACCGTCGAGGGCCTCCTCGTGGGAGAGCAGCATGCGCTGGGTGGGCACCGAGTAGGGATGCTCGGCGCGCAGGTAGTTGACCAGGTCCTCCCGCACCAGGCAGCGCAGATCCCACAGCTCGCCGGAGTTGCGGGCCGAGACCACCACACGGGCCTTGACCATGCCGCCGGTGGCCTCGGTGACCTGCACCGAGTAGTCCTTGCCGTCCCACAGGTCGGTGGACTCCAGCAGGCGCTTCAGCCGGGCACGCAGCTGGTCCATCGGCACGCGCCAGTCGACGTCGAGCTCCACGGTGCCGAACAGCTCAGTGCCCACCCGAGTCCAGTTCTCGAACGGGGTGGCTACGAAGTAGCTGGAGGGGTAGATGACCCGGCGCTCGTCCCAGACCTTCAGCACCACCACCGACAACGTGATGTCTTCAACGGTGGCGAAGGTGTCCTCCATGACGATGACGTCACCGACGCGGATCGAGTCGGTGAAGGCCAGCTGGATTCCGGCGAAGACGTTGCTCAGCGTGGACTGCATCGCCAGGCCGGCCACCACGGAGACCACACCTGCCGAGGCCAGCAGCCCGGCTCCGAGCGCCCGGACCTCCGGGATCATCAGCAGCACGGCAGTCACCGCGAGGGTGATGATCACCGCGGTGAGGATGCGGCGGATCAGTGAGACCTGCGTGCGCAGGCGACGCCCCCGGCGGTCCTCCATCTCACCGTCACCGGCGTAACGGGCCAGGACCAGTGCCTCGACGATGCGCACCACACGCATGGCCCACCAGGCGATGCCTGCCACGATGAGGATGAACAGCACGAACGACACCGCCGGCTGCCAGGACTCCTCCGTGGCCGCGATCCGCACCGCCACCCGGGTGCCGAAGACCGTCAGCGTGAGGAACAGCGGCAGCCGGGTGCGGTTGATGGCCCGCGTGGCCTCCGGCGTGCGGCGGAAGATCTGCTTCATCACCACCGAGGAGGCCACGGTGATCGCCAGGGCCACCACCAGGGTGACGGCGACACCGATGAAGATCCCCAGGATGGGTCCGGCATCGGCCATCAGCGACTGGACCCCGTCCGGGACGTTGTCCTCGACGATGGTGTTCAGATCCTCGTCCGGTGTCGGCTCGAGCGTCTCTTCCGCAGTCACGGCACTCCTCGGGGCGTCGGATGGTGGGCGGTCGGCGACTGCCGGACCGCGATCATCCAGCATGGTGTCACCGACACCTGGAGCGCAACCGGACGTGAGCCGATGTGACAGCCTGCATGCCGCCCGGTCGCTTCGCCCGACGGCGGCGTCATGAGATTCTGCGTCCCGCGCCTCCCCGGGGGAGAATGGGCGGTGAATCCGACCGGTCCCAAGGAGGAACATGCTCACCCTCAAGGATCTCCGTGGCAGCGCCGCGGACGTCAGCACCGTGCTGCCCCGCGCCGAGCAGGACATCTCGGCCACCGTCGAGACCGTGGCGCCGATCCTTGAGAAGGTCAGGCACGGAGGCGTGGAGGCCCTCACCGAGCTCTCCGAACGGTTCGACGGCGTCCGCCCGCCGGCGCTGCGGGTGCCGCAGTGGAAGCTTGAGGAGTCTCTCGACCACCTGGACGGCACCGTCCGTGCCGCCCTGGAGACGCTGATCACCCGCGCGCGCGAGGTGCACTCCGCCCAGCTGCCGGCCGCCTCCATGGTCTCCCCCGGGCCGGATGCCCGGATCACCAACCGGTGGGTCCCGATCGAGCGGGTGGGCCTGTATGTGCCGGGCGGCCAGGCGGTGTACCCGTCATCAGTGGTGATGAACGTGGTGCCCGCCCAGGTGGCCGGGGTCCGCTCCCTGGCGATCGCCTCGCCGCCGCAGAAGGACTTCGGCGGCTACCCCCACCCGACCATCCTGGCCGCCGCCCAGCTGCTGGGCATCGAGGAGGTCTACGCCGTCGGCGGCGCTCAGGCGGTGGGAATGTTCGCCTACGGCGCCCGCGACGCCGCCGGGCACCTGGTGTGCCCGCCGGTGAAGCTGATCACCGGGCCGGGGAACATCTTCGTCGCCACCGCCAAGCGGGCCGTGCAGGGCGTGGTGGGCATCGACGCCGAGGCCGGGCCCACCGAGATCATGGTGCTCGCCGATGAGTCCGCCGATCCCTCTCTGGTGGCCGCGGACCTGATCTCCCAGGCAGAACATGACGAGCTCGCCGCCGCGGTGCTGGTCACCGACTCGATGCCTTTCGCGGAACGGGTGATGACCGCCGTCGAGGAGCAGGCCGCACGCACCCCGCACGCTGACCGGGTGAAGCAGTCTCTGACCGGTTCGCAGTCGGCGGTGCTGGTGGTCGACTCCCTGGACGTGGCGGTCGACGTCGCCAACGCCTACGGAGCCGAGCACCTCGAGATCATGACCGGCGACGACGCCACTCTGGCCGACCGGATCCACAACGCCGGCGCGGTGTTCCTGGGCGCCTACACTCCGGTGTCGCTGGGCGACTACTGCGCAGGCTCCAACCACGTGCTGCCCACCGGCGGCGCCTCGGCCTACAGCTCGGGGCTCAACGTGACCAGCTTCCTGCGCTCCCAGCAGGTCATCCACTACGGCAGGGACGGCCTGGACCAGGTGGCAGGCCACGTCACCGCGCTGGCCGCAGCTGAGGGTCTTCCCGCCCACGGCGAGGCCGTGGAGGTCCGCTTCCGCTGACACCTCCGCATCGAGTGGCCACGAATCCCGGCATCTCGGGCTCCTGACCGGCGTGTCATCGGGCAGATCCCGTGATTCGTGACCACTGGATGGTCGGGGCGACGCACTAGCCTGGTGCTGTGGATCTTGAGCAGCCGCTGACCGGCGGCAATGTCAGCGACGGCGTCGTCCAGATCGGTGGCACGGTCCGCAAACCGTGGCGCTCTGCGACGGCGAGCGTCCACGCCTTCTTGACCCATCTGGGGAACCATGGCGTCGACGTGCCCCGGGTGCTGGGCCGGGACAGCAGAGGCCGCCAGATCCTGGAGTTCATCCCTGGTCCCACGGTCGAGGCTCGTCGACTCACCTCTGACGAGCTGCACAGAGTGGGCGCGTTGGTGCGGCGCATCCACGACGTCGCCGCACAGCACCGTCCTGCCGAGGGTGCGCCCTGGGAGAACGTCATCCCAGCCCGGGAGCACGAGCTGATCTGTCACAACGACCTCGCCCCCTGGAACCTGGTCATCGGCGAGCGCTTCGTGTTCATCGACTGGGACGGCGCAGGACCGAGCAGTCGGCTCTGGGACCTGGCCTACTCCGCACAGGCCTTCACCGCGAACGACCCTGCGGAGGATCCGGAGGCGGCGGCTGCCCGACTCGCCGCGTTCGTCGACGGATACGGCGCGGACTGCACGCTGCGATCCGCCCTCCCCGAAGCCATGGGCGACCGCACGGCGGCCATGCACCGGCTGCTGTGCGAGTCCCACGCAAGTGGCCGCGAGCCGTGGGGAAGCATGTACCTCACGGGCCACGGCGCGCATTGGTCCGCGGTGACCTCCTATGTGCGTGCGCATGAGAAGCACTGGCGTGAGGCGCTGCTGCCCCGCCGGTGAGGACAGGTACTCACTGCATCGAGTGGCCACGAATGACGACATCTCGGGCTCCTGACCGGCGTGTCATCGGGCAGATGCGGGGATTCGTGACCACTGGATGGGTGGGGTGGCACGTCAGACGTCGGCAGAGTCGCCCAACCACCGCAGCCACTTGTCGTCCACTGCGCGGTCGGCGTCGATCCCTGCATGTCGGGCCAGCAACAGGACATGAGCGAGCACATCAGCCAGTTCCTCTTCGAAGGCCTGGCGATCGGCGGCGTCGTCGCGTTCACGAGGTCGAGCACGGCCGGTGAGCGCGACGTAGCTGGAGGTCAGCTCTCCCAACTCCTCCTGGAGCTTGAGCATGAACCAGTCCCCGTCTCGATGCAGCCCGAATCTCGCCGCGTAGCCGGCCGAGACCTGCTCAAGCTGGTCGGCCAGCGCCTCCAGCGGTCGTATCTCCTGCGACATGCGGCCCCTTTCCGACGGATCGCCTGCAGTCTACGACCGCAGCAGGCATCCAGTGGTCACGCATGACGACACCTCGGGCCCCTGACCGACGTGCCAGCGGACAGATGCCGGGGTTCTCGGCCACTGGATGCAGGAGCAGGGCCTGACACGACGACGACGCCGGCACGGCTCTTCCCGCGAACTGAAGAGCTGTGCCGGCGCCGTACGCCGTCATGCAGGACTGTGGTCAGCGACGCACAGGATTCACACTCCAGCTGCGGCGCACAGGGCGCCGCAGCCGTCGCATGGGGTGCCACAGAGGGCAGACGATGTCGCTGAGAACTCAGCGGTCCCAGCGTACACCGCCAGCACTCTCAGGCGTGAGAGAGGTAGCCGGTGTTCACCCAGCCGGTGAGCGCCTCACCGTCGTCGGTGAACCGCACGTGGATCCAGTCCCCGTCGGTGCCGAGCTGTTCGACGTCGGCGCCGCGCGGGATCTGGGCCAGCTTCTCGCTGGAGGAGTCGGCCTCCTCGCGCAGCGGGACGCTGAAGCTGGCGTTCCAGATGTTCGCGGAGCTGGAGGCGGTGCGGGCGTTGCTGCCCATCTCGTAGTTCTCGACGCCGCCCGGGTCGCCGGAGAGCCCCAGTTTGGCCTTGCAGCCGGGCCAGGCGTCCCAGCCCTGGATCTTCCAGAGCTCATAGCCTCGAGCGATCTGCTCGTACTTGGAGGCCTCATGCGGGGCACCGCTGCCGCCGACCCATTCCCAGGACTGCTGCGAGAACTGGATGCCGCCGAAGTAGCCGTTGCCGGTGTTGATGCTCCAATCGCCTGTGGCCTCGCACATGGCCAGGCGGTCCCAGACGGAGTTGTAGGAGGGCGACCCCGAAGGCTGCGGCTCCGGCTCGGGCTGCGGCTCGGGCTGCGGCTCCGGCTCGGGCTCCGGCTCGGGCTCCGGTTCCGGCTCAGGCTCAGGCTCAGGCTCAGGCTCAGGCTCAGGCTCAGGCTCAGGCTCGGGCTCCGGCGTCAGCTCGTCGACGCGAGCCTGCAGGGCGGCGTGGTCGAGCACACCGGATGAGTCGGTGAAGGAGTCGTCCCCGATCAACGTCTGGAAGAGACTCTGCAGGTCCTCCCCCTCAAGTTCCGCCAACTGCTCCACGAGACCGCGGGTTCCAGGCTGGTAGTCGTCCAGCGTGTGGCCGGCCACCACAGACTCAGGCTCGTCGACCTCCGGCTCAGGCTCAGGCTCGGGTTCAGGCTCCGGCTCGGGCTCGGGCTCGGGCTCGGGCTCGGGCGTCAGCTCATCGACACGCTGCTGGATCGCCTCGTGGTCCAGCAGACCATCCTCATCCAGGAACGTATCATCGGCCATCAGCTCATCGAAGAGCCGCTGAGCCTCGGTCTCCTCCAGCTGAGCCAGCTGCTCCACCAGATCGCGAGTCCCCGGCAGATACTGATCCAGACTGTGAGCCGGTGCGCTCTCTTCGGCCTCGTCATCGGCCTCGTCATCGGCCTCGTCGTCGGCGTCACCCTCGTCCGCGACGTCCGGCTCATCCTCAGCCTCCGGCTCAGGCTCAGGCTCCGGCTCCGGCTCCGGCTCCGGCGTCAGCTCATCGACACGCTGCTGGATCGCCTCGTGGTCCAGCAGACCATCGTCATCCAGGAACGCATCATCGGCCATCAGCTCATCGAAGAGCCGCTGAGCCTCGGTCTCCTCCAGCTGAGCCAGCTGCTCCACCAGGTCGCGAGTCCCCGGCAGATACTGATCCAGACTGTGAGCCGGCGCGCTCTCTTCGGCCTCGTCATCGGCCTCATCATCGGCCTCGTCATCGTCAGCCTCAGCCTCGTCAGCCTCGTCAGCCTCGTCGTCAGCGTCAGCCTCATCCTCGGCCTCCGACTCCGGCTCCGGCTCCGGCTCCGGGGTCAGCTCATCCACACGCTGCTGGATCGCGTCATGGTCCAGCAGACCATCCTCATCCAGGAACGCATCATCGGCCATCAGCTCATCGAAGAGCCGCTGAGCCTCAGTGTCCTCCAGCTGTGCGAGCTGCTCCACCAGGCCTCGCGTGCCGGGAAGATAGTCATCCAGGGAACCCTGCGAGCCTTCCTCGTCAGCGTCCGGGGCCTCAGCCTCATCCTCGGCGGCCGGCTCGGCGTCGGGCTCGGCTTCAGGCTTCTCTGCCGGCTTGTCGGCGACGTCCACCTGCTCCGGGGCGGGCTCCTCCGCCGGACCAGGGTCGGGTTCGCCGGCCGGCTCGGCCTCGGGCAGACGGGCCTGCAGCGCCGCGTGGTCCAGCACGCCGTCGTCGTCGAGGACATCAGGGTCGGCCAGGAGCTGCTGGAAGAAAGCCTCCGGGCTCAGTCCTTCCTGGGCGGCCAGCTGTTCCACCAGCCCGCGGGTCCCGGGCAGGTAGTCGTCCAGGCTGTGGGAGGACGTCTCGGCATCCTCACCAGACTCTGTCGCCTCCTCGGATGCGGGGGCCTCGGCAGGCGCCTCGGCGTCGGCGCCACCCACGCTCTGGGCGGAGCCGGCCCCGAAGAAGAGGTACTCGCCGTAGGCCCAGCCGGTCTGGCCCGCCACGGTGAGCTCGTACCAGCCGTCCTCGGGTCCGGAGAGGACCTGCATCGGGAAGCCGGGGTCCAGCACGCGGAGGACCTCGTGGCTCATGCCGGGCCCGCCACGCAGGTTCAGCCAAGTCGTGGCCTCGGCCGTGGCCGGCTTCAGGTAGCTCGGCCCCACGTAGAGCGTCTCACCGTCGTGGTCGATCGCGGCCCAGCCCTGCTCCTCGCCGGTGACCTGCACGAGCTCATCGGGCTCGAGCACGAAGGCCACCTCGGCATCCATGGAGGGACCCGTGCGGGCGTTGAGGAAGGTCGTCGGCTGGTGGAGGCCCGGCTCTGGCGCCGAGGCGACCTCGCCGTCGTCAGTTGTCGGGGCGTTCGACGCCGGCACGGCAGCCGTCGTCACAGGGGCCGGGGTCGCAGCGTCGGCGGAGACGTCGACACCGTCGAGCAGCTCGGCCAGGCTCATGGTCGAGGCCAGCGAGCCATGACCGGGGGCCCCCGGCACGGTCGGCGGGGCGGGCGACGTCGCGGCATGGGCGACGCCTGTCTGCAGCGGCAGGGTCAGGCCGACGGCGAGCGAGCCGGCGACGGCCGTCGAGATCTTCTTCGGCACAGCGGATTCCTCACTAGACGTTCACAGGGAACGGTCCCCTCAAGACGATGCGCACACAGCGTGGTCAGCCGATCTCGGGTCTTGTCCGGTGATGGGAGCACCGGACCCGAGCGGGCCTCTCAGCGCCGTGCGGGGATGCTGGTCACAGTCGTCCGTCAGGCTGGCAGGCGACCTGGCCGTCAATGCGGGTTCGGTCCGTTCACGATGGGAAGCGTCCGGGACCGGTCCTGCGCCAGGTCGGCACCACTGTAACCTCAGCCGAACAGGCGAGAGCAAGGAGTTCTTGTGCAAGCTTCGACCTCAGGTTCAACCCTGGCGGCGCGCCTGTGAGGTTTCTTCCGGGGGTGAGCGAGGCCCCGAAACCGCAGTCCTCCGAGGTCAGCTCGGTGAGGCACGCCGCCGTTCCGAGCGGCCGGTCTGCGGAGTGGCGATCCGGCTCGACGCTGTTCCCGGCACCGGGAGGGATGCGCCGGGAGCGAGGATGGAGGGCAGTGCGGGAGTCGAATGCCACTACCGCAGGACAATCGTCGAAGTCGCCGCACTGCCCTCGGCTCCCTACTATTCCACTCCGGCCCTGCTCGACGGGAGCCTGACCGGGGACTGAAGCGACATCGTAATCAGAACGTGACACACCGTGGACGACCCTGACACGCCCCGCCGGCAGGTTCCCGACGGCGCCCCTGAGCCCACCCGCCCACCCAGCACAGGCCCCCGGACAGAAAATCCCAGGAGACTCCCAGGAAGTGTCCATTGACCTTTCAAGGTCGCTCCTTAGTGTGGGGGCACCTCTTCAAGGTGCGAGTGATTCAGCAGACCCCGTGTCAGGCAGCAGCGTCCCCCCCTCTGCGCTTCTGACACGGGGTCTGCGTCTGTCTGCTCCCGGGCGAACACACCAGGCCACGCACCACCTGCCCTGCCGCAGGGCCAGCTGCACCCCAGGGCCACCCCGTAGACTGGTCCTATGGCTGACAATGCCCCGACAGCACCGGTCCGTGTGGACGCCTGGCTGTGGTCGGTGCGGATCTTCAAGACGCGCTCGGCGGCCACCACCGCCTGCCGCGCCGGACACGTGAAGATCGACGGCGACCCGGTGAAGGCCTCCGTGAAGGTCACACCCGGCACGGTGGTGCGAGTGCGCCGCCCCGGACACGAGCTGGTCCTGGAGGTCGTGCACACCCCCGCCAAGCGCGTGGGTGCCCCCGTGGCCCAGAAGGCCTACCGAGACCACTCGGAGGAGCGGATCCGGCCCCGCGACGTCGGACTGCCCGTCCGCGAACGGGGCACCGGGCGTCCCACCAAACGTGAGCGCCGCCAGCTGGAGCGCCTGCGCGGCCACTGACGGCCCCTCCTCCTCCGTCGGCTCGCTGCGCACCGGCCCGCATGGCGATCACCGATGCCCCACCCTGAGACAATGGCCCCGCACAACACCTCACACATCCCCGCACGACACCCCAGCCCGCCGGCTGCCCGCCGGCGCCCCCGATCCCGTGGAAAGGCCCCCTGATGCCCCAGTCCCCCGACGCCGACGTCGTCCGCACCCCTCTCGACCTGGGTCCTATGGACTCCCTGGAGGAGGGCGAGGTCATGCGTGTCGACGCCGAAGATTCAGGATATGAGGCAGACATCGCGGTGGTGCACGCCGAGGACGGAGGCTTCTATGCCCTGGACGACGAGTGCAGCCACGAGTCGGTCTCACTCTCCGACGGATTCGTGGAGGACTGCACGCTGGAGTGCCCCATGCACGCCTCCGCATTCTGCCTGCGCACCGGTACCCCCGAGACCCCTCCGGCGATGACCCCGGTCCGGACCCACTTGGTGACCATCGAGGGCGGCCACATCATGCTTCACCCCGGCACTCCTCGCCCGGAAGCCGCAGAGGGCTGAGTCCCTGGTGTGCGGGAGATCACCGCGCCCGACAGCGTCCCAGCTTCACGCCCCTGACCTGGTGCGATGCACTGTGACGCAGCCTGTGCCAGCGAAGTTCACCCACCGGTCACCTACTCCCAGGAAACTCCCAGGGATTATCGGGGGAACCATCAAGGTGGCTTCCTAGAGTAGGAATCACCTCATCAAGGTGCGAGTGATTCGAGAACCCCGAGCTGACCGCTCATATGCGTCCCCCCTCACGCTGGTCAGCTCGGGGTTCTCTCTTGCTCGCAGGGCTTCAGCGGCGCCGCGCTGCCCCACTCCACACGGCACACCGCCGTCGGCCTCAGGGCGTGGCGCGACGGATCAGCCAATAGTCCACCAAGGCCAGCGCCACCACCGGCGTCACCAGCCATCCGGCGATGCGCCAGGGAGTCTGCTCGGTCATCCACTGCCACACGGTCGGCCAGGCGTCGGCTTGCCAGAGCAGCATCGCCGCGACGGCCAGCACCGCCACGAGACCGATGATGACCGTCCATGTCACGGTCACGGAGAACCGCTTATAGAGCATCGCCGCGCCGAAGCCGGCCAGCATCACGAGCATGCTCGCCGTGGTCGCCATCGCCCCCAGGGCGATGAACCCGTCCGTCAGCAGATACGGCAGCGCGAACACGTAGACATGGGCGCCGAACCCGTCCGTGGCCTCCTCCAGGGCGGCCCCGCCGGCTGCGGCGACCCCATAGCCCAGGGAGACGGCGAGGAACGCCAGGAGCGCCCCGATCAGGTACACGCGGCGGCTGTAGCTCAGCGCCAGGGCGAACGGGAACGTATGAGTGCCCGAATAGGCCGCCATGAACACCAGGCACCACAGCACGGCCTGCGCGGCGCCGGTATAGATGGGCTCCTCGACCGGCACCCGGTCGTCCACCAGTGCGGAGATCCACAGTCCGATACCCACGGCCAGGCCCCAGGAAGCCGCCAGCACGATGGCCGGCACCCAGATCAGCTGCGGCACCACGAACTGCAGCCGGAAGGCCGGGAGGATTCGGGCGTAGCTGGAGTGCCCGGACTTCTGATGCTCGCGCGCGTCAGCGTCGCGTCGACCGGCCTGCTGCGCCGTCGTCGTCGTCGGGGCCATGCTGCGCTCCTTCGCTCCGTCCATGGTCTCTGGTTCGGTGGTCTGCTGCATCGTCGACCTCATCGGGCCCCCTCCTTCTGCTCGCGGGCCGTCAGTCGAACCACCAGCTGCTGCAGGGACACCGGCACGATGTCGATGTCCAGCTCCTCCACCCGGCGACGCTCTCCGTCATCGAGCGCTCCCAGGACGGTGGCCCGGGCCATGCGGCCCATCGCCTCCTCGTGGAGGACCTCTCGTCCGGCGGCGATCTCCGCGACGGCGTCGGCGCGCCCCACCAGCGTCACCGCCCGGTCCCGAAGCTGCTCGACGGGCTCGTCGAGGATGATGCGGCCGCGGTCGATGAGCACCACGTTCTCGATGAGATGGGCGATCTCGTCGATCAGATGCGAGGACAGCACGATCGTGCGGGGATGCTGAGCGTAGTCCTCGAGCAGGCGGTCATAGAAGAGCTGGCGCGCCACGGCGTCGAGCCCCATGTAGGGCTCGTCGAAGAACGTGACCTCCGCCCTGCTGGCGATCCCGATGATGACCCCCACGGCGGAACGCTGCCCGCGGGACATCTTCTTGATCCGGGTCTTCTCCGGCACCCGAAATTCCTCAGCCAGTCGGTCGCAGAGCTCCTGGTCCCAGTTCGGGAACGCCATCGCGGCCGCCCGAAAGGCGTGGTGGGCCTTGGCGTCGTCGAAGTACTGCTGCTCCTCCCGGACGAAGCAGATGTTCGGCAGCACCTGCTCGTTCTCCTGCGGCCGGTGGCCGAGCACGCGGATCTCGCCCTCGCTGGGCCAGTCCTGCGCGGTGATGACGGACATCAGCGAGGTCTTGCCGGCCCCGTTGCGGCCCAGCAGCCCGTGGATCATGTCCTTCTCGAAGCTGACGGACACCTGATCCAGTGCCGTCGTGCTCCGATAGCGCCGCGTGACTCCGCGGACGTCGATGGCGGTGCCCATGGGGCGCCTCCTCTCCTGTGGTGACCGTCAGCGAGATCCGCGGCTGCGGATCATCTCCAGGACGGTCTCGGTGGTCAGCCCGATCGCCCGGGCCTCGACGAGCAGGGGTTCGAGGTAGTTCTCGGCGAACTGCTGCCGACGTTCCGCCCGGAGGACCTCGCGGGCCCCCTCGGCGACGAACATGCCCAGACCCCGTCGCTTGACGAGGATTCCGCGGTCCACCAGGAGGTTGATCCCCTTGGCGGCGGTGGCGGGGTTGATGCGGTGGAACGTCGCGAGCTCATTGGTCGACGGCGCCCGCTCCCCTTCGGAGAGCGTGCCGTCCAGCACAGACGCCTCGATCTGCTCGGCGATCTGCACGAAGAGTGCGCGACCTTCTTCCACTGCCTCACCTTCCTTCAGGAGCCCGCCCAGCATAGTCCAGTCCACTACCTCTGTGGTTCATTACTGCACTAATGAACCACAGAGGCTCGAGTCCCGTCAAGGGCACGAGGACCGGCGCGGGCGCGGGCGACGAGAGGGACGGGCTCGCAGACGGGTACGTGACCTGCGTCCTGGGCAGGGGCAGGCAGACTGCATAGGATGAGGCCATGAACGGTGACTCTGTGGAATGCTGGCTGACCGATATGGACGGCGTGCTCGTCCGTGAGCACGAGGCCCTTCCGGGGGCGGCTGAGCTGCTGGAGCAGTGGCGCCGCCAGGACCTCCCCTACCTTGTGCTGACCAACAACTCGATCTTCACTGCGCGGGACCTCAGCGCCCGGCTGCGGCATTCGGGGCTGGTCGTCCCGGAGGACCGGATCTGGACCTCCGCCCTGGCCACCGCGACCTTCCTGGCCAACCAGATCTCGCCGGAGTCGAACGCCCAGGGCAGCTGCTACGTGGTCGGCGAAGCCGGACTCACCACGGCCCTGCACGAGGCCGGCTTCATCATGACCGAGACCAGCCCGGACTACGTGGTGGTGGGCGAGACCCGCAACTACAGCTTCGAGGCGATCACCAAGGCCGTGCGGCTCATCAACGACGGCGCCCGGTTCATCGTCACCAACCCGGACGCCACCGGACCCAGCTCCGAGGGAGTCCTCCCGGCCACGGGCGCGATCGCCTCACTGATCACCAAGGCCACCGGGCGCGACCCCTACGTGGTGGGCAAGCCCAACCCGATGATGTTCCGCTCCGCCCTGAACCACCTGGGTGCCCACTCCATGCAGACGGCCATGATCGGCGACCGCATGGACACCGACATCGTCGCCGGCATGGAGGCCGGCATGCACACGATCCTGGTGCTCTCCGGCCTCTCCAGCCGGGCCGACATCGCCGACTTCCCGTTCCGGCCGAACCGGATCATCGACGGCGTGTTCGAGCTGCTGGAGGAGCCGCTCGCCGGGGACGACGACGTCGACCCTCGCGGCTCCGCCTGAGCCGCCCCCTCCCCCGAGATCGAGTGGCCGAGAATCCCGGCATCTGACCCCGCGACACGGCGTGTCACCGGGTAGATGAGGGGATTCTCGGCCACTCGATGCGTGGGGGCGGGACGTCAGCGCCCGGCGTCGGCGGTCTCCGGCACCCGCGAGGAGTCCTGCTCCGCAGCGTCGGCGGAACCGCCGGCGCCGCTCCACTCGTCCACCTCCAGGACCTGACGCTCCAGCGCAGAGCCCTCGACGTCGACATCGGGCAGGATCCGATCCAGCCACCTCGGCAGCCACCAGGCGGCGGGGCCGGCCAGGTGCAGCAGGGCCGGCACCAGCACCAGCCGGACCACGAAGGCGTCCAGCAGCACACCGAGCGCCAGGGCGAGGCCGATCGAGGTGACCATAGGCTCGTCGGTGAAGATGAACCCGGCGAACACCGAGCCCATGATGAGCGCGGCGGCGGTGACCACGGAGCGGCCGGCATGGAGCCCCTTGCGCACCGCCAGCCGGGCGGAGTCCCCGTGGGCGTAGGCCTCTCGCATCCCTGAGCCGGTGAACAGCTGATAGTCCATGGCCAGCCCGAACAGGATCCCGACCATGATGATCGGCAGGAAGGTCAGGATCGGCCCGGGCTCGGTGATACCGAACAGGTCCCCCAGCCAACTCCATTGGAAGACGGCGACGACGCCGCCCAGCCCGGCCGCGAAGGACCCGACGAAGCCCAGCGTGGCCACCACCGGCAGCAGGATGGACCGGAAGACCATGATCATCAGCAGCAGGGAGAGTCCGACGACGACCACCAGGTACAGGGGCAGGGCGTCGGCGATGACCTCGGAGATGTCGATGTTCGCCGCCGTCATGCCGGCCACGGAGAGTTCGACGCCGTCGACGGCCTCACCGGTCAGGGCCTCGGGGCCACGCAGGTCGTGGACCAGCTGCTCCACGGACTCGGAGGCCGGCCCCTCGTCGGGGATGAGCTGGAGGACGGCGACGTCGTGGTCCTCGTTCAGCGCGGCGGGCACCACGGCGGCGACGTCGTCACGGGCGTCGAGCTCCTGGGCGACGCTGACCTGCAGGTCCTGGGCCTCCGATTCGCTGAGCCCCTCGGGGAGGTCCGCCACCAGCAGCAGCGGTCCGTTCTGCCCTGCGCCGAAGGCCTCCTCAGTGGCCTGGTAAGCCTGGTATGACGTGGAGTCCGCCGGGTCCGAGCTGGCGTCGGGCAGACCCAGGCGCAGCGAGAAGGTGGGGATGGCCAGCACGCAGAGCCCGATGATCGCCAGTGCGGCGAGCCCCAGGGCACGCGGAGTCTTCATCGGCTCGGTGATTCGACGGCCCTTCCGCAGGCCGATGTAGCGGCGTTCCCGGCGGGCGAGGATGCGGCGCCCGGCCAGCGACAGGGTCGCCGGGGTCATGGTCACGGCCATCAGGACGGCGATGAACACGCAGGCGGCGGCGATGGAGCCCATCAGCCCGAGGAATCCGATGCCGGTGACATTGAGCGCCAGCAGGGCGATGATCACCGTGGCCCCGGCGAAGACGACGGCGTTGCCCGCAGTGCCGTTGGCCAGCGCGATGGAGTCGCGCAGCTCCATGCCGTCCTTCATCTGGGTGCGGTGACGGTGCAGGATGAACAGGGCGTAGTCGATGCCGACGGCGAGACCGAGCATGAGCCCGAGGATGGGGGTCACGCTCATCATGTCCACGAAGCCGGACAGGGACATGGTTCCGGCCACTCCGATCCCCACCCCGACCAGGGCGTTGAGCAGTGGCAGCCCGGCACCGATGAGGGTGCCGAGCATGACCAGCAGCACGGCGGCGGCGATCATCAGTCCGATCGCCTCGGCGGTGCTGAACAGGTGAGGCATCTCGAAGTTCAGCTCGCTGGAGGGCAGGATCTCGACACCGTCGATGTGCGCTTCGGCGAGCGTGTCCGAGACCAGGGTGAGGCTGTCGGTGCCGACGGCCTGCAGCTCCTCCGGGAAGGTGACGGTCAGGATGGCGACGTCGTCGTCGGATGAGACGGTCTGCGCCGCCTCAGTCAGCTCGAGCATCTGCTCGCCGCGCTCCAGCTCGGCCTCCCCGTCGGCGAGCTCGGCCTCTCCGGAGGCGATCTCCTCGCGGGCGTCGTCCAGCTCGGCGCGGGTGTCGTCGAGCTGGGTCTGCTGGGCGTCCAGCTGGGCCTGCTGGGCGTCGAGCTCCTCCTGGGCGGCCTCGTAGTAGCCGCCGGCCTGGGCCTCGGCGACGGCGGCGTCCAGCTGCTCCTGGGCATCGTCGAGCTGATCCTGGCCGGCGTCGAGCTGCTCCTCTCCCGACTCCAGCTCCTCCGTGCCGGAGTCGAGCTCCTCACGACCGGCGTCGAGCTCCTCCCGGGCGTCCTGGAGCTCCGCCTCACCGTCGGCGCGCTCAGCGGCGGCCACGAAGGGATCGGTGACGCCGTCCACCGGCTCGAGCGCCTCGAGCTCCTCGCTGAGTGCGGCGACCTCCTCGATCTGCTCGTCGGTGAACGACGCGCCGTCCTCGGTCTGGAGCACGGCGATCGCGCTGCCGCCGCCGACGTCGGGGATCTCCTCGGCGAGCCGGTCGGCCACCCTGGTGGTCTCGAGGTCGGGGAGGGTGATCTGGTCGGTCAGCTGGCCGCCGAAGGACAGGAAGGAGGTCACGGCGATCGCCAGCACCGCGAACCAGGCGGCGATGACCGTCTTGGCGCGTCGGGCGGCGAAGAGACCGAGCCGGTGGAGGAGTCTTGCCATGGGTGGGTTCCGTCTCCGTGGAGGGGTGGGCAGGAGGGGACGACGCGGGTGACACGCGTCAGCCCCTCCAGAATAAACGGAACGAGTCGTCTCATAAATGCCCAGAGGGCACAGAGAGGCCATCCGTGAGGAGAATCACAGCATGAGGGCGCAGACGACGGCTCCCGCCGATCCGCCGCACGCGGTTCAGCGGGCCCAGGCCCCGTCGAGGACGATGTCGACCAGCGAATGGGCCCACGAGTCCTGCGGGCGGCCGCTGGTGATGAGGCGCAGCACCAGCGGGCTCGCCAGTGCCGCGGCCGCCGCACTGGGCTCCAGATCAGCCCGCAGGCGCCCCACGTCGCGCTCGGCCCGCAGGCGGTCCGCCACCGGGGACTCCTCCCAGATCTGCGACGCGGCCAGCAGGCTGTCCGTCTCCGCCCCTCCGGTGACCAGGGCTGAGATGAGGCTGCGCGCCATCGAGCGGTGTCCCTCGGTGAAGGTCTCGTCCAGGGTCTCGCTCACCCAGGCCAGCAGGTCGGCGCGCAGATCTCCGGTCTCGGGGACCGGAGAGAAGTCCAGACGCAGGTGCCCGGTCAGCACGGCTTCCAGCACGACGCCGGCTTTGTTGGTCCACCACCGATAGATGGTCTGCTTGCCCACGCCGGCCTCGGCGGCGATGCGCTCCACGGTGACATCGTCGTACTCGTACTCCCCGCAGGTCAGCAGCCGGGCCGTGGCGGTGAGCACCGCCTGGTGGGACGCGGCGCTGCGGGGCCGGCCGCGGCGAGTCTCGGCGGAAACGGGGTCCTCTGTCACGCCCGTCATCGTATCGGGTGGCCAGTAGACTGGTGACCATGCCCGCCGACCCCTCGCGCCGCCGTTCCGGCCAGCCGCCCGAGCGGACCGTCCAGACCAGCCGCCTGTCCTGGTTCACCGTGATCGCGGGCTTCTGCATCGCGGCCACCGGCGCCTATTTCCTGTGGATCGGACACAGCGCCACGTGGCTGTCCGTGGTGCAGATCGCCGTCGGCATCTGGATGCTCTACGACGGCGGCCACCACCTGCTGCGGCGTCGTCGGCTCCTCGGCAGGGACGACTGACACGCTCCCATGGTCCAGTCCCACCCCGCCGAGGTCGTCGTCCCGCCGGCGGTGCACCGGCACCGGCTTCCCGCTCCTCCGCCCGGACAGCAGCCGCCCGAGGATGCGGCGATCCTGCTCTTCGCCCTCCTCGCCGCCGCCCGGCCCGATGCGCCGGCGGCCCTGCTCGACTCCAGCGACCACGCCCGCACCGCCGCGCCGGCGCGCAGCCGACGCAGCATCCTCGCGTTCTCCTGCGGCGAGCACGCCCTGGAGGTGCGGCATCGCGGCGGCGTCACCGTGGAGCACCGGCCCGGTTCCGCCCTGGCGCCCTGGCGACGGCACGACGGCGGATTCTTCCGGTGGCTGCGCCAGGCCTGGCCGCACACGGGCGCGGCGACACACCCCGAGGACCTCGCAGAGGACCACCCTGACGACCCCCCGGAGCCGTTCCAGCTCGGCTGGGTCGGCTGGTTGGGCTACGAACTGCGCCGAGAGGTCGGCTCCCCGGACCTGCAGCAGCAGGCTCCCCACGCGGCGCGGCCCGCCGCCGACGACGCCCACCTCTTCCGCGCCACGCATGCGGTGGTGCTGGATCACGCCGCGGGCCAGGTGGAGGTGCAGTCCCTGGGCGAGGACCCGGCCTGGCTGCGCGAAGCGGCGCTGGCCTGGGACGAGGTGTTGGCCGCCGGGCCCGACTCCCCCGCATCGCAGCCGACGGCGCCGGAGGCTGAGCCCCCACAGATCCAGGAGCTGAGTGTCCGGGACGGCCGCGAGGACTACCTGGCGATGATCGCGCGGGCGCAGCGGGAGATCTACGAGGGCAACACCTACGAGGTGTGTCTGACCACGGCGGTGACCGCACGTGCCCCTGCGGATCAGCTGGACGCACTCTCCCTGTTCCGGCGGCTGCGGGCCGCCAACCGGGCGCCGTTCACCCAGCTGCTGCGGCTGTGCGGTGCGGGCGGTGCGGGCGCGGTGGATGTCCTGTCCACCTCTCCGGAGCGCTACCTGAGCATCGACGTCGCCGGCACGGTGCGCTCGGAGCCCATCAAGGGCACCCGAGCCCGCAGCGCGGATCCCCAAGCCGACGCGCGGCTGCGCCAGGAGCTGGCCGCGCATCCGAAGGACCGGGCGGAGAACGTCATGATCACCGACCTGGTGCGCAACGATCTCTCCATCCACGCGGTGCCGGGGACGCTGCGCACGGAGCGTCTCTGTGCCGTGGAGTCCTATCCGACCGTCCATCAGATGGTCTCCACCGTCAGCGCGCGCATCAGCCCGGAGGTGCCGCGTGCCGACGTCGTCGCCGCGGCCTTCCCACCCGGGTCCATGACCGGCGCCCCGAAGATCTCCACCATGGACATCCTGCAGCGCCTGGAGACCGGGCCGCGGGGCCCCTACTCCGGTGTGGCAGGCTACTTCAGCACCACCGGGGCCGCGGACCTCTCGGTGCTGATCCGCACGCTGGTCATCGCCCCAGGGCGCCCGGAGGAGGATGAGGCGCTCCTGCACCTGGGGCTGGGAGGCGCGATCGTCGCAGACTCCGACCCGGCCGACGAGTGGGACGAGGTCGTCACGAAGTCTGCCGGAGTGCTGGGCGCCCTCGGAGTCGAGTTCCCCTCGCGGTGAGGGGCACGCACGCCGCTCCCGCCCCCCGCAGATCCCTGCGCCCCGTGAAGATGGCAGGGGCTCAGGAATCTGGACGGGGCGAGCCCAACCGGAGGCGAGCCCAACCGGCGGCGGGCTCAGCGGCCGAGCCGGGCGTCGATCTTGGCGGCCTGAGCCGTCAGGACGTCCTCGAAGGTGGCGGCGTCCACGTTGACCGCGCTGATCATCAGCAGGTTGCGGCCCATGTCGCGGGTGGCGGAGTACCCGTCCATCTCGACGACGTCGGAGCCGTTCTCCACGCCCATCTCCATGGTGAGCCCGCGGAATCCTGCGGCGGCGAACGCGGAGAAGTCGATGGTGTCGGCCCCGTCCTCCAGACGACGGCCCTCGCAGGCGTCGAGCACGTCATCCCAGAGGGGCTCGGTGTCCACGGCCTCCGCGTAGCTGAGCATCCACAGGTAGAGGCGCTCCTCCCCGGTCTCCGTCGCGCGGGAGGCCTGCCGGATCAGTCCGTCCTGGGGGTCCTGGCCCACCAGGCGCTCGTTGATCCCGTCCATCTGCCGGGTGCACTCCTCATCGCCGAAGCCGGTGACGTAGGTGTCCCCGGTGACGCCGATGTGCTGGTGGAAGTACTCTGCCCCGGACTCCTCCACGTAGGTGTCGGGCTCGAAGGGAAGCTCGTCCTCCTCCAGCAGCAGCTCGCGGAACTCATCCTCGCTGAGGGCATCCAGCCGGGCCGCGGCCTCGTCGTCGACGTCCCTCTCGCTCATCCCCGCGGAGGCGTCCTCTGCCGTATCCTCACCGTCGTCGTGCTCGGCATCCTCGGCGGAGGAGACGGCGGCATAGGTGTCCCGTGCTTCGGAACCCTCCCCGTCCGAGCCGCAGCCGGTGAGCCCGAGCACGGCCGCCAGGAGAGCCGAGGGCATGGCGATGCGCCGTGCACCGGCCGCCGACGTCGTCGGTGGCGTGCGATCTCGGATCATCGCCCCTCCATTGGTGGCCTCACCTGGATGAATGTCTGGTGTGCGAGCGCCTTCCAGCTTAGAGCATCTGCTCAGCTGAGCACGGACAGCCTCTGAGGGTACCTCATGTGTCGAGGCGCCCGTGAGGACACGTCACTGCAGGGCCGCGGTGAGGCGGAAGACATTGTCCAAGTAGCGCACGTGCCAGGGCCGCTGCCTCCAGTCCTCGAGGTGCAGCTCGCTGGAGATCGCCATGTAGGAGGCGAAGACCTCCTCCACCTCACGGACCTTCTGCTCGTCGACCACCATGAGGGTCACCTCCAGGTTCAGCGAGAAGGACCGCATGTCCATGTTGGAGGAGCCGATGACCATCACGTCGTCGTCGATGATCATGAACTTGGCGTGCAGCACATCCGGGTCCGGGTAGCGGAAGATCCGCACCCCGGCGTTGAGCAGCGCCTCATAGTAGGACTGCTGGGCGTGCTGAACGGTGAACTGGTCGGCCTTCTTGGAGACCAGCAGGATGACCTCGACGTCGCGGTGGGCGGCGTTGGTGACCGCGTAGAGCAGGGAGTCGTCCGGCACCAGGTACGGGGTGCAGATCACCAGCCGTTCGGTGGCCTGGTAGATGAGGTCGTTGAACAGCCGCAGGTTGTTCTCGTCGGGGAACCCCGGGCCGGAGGGCACCACCTGGGCCAGAGAACCTCCGACGGCGGCCTCGTCGGCCTCTGGGTCCACCAGCAGGTGCTCGCCGAGGTTCTCTCCGGTCTCGGCATACCAGTCGGAGGCGAAGACGATGTCCAGCCCCGTCACGGCGGGGCCGGTCATCACCGCGTTGAGCTCCACCCACTCCCGTCCCATCCGTGCCGCGGACGGGCGCTGGTAATGGGGCTCGATGAGGTTGGTGGAGCCGGTGAGGGCGTGCCTGCCGTCGACGACGACGATCTTGCGGTGGTTCCGCAGGTCCAGTCGGGAGAACCGGCGGCGCAGCGGGCGGATGGGCAGCACGCGGTGCCACTCGATGCTGGACCGCTTCAGTCGGCGCTTCAGGCGCCGATATCCCTTCACCCGCAGGGTGCCCAGATGGTCATAGAGGAAGCGGACCTGCACGCCGCGGGCGGAGGCGCGTTCGAGGGCGTCCAGGACGGGGCCGGCGTACTCGGGATCGTCACCGACGATGTAGAACAGCACGTGCACATAGTCCTCGGCCTCGTCGATGGCCTGGACCATCCAGTCGAAGGAGGCCTTGTAGTCCGAGATCAGCTCGATCCGGTTGCCCTCCTGCAGCGGGAAGGCGCCGAGCTTCCTGTTCAGGGCCGCCGTGGCGCCGAGCTGCTCGTCCTTGTCCCGCAGCTGGTCGGAGAGGTCCATATGACTGGTGGCCTCCAGCAGGGCCGCGTTGATGCTGCGCTGGCGCTCCTGTCGGCGCGCCGAGAGCTTGTTGCGGCCGATCATCAGGAACAGGGGCAGGGCCACGACGGGGATGAAGAAGATCGCCAGCAGCCACGCCATGGCGGTGTTGGGGCGCCTGTTGTCCGGGATGATGCCGAGCACGGCCAGGCGCACACCGACCTCGAAGATGAGGATGATGAGCACGATCCATTGCGGCAGCCCCTCGATCCCCAGGCCGCTCAGTGGCCACAGCATCGCTCGTCCCGCCCTGTCTGTTGCGTCCCTCCGCCCTGATCAGGGCGCCGTCCAGCTCACCATCCTACGGTGTCAGATGTTCTCCTCCACCGGCCAGACCCCTATGCTGAGGGGCATGGCTGAGCACTTCCACGAGGACTCCGTCGCCGCCGTCGCCGTGCGGATCGACGTCGAGCACCCTGAAGGTCTGGTCTTCGACCCGCACCAGCCGCAGCTGCGGGTCACGGACCTGGGCGCCGTGCGCGGCGACGGCGTCTTCGAGACCATGTATGCGGAGGCCGGGCGGATCCGCAAGCTCGAGGCGCATCTGGAGCGTCTGGGCCGGTCGGCCGACATCCTGGACATCGGCCTCCCGCCGGCGGCCAGCTGGCGGGCCGCCGTCGAGCTGGGCCTCGAGGAGTACCGCACCCGCGGCGCCCTGCCCGAGGAGCTGACCATCAAGCTGGTGGCCACCCGTGGTGTGGAGGGTGAGCCCGCCTCTGACGACCCGGCCTTCGCCGGCACCTACTGGGCGCTGCTGACCCCGGTGACCGACGCGATGCGCGCCACCCGCGGGCAGCCGGTGGCGGTGACGCTGCTGGACCGCGGCTACGACTCCACGGCGGCGGAGCGCGCACCCTGGCTGCTGCTGGGGGCGAAGTCCCTCAGCTACGCGGTGAACATGGCCTCCCTGCGCTGGGCGAAGGACCACGGCTTCGACGACGTCATCTACACCACCTCCGACGGCCAGGTCCTGGAAGGCCCGACCTCCACGGTGCTGATCGTCACCCGCGGCGCGGACGGAGCCCGCCGCCTCATCACCCCGGTACTGGAGACCGGGATCCTCCCCGGCACCACCCAGGGCGCGATCTTCGCCGCCGCCGAGAAGGCCGGTTGGGATCTCGGCTATGGGCCGCTGACGCCGCAGGACCTGCTCGACGCCGACCACGTCTTCCTGGCCTCCTCCGTGCGGCTGGTCTCGCCGATCGCTCGTCTCGACGACGCCGAGCTGGCCGTCGACGACGAGCTGACCGCGGAGCTGATCGACCTGCTGGCCGAGGACCTGCCGGTCAGCCACCCGCTGGACTGAACGCCGCAGCCGGTACGGCTGTGCTCCGTTCGGGCACGGCCAGCCCCAGGTGGTCTCGCAGCGTAGTGCCGATGTAGTCCGTGCGGAACCGTCCGCGACGCTGCAGCTCCGGGACCACATGGTCCACGAAGTCCTCGAGGCTCCCCGGCAAGGCCGGCGGCATGAGGTTGAAGCCGTCGGCGGCGCCCGAGTCCACCCAGTGTTCGATCTCATCGGCGATCGACTCCGGCGTGCTCACCATGGTGCAGTGACCTCCCCCGGCGGCCAGCCGGCCCAGCAGCTGCCGGACAGTGGGCCGCTCGGTGGCGATGATCCGCAGGATCGTCGCGTAGCGACCCTGCGGCCCGGTGAACTCCTCCAACGGGGGCAGCTCCGGCACGGGCGCGTCCAGCTCCCAGTCCGAGGTGTCCTGCCCGATGAACACGCTGAGCTGGCGGAGCGAGGCCTCGGTGGGCAGCAGTGCATCCAATGCGGCCTGCTTGGCGCGTGCCTCCTGCAGGGTGGAGCCCACATAGGTGACCAGCCCGGGCATGATCGCCGTGCCCTGGGGGTCGCGGCCTGCGGCGGCGAGCCGGCGCCGGATGTCAGTGCTGTAGTCACGCGCGGCCTCGGCGTCATAGGCGGCCGCGTAGATCGCCTCCGCATGGCGGGAGGCCAGGTCTCGACCCTGGTCCGAAGCCCCAGCCTGGAAGAGCACCGGCCGGCCCTGCGGCGGCCGCGGCACGTTCAGCGGGCCGGCCACCTGAAAGTGCTCACCCTGATGATCGATGGGAGCGATCAGGCCGCCGTCGGCGTAGCGTCCGTCTCGATCGTGGAGCAGGGACTCCTGCGGCCAGGAGTCCCAGAGCCGAGTGACGGCGTCGATGAACTCCTCAGCCCGTCCGTAGCGTTCGGCATGAGCGGGCATGGACGGATAGGAGTGGTTCTGCGCCTCGGCGTCGAACATGGAGGTCACCACGTTCCAGCCGATGCGCCCGCCGCTGATGTGGTCCAGGCTGGCCAGCAGCCGGGCGGCGTGGAACGGGGTCCAGAAGGTCGAAGACACGGTGCTGACCAGCCCGATCCGCTCGGTGTGCTGACTCATGGCGGAGAGCAGCGTCAGCGGCTCCAGGAACCAGGTGGGTCCGTCCTCGACGGCGCCGATGCCCAGCGAGTGGCCGTCGGCGAAGAACACGGCGTCGAGCTTTCCGCGCTCGGCGAGGCGTGCCAGCTCGATGTAGTGCTCGACGTCGCCGAGCCGCTCCACCGCAGAGTCCGGTGCGCGCCAGGCGGCCTTGTGGTGCCCGACGCCGAAGAGGAACAGGTTCAGCTTGACCTCCGGTGCGACCGCTCCCATGCTCAGCCCTTCACCAGCCCGCCGTCGACGATCAGATTCTGCCCCGTCACCCCGCGCGACCACGGGGAGGCGAAGAACAGGGCGGCGTCAGCCAGCTGCTCCGGGATGGTGACCTTGCGCAGCGGGGTGCCCGCGGCGATGGCGTCGAAGACCTCCTCCGGGGTGGCGGCGGAGGCGTCGGTGGTGCGCAGCAGCCCACCGGAGACCATGTTGACGGTGATGCCGTCGGGGCCGAGGTCGTCGGCGAAGGTGCGGGTCAGCGAGAGCAGCGCAGCCTTGGCCGCGGTGTAGTCGTGGTACGGCACCACCGGGTGCTGGAAGAGGTTGGTGCCGATGGTGATGACCCTGCCCTGGCCGACCTCGCGCATCCCGGGCAGGGCCGCCTGGATGAGGTTCAGCGGGCCGGTCACCGAACCGGCGAACTGCGCCTCGAACTCCTCGGCGGTGATCTCGTGGGCCTTGGAGCGGGCATCGCCGGTGAAGGCGAAGTCCACCAGGGCGTTGTTCACCACCGTGGTCACCGGTCGTCCGAAGTGCTCGCGCGCGGTGCTGATCAGGCTGCGGACCTGCTCCGCGTCGCGGACGTCGGCCTGCACCGCGAGCGCCTGCTCGGGGTGGGCGGCGGCGATCTCGTCGGCGGCGGACTGCGAGGAGTGGTAGTTGACCACCACGCGGGCGCCTTCGCGCAGGAACGCGGCGGTCAGGGCCGCGCCCAGGCCGCGGGCGCCGCCGGTGACGACGACGACCTGCTCGCTCAGGGGCAGGGCGCCGTCGTGGGGGCCGGCGGCGGATTCGGTGGTGGACGCGGTGCTGGTGGGTGCGGCGTCGTTGAGTGCCGTGTCGGTGCTCATGGTTGCCTCTCGTCTCGAGGCGAAGGCGGCCCGCGGGCGATGCGCACTGGACACCGATGGAGGTCACCGGGTCTGGCGCCGTGCGGATCAGCGCCGCACATGCCGGACAATCCCTTCGCCAGTGCTAACTGGATCAGGTTCGACGGGTGTCATCTCAGCCGCAGTGCGCGGCACCCCGTGTCACAGCCTTCATCTCATCACATGGCGGGCGTCACAGCCAGTCGGTGACGGCGGGGCGGGCCCGGCCGCGGTCCTCTTGTATGCACCCACGGTTCCCGTGAATCGCAGACCCAGCATGGAGGGTTCGATGTTGGCCATCCATCCAGGGTGGGGCTTCCTGACCCTTCAGACGTTCGGTAGAGGTCAAGCCAGGAAGCCGCAGTCAGCGGCGAGCAGGCAGCGTTGGCAGTTGTCGACGTCGACGAACCGACGCGTGAGCCAGCGCCCCCTCGACGATGCCGAAATGGCCCCATGACCGCCCGCGCTCCCGGAGCGTTCGTGAAAGATGTGAGAAAAGCAACGCCCCACGGTCCAACACGCGCCTGGGCCTGAGAATCTTCCAGCTCCGCCATGAGAAGAATGAGGAGGTCGTCACAGCGACCCTCGGACACTGTGCGGAGTTCTCTTGCCCACGTCCATCGCACAACTGCTGAACGTTCTGCCGCATGATGCACACTGCAAGTGGGCCGGGCGGGCCTCGAGCACGCCGGAAGGCTAGCGCGCCAGGGGAGTCACCACAGCCATCGCTTCTTCCCGCACACGTATACTCGCGCTATGGCGACTCATCCCATCGCACAGCTGACCGCCTCACGCTTCGGCCCCTTCGACGACGTGAACATCGACCTGTCTCGGAACCTCAACGTGGTCGTCGGCGACAACGCCGCGGGCAAGTCTCAGCTCCTTAAGTTGCTGTATTCAGGCACGAAGGTGCTCCACGATGCCGACCAGCTGACCAAGCGGGATCTCAACACCGAAATTGCTGCCAAGCTCGACGGCGTATTTCGTCCGACTCAACTCGGGCGTCTCACCCGACGCGCCCGTGGCCGCACCCGCGCCGAGGTCGGCATCAAGTATCAGGGAATCAGTAACCCCCTCGTCTTCAGCTTCGCCAGCACCGCCAAGCGCGAGGTCGCTACGGAGACATACCCTGCCAAGGACCTCCCTGACTCCCCCGTCTTCCTTCCGACGCACGAACTTCTATCGCTCGGTTCCTCATTCCTAGCGCTATACGACAGCCGCGAGACAAACTTCGAAGAGACCTGGCGCGACACGGTCCAACTGTTGCAGATCCCCGCGTTGCGGGGACCACGCGGCAAAGACGCGAACACACTTGTCAAACCCTTCTCGGCACTCTTGCAAGGCGGGACCGTCTTCGAAGAAGGTGGCCGATTCTTCCTCAGGCAGCCCGGGATCGGGAATCTGGAGGCTACGCTGCTCGCCGAGGGCCACCGGAAACTCGCGATGATCGTGCGCCTCATCTCGTCCGGAGTTCTCCTGAACGGCGGCTACCTTTTCTGGGATGAGCCAGAAGCCAACCTCAATCCTGCCTCGCAAAAAGCCGTCGCGCACGCACTGATCCACCTTGCCAAGAGCGGATCCCAAATCTTCGTCGCCACGCACAGCATGTTCATCCTCCGCGAGTTGCAGATGTCTTCGTCCGATGAGAACTTCTCCACACGCTACATTGGTCTTACTCGCGATCAGAGTGGAGACGACGCTAGTAGTGCCGACGTACAGGTCAGCACAGCCAACGACCTCGACGACCTCGACTTCATCGCAGCGCTCGAGGCTGAAGCCGAGCAGTCGCTGCGCTATCTCTCCAGGTGATACGCATGTCCACCGAAGTTCTCGTTGACGGCATCTACTTCACCTTTCCCAATGCTGACGCCGTGCACATCTTCGATGACAGCGCCCAGTACAACGACGTCAAAGGGTGGGGCATCAAAGGGTGCGACATCGTACTCCTTAAGAATGACGAGCTCTGGCTCATCGAGGTGAAGGACTATACGTACCCCGGGGCCAGCCAACCCCAGGACCTCGTTGCAACTCTTGCTAGTAAAATCAGCGGAACCCTCGGGATGCTGCATATCTGGTCTCGGTCTGAAAACGACGGCGACGCCTACGAGTTCGCACGACGGTGCGCAAAGGCCAAGCGGATCCACGCCGCGCTCCATGTCGAACCGAAGGATGGTGGACGCAAGGAAAAACAGGTGCAAGCAGTCCTTATGCCACTTCAGGGCAAGATCAACATGGTTGGCAAGTCGATGAAGCTCCAGGGCGCCCTCGTCTCTTCGACATTCGCCCCGAACGACAATGCAGCCTGGACATCGCGGCGCGACCCGACCAAACGCGCGGCGCACCAGGAC
>NZ_BAAAVT010000013.1:0-113811 GCF_039534665.1 Nesterenkonia aethiopica | reverse complement strand
GCCTCGAACCCCCACCCACAGATCCAGCCGATGCACGGGATCCTCGGACTCTGGCTCAGTTGGAGGCTGATCTGTTCGCCTCCTGGCTGCTCTCCGGCCGGGTCGAGGGCGCCCCGGTAGAGGCGAAGATCGCGGTGATGATCCCTGAGACCACCCTGACCGGACACAGCGACGACCCGGGCATCAGTGCCGACCGGAACTGGGTGATCCCGGCCAGCGATGTCCGCCACCTCGCCGGTGATCCCCGCACCTGCCACGACTGGTACCACGCCACCACCAGCCCACCCCAGCCCGGTCCGATCCAGCCCGGCCCGCACCGGCCCGGCGCAGGAGACGTCTCTCCGGACATCCTCTCCATCACCTATACCGGCCGCTACGCTCCGGCCCGGCTGCGGGACGCCATCATCTTCCGCGATGGGGTCTGCCAGGCCCCGGGGTGCACCATCCCGGCGCAGCGCTGCGATCTTGACCACCGGCTCCCCTACCCGGCAGGCTCCACCAGCGGGCCCAACCTGCAGGCCCTGTGCCGCAGACACCATCGGTTGAAGTCCCACGGACTGCTCACCGAAGAGGAACCGGCCACACCACCGAAGACAGCGACACCGATGGGCCCGGGATCACCATCAGCGCCGCCGAGTCCCCCAGCGCCACCTCGGCCCTGTCGGTCCCGGCACAGACCCCCACCCCTGACACGTCTGAACTGGACAGCACTGCGGGCCATGCCGCGCGCCCTGAACTCTCACCGTCGCGCCGCACCTGCCGGACCCATCGACCTGCTCCACACCAGTCATCGTGTCCACATCCGTGGCCACCCCTGACCACCACCGCATCCGCCACATTCACTGCTCCACATGCTGAGGACGGCCCCCACCCAGGTGCCATCCTCAGCATGCCCACGCCACTCCATGGCCGCCGCAGCTACGCTGTCTCCATGCGTGACTTCTCCAGTCGGCCTGACATCGACCATCTCGCGCTGCTCGCCGCCCTGCAGCGGGAGTTCCACGCGCATCTGCTCGTCGCCGACCCCGACGCGCCAGTGCCCTCCTGTGGCCGGTGGACTGTCCGGGACCTCACCGTGCATCTCAGTGACGTCCACCTCTGGGCGGCGGACATGGCTCAAGGCCTCGCCTCGGCCCCTGACGAGGAACGCCCCGCAGAACACCCGGAGGACCTCGCCGCGCACTATCGCTCCTGCGCCGCCCACCTCCACGAGACCCTCACTCAGCTCAGCCCCAATGCTCCCGCGCGGATCCTCGGACGTGACGGAACGGCGTCGTTCTGGCGACGTCGCCAGGTGCACGAGACCCTGATCCACCTCCATGATCTCGCCGAGTCTCTCGATGCCGAGCCACCCGAGGCGGGGGCCGAGGTGTGGGCCGACGGAATCGACGAGATCATCACCGTCATGCACCCCCGCCAGGTGCGGCGGGGACGCGCGGAGCCGCCGTCGTCGTCGGTCCGCGTGACCGCCACGGACGCCGCGACCAGTTGGGTCATGCCCGAGGACGCAGAAGACCCGGCCGCGGAGATCCGCGGCCGGGCCCAAGACGTCGCTCTGCTCCTCTGGGGGCGGCGCGACCTCGCGACCTCATCTCTCGAGGTGCGCGGTGACCGCGCCGCCGTGCAGCAGCTGCTGGATCAGCCGATCACTCCGTGACGTCGATGATGATCTTCCCGGAGCCGGCGCCGGCCTGATTGTGCGTCATCGCGTCGGCCGCCTGCTCCAGGGGGAAGTGCCGGTCGATCTCCACACTCAGGGCGCCGTCGGCGACTTTAGCCAAGAGCTCGGCCAGCTTCTGCCCGTCGGGCCGCACCCACACCCAGCGACCGCCGTGCTCCTCCACTGAGGGGTCCGCGATCGACCCGTGGCGACCGCCCTCGGCCAGCACATCCAACGTCTGCTCGAGCACTCCCCCGGCGAAGTCGGCGACCGCCGTGACGCCTTGGGGCGCCAGGCCACGGACTCGCTCTGCGAGCCCCTCGCCGTAGGTCAGCGGCTCCACGCCCAGCGCCCGAAGCTTCTCGTGATTCCGCTCCGAGGCCGTGCCGAGAACCCTGGCACCGGAAGCCGAGGCCAGCTGGGCCGCGAGATGACCCACTCCCCCGGAGGCGCCGTGGATGAGCAGGGTGTCGTCCCCGGAGAGACGCAGGGTCTCCAGGGAGCGCAGCGCGGTGAGACCCGCCAACGGCAGGCCTGCGGCCTCATCGAAGGACACGCCCGCGGGCACGCGCGCCACGGAAGTGGCCGGCAGAGCCACAAACTCGGCATAGGTGCCGCCGTGGACGACATCCTTGCGGGCGTAGGACGCCACTCGGTCTCCTGGAGCGAACTCGGGGACGTCGGGGCCCACCGCCTCCACCACCCCGGAGACGTCCCATCCCGGGATCACGGGGAACACCGCATCAAGCATCGCGTCGAGCCCACCGGCCATGAGCTTCCAGTCGACGGGATTGACCGCGGCGCGCTCCACCGCGATCAGCACCGCGCCGGGGCCCAGCTTCGGGGTCGGCTGCTCGGTGAGCTGCAGAGTGTCAGGTGAACCGTACTCGGAATAAGTCATCGCACGCATGGTGGCGAAAACCGTCCCAGCCGCGCACGCATTCCCGCTGTTCGCCATCAGATGAGCTGCCGGACGCCGGCCGAGCCCCGGACGAACCCGCAGGCTTTGAACACAGCACGATCCTGAGGGTCAGAGAAATCGGCGAAGAGCCGCCTGTGTCCCGCCTCTCGTGCCATCTCCGCGGCGCGCTGCACCAGCGTCTCCCCCAGCCGGTGATGCTCGGGATCCAAGAGCAGCTCCAGGACGACGGCGTCCTGGTCCCGGTCGCCGATCACCCGCACGAACCCCACCAGCCGACCAGAAGACGTCGCGGTCACCCAGCTCTCCCGGCCGTCAGCGCTGCGCGGAGACCATCCCGAGGCGGCCCCGTCCGGGTGCACGCGGACGCGCAGGCCCTCAAGTGCCTCAGCATCGAGCTCTCCGTCCACCTGAACGTCGGGCTCGGAGTCCGAGTCTCCGTCCCGCCGCCGACGACGGCGCCCGGCCCTGCGCTCAGACCGGTTCCTGGCGAAGGCACCACCCAGAGAGGCGGCGATGGTGACGAACAACCCCACGGCCAGCAGCGCGTAGAGCATGGTGAAGACCTTCGCCAATGGGCTGCTCGGCACCAGGTCCCCATAGCCGACGGTGAGGCCGCTGACCACGGAGAAGTACAGGGCATCGAGGACGGGCCACCCCTCGCTGAGCGTGTAGAAGATCGTGGCGCTGAGCACGAGCATCAGCAGACTCAGCAAGGCTCCGCGAAAGACGAGGTCCTGCCACGCCGTGCGGAGGGCTGAGAGGAAGCGGGTGAGCATCAGCGTCAGTCCGAGCATGACGGCATCCTACGCCGACACCCGCCACCCCGGACCGGCCAGGACGCGTATGCTCGGGCCATGGAACACCAGCAGCTGAACTCCGGAACCAGCATTCCACGCATCGGATACGGCACCGGCCGGTCGTCGGACCCGGCCAGGAACGTGGCCGCGGCCCTGCAGGCCGGCTACCGTCACATCGATACTGCCCAGATGTACGGCAACGAGGCCGGCGTCGGGGAAGGACTTCGCGCCTCGGGCGTCGCCCGGAATGACGTCTTCATCACCACCAAGCTCGACAACGGCAACCATGCGCCCGACGACGTCGACCGCAGCCTGGACGAGTCGCTGGCCCATCTCGGCCTGGACGCCGTGGACCTGTTCCTCATCCACTGGCCGGTGCCGATGCTGGAGATCGACTACGTGGACACGTGGCGAGCCATGATCGCCGTCGCCGAGTCCGGACGGGCGCGAGCGATCGGCGTCTCCAACTTCGAATCCCACCATCTGGAGCGGATCATCGAGGCCACCGGCGTGTTCCCAGCCGTGGATCAGATCGAGGCGCACCCGTACTTCTCCAACGATGAGCTGCGCCGCTGGTGCTGGAACCACGGGATCGCCGTCGAAGCGTGGAGCCCGCTCGGCAAGGGGGACGACCTGACGGACCCCGCCGTCATCGAGCTCGCCGACCGGCTGGGACGCACCCCTGCCCAGGTGATCCTGCGCTGGCACCTGCAGCGCGGCGACGTGATCATCCCCAAGACGGACCAGACCGAGCGGATGGCCAGCAATCTGGAGGTCCTGGACTGGGAGCTCGCAGCCGAGGACGCCGCCGTCCTCGACGCCCTGGACCGGGGTGAGGACGGCCGCCGGACCGCGCACCCGGACCACGTGCCGGCCGCGGGCTGAGCCGGATCAGTCCTCGTAGACGATCTCCACGCGGCGATTCGCGGCGTAGGTGGCGGGGTCCTCCTCCTCTTCGGTGACTGCCGGCTCGGTGTCGCCCTTGCCGGAGACCTCCAGCGTCAGATCGGGCCTCTCCTCGCTCAGGACGTCGGCGACCGCTTCGGCCCGCCGCTCCGAGAGCTCCTGGTTGTCGAACTCCTCGCCCGTGGGGACGGAGTCGGTGTGCCCGGTGACCTGCACCTCGGCGCTCTCTGGTATCTCGTCCACCAGCTCGGCCAGGTGGTCGCCGGCCCTGTCAGGCAGCTCCCAGCTGTTGATGCGGAAGAGGATGTCGGTGGACAGGGAGATCAGGTTCTCCTCGGCGTCCTCCACGGTGGGATCACCCAGATGTTCAATGAAGTCCTGCGCCGCGTACCGGTAGATGAAGGGGTCAGCGTCGTAGGCGTGCACGGCGTCGTCCATCTTCAGGTCCTCGGGGCGCTCCGGCGGGCCATCGAGGGTCTCCGTCTGCTCGACCGGGCCCCCGACATGTCCGGGATGGACCGCCGCCGTCGTGCCCAGCAGGACGACCATGCCGACGGCGACCCCTGCGGGGATGCGCACATCATGGCTCCTCATCGCTGGATCTCCACGTCCTGGAACTCCTGAACCCCGGGGACGACCGCGACGTCGACCGTGTCGATGTCATCCTCAGGAGCAGGGAAGTACGCCCAATGCGTGATGAGCTCCCCATGCTGAGCCTCGATGTCACCGACTGGCGACGCCCACGCACCGGTGGCAAAGGATCCGCCGAGCCATCCGCCTCCCTGGGCGAACTGGTTCGTGGTCTGCCGCGGCACGTGATAGGCCTTCAGATTCTCACGGTCGTTCACCACGGGCAGCAGAGTGGTGCTGCCCAGGCTGTGCAGGTTCTGGAAGAGATGCACCTCGGAGGGGTCCTCGTACTCCGGCACGAAGCTCACCGTCAGCAGCATGGCGTCGTCCACCACCTCGAGGGAGTGCAGCCCCATGGTGACTTCCCCCTCGGCGAAGCTGCCCTGGATGGGGTACGTGATGGTCTTCACCGCGTCGTCCATGGTGAGCGTGACGTCCTCGGCGGGTTCACGCGGCTCGTCGGGCGAATCCTCAGACGCCGGTTCCGGGCTCTCCTCGGACGTGGACTCGGGGCTCTCCTGCCCCGAATCGTCGTGCGGTTCACCTCCGAGCGTTCCGCATCCGGTCAGGGCCACGACTCCTGTCAGTCCGATGATTGTGGTCAGCGATCGAGACACCATGACGACTCCTCGGAATTCACTGCAATTTGCATATGCAATACAGTATGTCGTGGAGCGTGGCGGGTCAAACCCTCCAGGGGGCTCAGGATCCGAGGAACTGCCGCAGGACTGAAGTGAAGACCTCCGGCTGAGCCGCGTGGACCCAGTGACCGGCGTCCTTGATACGCAGCAGCTGCACCTGAGGGAAGAGCTCTCGCATCACGGGCCGGTGTTCCTCGTCGATGTAGTCCGAGTCGGCGCCGGCGACCCAGAGCACGGGCCCGGTGAACTGCGCGTCACCGGCGTCAGGGAAGCCGCCGATCACGTCGAGCTCGGAGCGCAGGAGCTCCAGATTGGACAGCCACCGGAACGCCCCGCCCTCACGGACCAGGCTCTGCAGCAGGAAACCGCGGGTCATCGCTTCCGGAATCGGCTCCTGGAGCTGCTCCTCGGCCTCGCGGCGTGAGCTCAGCCGGGTCACGTCGAGGGTGGCGAGGCTGTCGAGAAGATGTTCGAACTGACCCATGGGTCCCCCGGAGGACACCGGAGAGATGTCCACCACCACGAGCCTGTCGATCAGCTCGGGATGACGCAGGGCCAGGACCATGGCAACCTTGCCGCCCATCGAATGCCCGACCAGATGGACGGGCCCCTCGGCCGCGACGCCGGAACTCAGCTTCGCAGCCACATGATCGGCCATCTCTGCATAGTCGATTCGCTCGGTCCACTCGGACCGCCCATGATTCGGCAGGTCCAGCAGCAGGCTCCGGTGCTCCGGAGTCAGGCCCTTCGCGATCTGGGTGAAGTTCTTCCCCTGCCCGAAGAGCCCGTGCAGGAAGACCACCACAGGGCCACCCTCTCCGATCAGGGTGGTGTGCAGGCTGAGATCCGTCGAGGTGCTCACAGCCCCCAGCCTACTGGCGGCGGACTCAGGTTCCCACCGGGACCTGCGTGACGGGCCGGACGGTGTGCGACCAGGCAGTGAAGACGCCGAGCAGTCGAGTGCCCACCGCAGCGAACGCGGCGTCGACGTCGGCACGCCAGGCATCCACCACGCCGCTGGGCACCGGCCGCGAGGAGGAGAAGGCCACCACCATGGAGGGCACACCGAGGGAGGCCAGCACCTCCAACATCTCGCGACGCTCCTGCCCGTCAGCCTGCCAGTCGGTCTCGCTGATGAGCATGGGCGGCGGGTAGGCGACTCCGCGCTCGTCACAGGGAATCAGCAGCAAAGTGTCCTCAGCACGCAGCTTCTCGCTGAGCACCCGGTCTACGACGGCGCCGGCCACGCGCGGCGAGGTCAGGGGGACGGCGGTCCAGTCCTGGGGGAGATCCTCGAAGTTCATGCCCCGATCCTGGCGGCCCGCAGCGGGCGGCCACCACCCCCTTCGGGCATCTGTGGAGAACCCATCCACACCTGCGCGGACCTCCGGCTGCCAGGTCGAGGTTCAGGCATCCGATGCGGCAGACTCGTCCCCATGGACGATCTGCATGTCTTTCCCGGCCCTGGTGCGCCGCACGGTCTGCGCGTGCCGGAGGCAGAGCTGGACGAACAGTTCTCCCGCGCCTCCGGCCCCGGCGGGCAAGGTGTCAACACCACAGCCTCCCGCGTGCAGCTCAGCGTGGATCTCGCCACGACGACGGCACTGACCGAGGAGCAGCGTCAGCGGGCCCTCCACCGCCTCGCCTCCCGGCTCACCGGGACCATGCTGACCATCAACGCCTCGGAGCACCGGTCTCAGCGACGCAACCGGGCCGCCGCGCGGCAGAGACTGGCCGCCCTGCTGCGCGATGCCGTGTTCCCAGAGACCCCGCGCCGGCCGACCCGCCCCACACGGGCCTCACGCCGTCGGCGGCTGGAGGCGAAACGGAGACGCTCCGAGACCAAGCAGCACCGTCGTCGCCCTCACCCCGAATGACGGCACTCTGCAAGCGCCTCAGACACCTGCGCGGCGCAGCACGGTGACGGCGAAGTCGGCGTCGTCATGCCAGGCCCGCAGGTCCCAGGTGGCGAAGCGATGCTCGACCCACAGCCCGGCGTCGGCGGCATGCCGGTCGAAGTCCTGCAGGCTCAGGTGGCGGTCCACGTGGAAGCCGAGGATCAGAAAACCCTCCCTGGTCACGCAGTCGCGGACGCTCCGCAGCACCTGGACCTCGGTCCCGGGGGCGACGAACACCATGACGTTGCCCGCCAGCAGGGCGGCATCGAAGGGCTCGGCCTCCCCCAGCATCTCCAGCGTCAGCTCGGAGAGGTCTGCCACGGCGTAGCGGGGGCCCGGGTGATCCTGCCGCGCTGCGGTGACGAGCGCGTCGTCGGCATCGACGCCGACCACCGTGTGGCCGCGGGCATGGAGCTCACCGGACAGCCGCCCGGTGCCGCAGCCGGCGTCGAGGATCCGGGCCTGCCGCGGGACCATGGCGTCCACCAGACGCGCCTCACCGACGAGGTCCTTCCCCTCGGCAGCCATGCGGCGGAAGCGGTCGATGTACCACTGCGAGTGGTCATCCCCGGTCTCGGTCACCCAGCGGGTCGGTTCAGTCATGGGCTCCACTGTACTGTCGGCGCGTACGACCATCGGGGGCAGCGCTCGGACGGGACACAGAAGTCCAGGCGACCGGAATCGCTGCAGGCAGGAGCCCTCCCGGGTTCAGGCGACGGCGGCGCGGACGATCTCTGCGACGCGACGCTCCGTCACATCGTCCAGCTCGTCGACGAACCACGCCGACGGAAGGAGCCGCCCCTCTCCTTCGCCTGCCGGAACGGGTCCGGCCTTCTCACTCACCCCGAGCGAGATCAGCTCGTCATTGCGGATGAACACCAGGACCGGGGAGCTCGCCGACTTCGCGTAACCGGGCATGCCATACCAGATACGTGGCTTCAGATCCGGCGCGGCCTCGAGGATCAGGTCATGCAGGCGGCGCATGACAGTCCGTCGGGGCTCGTCCATCGCCGCAATCTTGCTGACGACCTTCTCGTGGTTCTTCGCAGTCCTGTCCGTCATGATCATGTCCTTTCGTCAGCCGCCTCGGGCAGGCGGCACTGTGGTCTTCCGCGCAGGTCGATGCGCGGCACCCCATCCGGACATGTCCCGATCTCCTCAGGCCTCTCCGCAATGATTCAGGCGATCCGTCGCCTGGAAGTGCAGTCGACGACTGAGTCCGCCGTCACCGGAAGAGTACCAAACAGCGGGGCCGCGGGAGTGCCTGACGGTTCGTCTCATGACGGCGACGAGCGCCCCATCCTGACGCTGCGGAGGGGAGATCGACGTTTCCTTCCATCCCATCCAGCAGGCACCGACCGATGCCCGGGCGATAGTCAGCACGTGATGGTACGGCCGCCGGCGAGCGGCAGCGGTCACGCGTCCGTGACGCGGTAGCGGAGCAGGACGCCCCCGGTGTCCACCGTGCGTGACTCGAGGAACCGGACCGGACGCGCAGCGACGCGTGCCTTCAGCAACGGTGTGCCGGAGCCGAGGATCACCGGAGCGACACCGATCAAAAGTTCATCGACGAGGCCGGCCTCGAGAAGTGAATCTACGAGCTCCGCACTGCCGAAGACGTAGATGGGCAGGTCGGTGCTCTGTTTCCGGCGCGCGAGTTCCCCGACAGGATCGGCGGTGACCTCGGTGTTGTTCCACTCGGGCTCGGTCAGCGTCCGGGAGGCCACGAGCTTGGGGATTCTGTTCATGTACCGTGCGATCTCCGGCTCACTCGTGTCGCTCGGCCAGTGGGCCGCCATTCCTTCATAGGTGGCGCGTCCGAAGACGAGGAGCCCGGCCTCCTCGCCGAAGTGGAGGCTGAGATCGCGCAGATCGTCTTCCCAGATGTGTTCGTGGAGACGGAGGTCCCACGGCTCGTCCCCTTCGAAGAAGCCGTCGATCGACATGATGTTCCACGCGATGAGCTTTCCCACGGGGGACCTTCCTGACAGCGAGATCGAGTGAGGCCCACACAGTAGCCCGCTGGCCCACCCCGCACAACTGCTGCTCGGCCCGAGACGAGCGGGAAGCCTCACGCGCCCTTCAGCGGGGCCACAGGCCCGCCAGAACCATGGCCAGCACACCGTCGGCGAATTCGTCATCCAGCGGGCCGGTTCGCAGCAGCCAGCGATGGAAGACCGGGCCGAAGAGGAGCTCCGCCGCCAGCTGCGGATTCACGGACTCACCGGCCTGGCCAGCCTGCACCGCTGCCGTGATGCGCGCAGCGGTGGCGTCGAGCTGAGGCCGGAGCAGACGGTGCACCAACTCGTCAGCGACGACGAGGTCCGTCTGAATCTCTGCGGTGATCGCGCGCTGGAGGCGGTCGGTGGCGGGCTCGGTCAGCGCGGCGACGGTCCCCCGCAGCACGGCCCGGAGATCTGATTCGAGGTCACCGGTGTCCGGCAACGCCACGGACCCTCCGTCCTGAGAGTTGGCCTCCAGAATCGCATCAAAGACGACGGCGGCCTTCGACCTCCACCAGCGGTAGATCGTCTGCTTGCCGACGCCGGCGGCCGAGGCGATGCCTTCGATGCTCAGCCGGGCATAACCGACGTCGCTGATCAGCTCGCGCGTCGCAGAGAGGATCGCTCGGCGGGCTCGATCACTGCGTCGGGACGCGTCAGGTTCCCGCGCTCCCGACGTGGAGGTCTCCGGCGTAGGCGTCATGCCGGTAGAGTACCTCATCGCGAGACGAGACGCACCGTCTTGACAGGATCAAGCGTCGCTCATGATACTGGCGAGACGAACCGTTTCGCTGAAGGGAACTTGCCATGCCTGAGACACCAGCTCCCGTCCGCACCTGGCTCATCACCGGCGCAGGCCGCGGGCTGGGTCGCGCCTTCGCGCAGGCCGCCCTGGCACAGGGAGACCGCGTCATCGGAACCGTCCGCAGCCCCGGAGCGATGTCGCAGCTGCTCGATGCCCATCCGAGCTCAGTCCGGGAGGTTCTGCTCGACGTCCGTGACGCCGATGCCGTCGCCGCCGTCGTCGATGACGCCGCCCAGGAGTTCGGCGGTCTCGACGTCGTCGTGAACAACGCCGGCGCCGGCTTCGTCGGCGCGATCGAGGAGGTCGAGGAGCAGCAGGCCCGCGACCTCGTGGACCTGAACCTGTTCGGCGCCATGTGGGTCTCGCGCACCGCGATCCCCCACCTGCGGGCCGGCGGCGGTGGCGATATCGTGCAGATCTCCACGGTGGGCGCCGTCGGAGCCATGCCGACGTTCGGGGTGTACAACGCCAGCAAATGGGCTCTCGAAGGGTTCAGCGAGGCGCTGTCCGCCGAGGTCGCGCAGTTCGGGGTCCGGGTGACGATCGCCCAGTTGGGCGGCTTCGCGACCGACTGGGCCGGGACGAGCATGACGTTCGCCGAGCCGAAGCCCGAGTACGACGCGCTGCGCACCGACCTCTTCGGTACCCCCGCTGTCCCGTGGCCCGCCCCTGATGCCGACACGCAGCCGACGGACGCTGATCCTCGCCTCGCCGCCGACGCCCTGATCGCGCACCTAGGCGACCCCGACCGCCCCCTGCGGGTCCTGATCGGCGACGACGCCCCGGAGCAGGCCACCCTGGCCTACGCCGCCCGCCGTGATTCCTACGGGACACTCCGACGGTTCGACTGGCCGGAGGACTCGGCCTGATGAGTTCCCCTTCCCCTGCCTGCCGCTAGCATGAGCGCATGGAGAGTCGATGACGGGCTGGACCTTCGACGCAGAGCTCATCGAATGGCGCGGGCCTGCGCCGTTCGTGTTCGCGCCCATGCCGGAGGAGCTCTCCGCCCAGCTGAAGGAGGCCGCTCGGGGTCTCATGTACTGGGGGCAGGTGCCGGTGCGCGCCACCATCGGCGCCACCGACTTCGACACGGCCGTCTGGCCGAAGGACGGCCGATTCCTCGTGCCGGTGAAGGTGGCGGTGCAGCGGGCCGAGCGGATCGACGTCGGCGACCACGTCACCGTCACGGTGAAGGTGCGGGATCAGCGACCGTGACGGTCCGGGTTCTCCCAGGGCCAGGCGACGACCAGCCAGTCCGCCACCGCCTGGGCGAGCGGCTCGTCCAGCTCGGCGCGGTCCTGCCGCACCCAGGACTGCACCTCCACGTCACGCTCCGGGGAAGCGCAGGGATACAGGTACACGCAGCCGATGACGTCGTCGTCGGGATCGAGCACCGTGAAGGTGAAACCTCGACGCGCAACGAAGTCGGCCGCGTGCCGGGTGAGGTCGGTGAGGTTCTCGTCCGGGCTCATGCCCTGCTCCGGCGGCCAGGAGCCGTCCGGATACCCCGGAGTGGCCCTGATGTGCGCGATGCTCGATGTCCACGCCCGGAGGTCGGCCTCATTGTGCTGCGGACCCAGCGGCTCGAGCCGGAACTGCCGGGTGGCCAATGCGGTCGGCGGGTCGAAGTCTGCGGGGATGAACTCGTGAGGCGCCATGAGGAGAGCCTACGCGCCCCTTCGGGCGCAGAGCTGCCGCAGCCCGCTCACGCCGTGAGCCTCAGGGCCACCGGTTCCACCGTGCGAGGCCAGACGCTGAAGAACCCCAGCAGCCAGGTGCCCGCATCGTCGAAGATCTCCTGCAGATCAGTGGCCCAGGCTGCGACGACAGCGTCGGACAGGCGATGACGGAAGGACGCCGCCACCAACGCAGAGTTCAGCTGCAGGGAGGCCAGGGCTTCCACCATCTCTCGACGCTCGGACGGGCCGACGTGCCAGTCGATCTCGCTGATCAGCACCGGGGCGGGGTAGGCAACGCCTCGGGCATCGCAGGGCAGCAGAAGCATCGTGCTCCGAGCACGGTCCTTCTCACTGATCAGCAGATCCACCGCATCGGCGGCCAGCTGCTGGGAGGTCAGGGGCATGTCGGTCCAGTTCTCCGGGAGGTCTTCGAAACTCATGTCTCGATCCTCCGTCGGGCGCCGCACCGGCCACCACCCCCTCCGGGCATCTGTGGATAACTCGCGGCTGAGGATTATCTGCGCCCCCTGCACAGCGGCCATCGCCCACTCGAAGCGTGCCCAGCAGAGACTTCCGAGACGGTGCGCGTACCATCGGGAGCATGGATCGCATCTTCGACACCATCCGCTCGCTCGGCTTTCGGCGAGGCCCTGACCGTCTCGTCGCAGGAATCGGCGGGGCCATCGCCGAGAAGCTCGGGGCGAACGTCTGGCTCGTGCGGGCTCTGCTGCTCGCATCGTTCCTGCTCCCAGTGCTGGGGGTCGGTGCCTATGGGATCGTCTGGCTCCTGACGCCGCGGCAGGATGGCCGCATTCCGCTCGAGCAGGCCCTGCGGCGCACCTGAGAGCGGCGGGAGCCCTCAGTCCACCACTGCGGCCACGGCTTCGATCTCGACCAGCTGGTCGTCGTAGCCGAGGACGGTGACCCCCATCAGTGTGCTCGGGACATCATGGTCTCCGAACGCATCACGCACCACCTCCCAGGCCGCCACGAGATCAGCCTGGGACGACGACGCCACCAGCACGCGCGTGCTGACGACGTCATCGATCCGGGCTCCTGCCGCGGCCAAGGCGTCTTTCATCGTCGCCACACATACCGCCGCCTGACCGGCATAGTCACCGACGGATGAGACTCACGGCACTGGGCATAGGACCAACATCCCAGATCAGACGACCTTGTAGCCTGGGGATGATGGCACGTCCAACCGACGACAGGCCCAGCAATGTCGAAACGACTCACGCTCGATCTGCATGACATCTACAACAAGAGCCGCGACATCGACCGCGCACTGGCCGAGATCATCGACGAAGCCGAACGCACGAAGGTGAAGACCGTGGAGATCATCCCGGGCAAGGGCAGCGGACAGCTGAAGAAGCGGGTGCTGCGGTACCTGGACCGCAAGGACGTCAAAGCCAGGTACCACCGGGTGGAGAAGGACAGCAAGAACTTCGGGCGGCTTTTCGTCCATTTCAAGCACTGAGATGCTGGTCCACACCACGTCGCCCCAGTCCGACGCTGTCGAACCGCGCATACGTCCAGGACATAGACTCTGCCCATGGTGGACACCCCGACTCTTGCCCGCGCCTATCTCCACCGGCTTGAGGCTCGGGACTGGGAGACCTGGTCCGAGATGTTGCATGCCGACGTCGTCTACACGACTCCTCAGAGCCGCGAGCGCTGGCACGGAAGGCACGCCTTCCTGCGCTTCAATCGTTCCTACCCTGGCGAGTGGCACCTTCAGGAGAAGTGGATCCTCGGTGATGCCGGGCGCGCCGTCATCTGGTTCACGTGGACGGTGGGCGACGAACGAGGCGACGCGCAGGCGTTTCTGACCTTCGATGAGGCGGGGCTGATCACCGAGGTGACCGAATTCTGGCCCGAGCCGTATGAAGCTCCCGAACGGCCGGCGCCCGCGACCGTGCGGTATTGAAGCGACCGACCCGCTGACCGGCGGGGCCCGGACCGCATGTTCGCGGACCGTCAGTCCACGACGGCCGCGACGGCTTCGATCTCCACCAGCTGGTCGTCGTAGCCGAGGACGGTGACCCCCATCAGCGTGCTCGGGACGTCATGGTCGCCGAACGCATCGCGCACGACCTCCCAAGCCTCCACGAGGTCGGCCTGGGATGAGGAGGCCACCAACACGCGCGTGCTGATGACGTCGTCGATCGTGGACCCTGCGGCGGCCAACGCCTCCTTCATCGTCGCCACACATGCCGCGGCCTGGCCGGCGTAGTCCCCGACGGCAACCGTCGCGCCGTCGGCATCGAGCGGGCAGGAGCCGGCGAGAAAGATCAGCCGGGCCTCGGCCGGCGCGGTGGCCGCGTAGGCGTACTCGGCGACGTCGGAGAGCTTCTCGGAACGGATCAGAGTCACGGCGCTGGGCATAGGCCCAGCATGCCACACCGGGGGGTGGTGGACTGAGACGTCGACGACTCGCTCAGGACGCCTTCTTCGCCACACTCGATGTGAGCTGCATGCGGCCGAATCCGGGCACCGTGGCGTCGATGTCGTGGTCGCCGACGCCGTCGTCGATGAGGCGGATGCTCTTGATCTTGGTGTCGGCCTTGATCGTGCCGGACCCGGAGCCCTTCACCTTGAGGTCCTTGGCGATGGTCACCGTGTCGCCGTCGGCGAGCGGGTTGCCCACCGCATCGCGGATCATCACGGACCCGGGGGCTTCTCCGGCGTCGTCGGCGCCCGCCTCGGGCGACCACTCGTGACCGTCCATCGGGCAGACCAGCAGGGAACCCTGCTCATAGGTGTATTCAGATCCGCACTCGGGGCACGGCGGCAGCTGCTCAGACATGAAACGGGACTCTACCCGTTCCCGCGCCCCCTCGACCTCATTCGATGGGCTGCTGCAGATCGACGACCCACTTCGTGCCCTCGGGGTCCAACGGAGTCTCGCGATACACCTCGCGGCAGACTCCCGTCGGCGTCAGACCACGCGCGTCCACTTCGACGACAAGCGCCTGCCAGGCTGCCTGGATCCCCTCGATGCCGTCTGCCTCGAACGTCGTGGTCAATGCCCGTGGCACCGAACCCAATGTCACGACGTCCAGCCCAGGTGGCGGGGCGACGTCGCCGATCTGCTCACCAGCGGCGGCGAGCACTCCCGCATCCGTGACTGTGTAATGGGCGATGCCTGGCCCCGTTCGCGTCAGGCCCGCCTCGTCGATCTCCTGATTGACGCGCCCGAACATGGGCCCGATCTGAGGCTCGATCTCTTCCATGGACGACGCAGTCGCAGAGAGCTGGACAAGTCGGACTGCCGGGAGGCTCGTCTCGGTGAAGTTGCTCGTGGACATGGTGGTTCCCTTCTCTATCGATCGGAGCCTCGCTCGGACCCGCTGCAGCCGCAGCTGATCTGCATCGATCTGAGCCATCAGCGCGGCCTCGCGCTCGTGGAGCATTTCGACCAGCCGGGCGTCGCTGAGCCCCTCGAGGAGCATCTCACTCACCTCGTCGAGGGTGAACCCGAGCTCCTTCGTCGCCACGAGCTGATTGGCCCGATCCAGTTGGGCCACCTCGTAGTAGCGATACCCGGTGAACTCGTCAGTACGCGCCGGCGTCAGCAGCCCCAGCTGGTCGTAGTGCCTCAGCATGCGCACCGAGACACCGGCCAACCTCGCGAAATCTCCGATTCTCAACATGACCACTTCACCTCACAGGCTCACACAGTGTCAGAGTCAAGCCTGCGGTGTCACCATGTCCGAAGGATTTCCGCGGGGGATCCGGCTGCTGCTCCCGTCTTCCGTCGAGTGTGCCCTTCGCTAGGGCCGGATCAGGTCGCCCCCGTTAGCTTCTTAAGGGCACCGTTTCTCCGGCAGGATAAGTGGTGTTGTCCGGTCCGGCTCCTGGGCATGATCGTTTGCCCCCAGTCAATGTGATGATCCGGGGGGTGTTGTCACCCAGGAGCTGGTCACGGGCGGATCGTGGATCGCTGATAGAGGCACGACAGTCCCACTCCTTGAGGGCTTGTTTTCTAACGTGGATGCCGAGCATGACCCGCCCACCGACTCACCCCAGATCCTGGGCCGCGGACCGGATGACTGGCCGCGCTGAGCGCCTTGCCCAGGGCGGTGACGAGGATTCACACCGAAGAGGAGATAGCGCTCATGGCCTGGGATCTTCAGGACTTCGCGCTGTTCATCGGCCTAGACGTCGGCAAGGCCGAACATCACGCCACCGCACTGACCCGCACCGGCGAGAAGGTCTACGACAAGGCCCTGCCCAACGACGAGACCAAGCTGCGGCAGCTGCTGGACGAACTCACCCAGGAGCACGGGCCGGCGTTGTTGGTCGTCGATCAGCCCGCCACGATCGGAGCACTGCCGGTCACCGTGGCCCAGACGATGGAGCAGGTCGAGGTGGCCTACCTGCCGGGGTTGACCATGCGCCGGGTAGCTGACCTGCACGCCGGCTCGGCCAAGACCGATGCCCGGGACGCGTTCATCATCGCTGAGACCGCCCGCACCATGCCCTCTGCGCTGCGACAGATCGCCGCCTCTGATGAACAGATCGCCGAGCTGGCGGTGCTGGCTGGCTTCGATGATGACCTGCTGGGCCAGACCACCGCAGCCAGGAACCGGCTGCGCGGGCTGCTGACCCAGATCCACCCGGCTCTCGAGCGGGCTGTGGGCTCGCATCTGCATCACTACGGAGTCCTCGATGCTCTAGCGGCCTGGCCGACCCCGCAGAAGCTGAAGACCGCTGGCCGGGGCCATGTGCGCAACCGCATCAAGAAACACAACCCTCGCCTGGCCGAGAGGCTCACCGAGACGATCTTCGAAGCCTTGGATGCCCAGACCGTCGTGGTCGCCGGCACCGGGGCCGCGGCCACGATCATCCCGATCCTGGCCAACCAGCTCAAAGAGCTCTACACCCAGCGGGCCCACGTGCTGGAACAGGTCGAGGCACTGGTGGAGGCCCACCCTCTTGCCCAGGTCCTGACCTCGATGCCCGGAATCGGGGTCAGGACCGCCGCCAGAATCCTCACCGAAGTCGTCGGCAAGGACTTCAAGACCGCCGGCCACCTGGCCTCCTACGCCGGGATCGCCCCCACGACCCGGCGCTCCGGGACTTCCATTCGCGGGGAGTTCGCCAACCGCGGCGGCAACAAGAGACTGAAGTCCACTCTGTTCACCAGCGCCTTCGCCGCATTGCACCACGGGCCTTCACGGGCCTACTACGACAAGAAGAGAGCCGCTGGGAAGACCCATAAACAAGCCGTCCTCGCCCTGGCCCGCCGCCGTCTGGACACTCTCTACGCCATGCTGCGAGACGGCACTTTCTACCAGGAACCAGACAACGCCCGCGCAGGCTCAGGCCACGCCCTCGCGGCTTGACGAAAACCATAGAGGCACCCCCCGCCAGTCGACGGGCTGAGCGCGGCCCTGGAATACCGTGGAGCACGTAGAGCTGGCCACCGTGGGATGAGTGCACTGGCACAACACGGAACGTCCTCACGGCTATCTCTCAGATCTGCCGCCGGTGGAGTTCGAGGACCTGTTCTATGCTGAGCTAACCAGCGTCACCGACCTTGTGGAATCCCAATGGCCGGGGCCTCCATCGAACCCAGGGCGCTTCAGAACAAGAAGACCTGGTCGTCGCCCGAGAGCAGGGCAAGCATCGTCTACAAGGGGACCACCTACCGGGCGGTCGTGACCAGCCCACTCAAGGAACTGAGGTGCAAGCCGTGATCTTCACACGCCTCTTCCGCAAACCCGCATCGCAGACGGAAACCTCGACTGAGATGGTCCATGTGGTCTACAAGAAGCACCGGAGAACTCTCGATGAGGCCGTCATCCTAGCGACGGCCGACGAAGAGATCGCCAGGCACCTGTCCAGAGGCTACGAACGAGACCCTGAGTATGTCCTGGAATGGGAGAGCCTCCCGGTGCCCGACGCCTCACCACAGGAGCTCGCCGACGGGGTCACCATCCACGTGCTGAGCAACGGCGGCCCCTCAGACACTGAAGCTGAAGACATCTCAGCCATCGGACTGATGGCCTTCCTCTCCCGAGAACGCGCAGAACAGGCCCTGGAAGATGCCTCCCGTGATGAGTCCTTGATCGCCCCTCGGCTGAGGACTCTGGTCCTCGGACGCGAACTTCCACACGGTGTCTGAGGAGCATTCGTGGCCGTCGATGAACCAACTCAAGATCACCGGAGACCAGTGCAGCCTAGGCATGAGAGACCGCAGCGGCGAACCACTCCGACGGCTCACACGTCGAAGCGGACCAGCACCGCATTCAACCACGTCGGGCGATCCTACACACGGCACTGCTCAGCCTCAGACCCTCAACCCTGGCCAGCATCTCAAGACAGCCTACTGGTTGTGTTTTACGATCAGTCACCGATATCCTCAGACTGATCGCAAAGTGAGATCAGTCAGGAGAGCGCCATGACCACGCCAGCAGCGAAAGCCATCCTCGTCCCCGGAGCCTGGATGGGACGTTGGATCTGGCAGCAGTCCGCCGAGCGGCTGCGAAACCGAGGCATCGACGCGGAAGCGATCACGCTCAAGGGGCTGGCATACGGTCAATCCGATGCAGACATCGCAGCAGTACGCCTCGACGACCATGTCAATCAACTCGTCGAACACGTCAGCGGAGACAGCTCGCGGCCTGTCGTACTGATCTCACACTCCTACTCAGGCATCGTCACATCCTCAGCGGCGGACCGCCTCAAAGACCACGTAGTTGGCCTCATCCATGTCGGTGCATTCATCGCGAAGGACAAGCGATCCCTCCTCGACGACTGGGGCGGGTCAGACGTACAGCGCGCGCAGGAGCGAGCCGACATCGAGGCAGCGGGCAACTTGTGGCACGCCCCCACTCGGCAGATGCTCGACTTCGAGACCGACCTCTCCACCAGTGACCGAGACCATCTGGCCTCAAGCTTCTCACCACACCCAGGACGAACTATCCTCGACCAGGCCCACCTATCGACCCCTGCAGAACGGCAGCCTTCGACCTATGTCGCCCTCACACCCAGCGGAGGGTTCGACGAGGCCTGGAAGGAGGCTCCCCCCGTCGCCAGGTCGGCTGCCGGATGGCGGCGCAGGCATCTCGTCAGCGGACACTGGCCCATGGTCTCGGCCCTCGACGCCACGGTCGATCTGCTCGAGGCGGAGGTCCGGCACTACGCTTCCGCGAAGGCCTGAGCAGTGGCTGCGACCGGACGGTCGGGTTGCCCGATCAACCTCGCCGTCGAGCTGTTCGGAGACCGGTGGACGTTGCTGATCCTGCGTGACATCGCCTTCGCCCATCGTCGACACTTCCGCGAAATTCTGCGCGGCTCGGATGAGGGCCTGACCAGCAGCGTCCTCGCCGACCGCCTCGACCGACTCGTCGCCGCCGGCATCCTCACCCGCGCCGATGACCCGACGCACAAGCAGAAAGCTGTCTACAACCTCACTGACAGCGGCATCGATCTCGTCCCCGTCCTCGCGACGATCGGGACCTGGGGCGCAGCACATTGCCCCGCCGACCCCGACAAGGCCGTCATTGCGCGCGAACTGGACTACGAGATCCCTGCGTCGTGGGCTGCGCTCATGAAGAGTCTTCGAGCCAGGAACGCAACGTGACACCTACGCATACGGAACGGCCAGGCCTGCGCTGCCCGCACATGCAAGCTAGACGTTGAAGCGGAACTCCACCACGTCGCCGTCCTTCATCACGTAGTCCTTGCCCTCCATGCGCACCTTGCCGGCGGACTTGGCGTCGTTCATGGAGCCGGCGGCCACCAGGTCGTCGAAGGAGACGATCTCGGCCTTGATGAAGCCCTTCTGGAAGTCGGTGTGGATGACACCTGCCGCTTCCGGGGCGGTGTCGCCCTTGTTGATCGTCCACGCGCGGGCCTCCTTGGGCCCAGCGGTGAGGTAGGTCTGCAGGCCGAGGGTGTCGAAGCCGACGCGGGCCAGCTGGTCCAGGCCTGACTCCTCCTGGCCGTTGAGCTCCAGCATCTCGCGGGCCTCCTCCTCGGAGAGCTCCACGAGGTCCGCCTCCAGCTTGGCGTCCAGGAACACGGCCTGGGCCGGGGCCACCAGATCGGCGAGCTCCTGCTGCCGCTCGGCGGAGCCGAGCACGGAGTCGTCCACGTTGAAGACGTAGATGAACGGCTTGGCGGTCAGCAGGGACAGCTGAGCCAGGTTCTCCATGTCGAGCTTCTCCGACGCGATGGCTGAGAAGATCGTGTCGCCGCGCTCCAGCACCGTCTGCGCGGCCAGATAGGCGTCCAGCTGCGCCTGTTCGGCCTTCTTCTGCTTGACCTGCTTCTCGAGCTTCGGGATCGCGTTCTCCAGCGTCTGGAGGTCGGCGAGCACCAGCTCGGTGTTGATGGTCTCCATGTCCGAGGTGGGGTCGACCTTGCCGTCGACGTGCACGACGTTGTCGTCCTCGAAGACGCGCACCACCTGGGCGATGGCATGGGCCTCACGGATGTTGGCCAGGAACTGGTTGCCCAGCCCCTCCCCCTCGGAGGCGCCCTTGACGATGCCGGCGATGTCCACGAAGGAGACGGTCGCCGGCAGGATCTTCTGCGAGCCGAAGATCCCGGCGAGCGTGTCGAGCCGCTCGTCAGGCAGATTCACCACCCCGACGTTGGGCTCGATCGTCGCGAACGGGTAGTTCGCCGCGAGGATCGTCTGGCGGGTGAGCGCGTTGAAGAGTGTCGACTTGCCCACGTTGGGGAGTCCCACGATTCCGATAGTCAGTGCCACGGTCACCTAACCTATCGCGCGCAGTCACACGGATGCGACTCGGAAGGCCTCTTCTGGTCCTCCCTCAAGACTTAAGAGAAAGTCGGCGACAAGCCGACTCCGCCCCGATAGGATCACACCACGTCGACCGCCCGATCAACTCCACGTCGCTCTGATGAGGCGCAACTGAGGGAAGGACACCCCATGGCATCTGCCACGGAACACTCACCCCATGAAGCAGAACAGGAGGACGGGCCCACCACCGGGGGGCGCCTGAAGAACTCCAAGCTCAATCCTCCGGTCTTCTTCGGTGCGGCGGCCATCATCGTCGCCTTCACGCTCTGGGCCTGGCTGGCCCCCGAGACGGCCTACACCACGCTGGAGGCGGCGTTCCTCTGGATCGGTGAGAACCTCGGCTGGTACTACATCCTCACCGCCGGCATCGTCGTCCTGTTCGTCCTCATCGTCGCCTTCTCCCGAGTGGGCCGCACCAAGATGGGGCCGGACCACTCCTCCCCGAAATACAACCTCTTCACCTGGACGGCCATGCTGTTCGCCGCCGGCATCGGCGTCGACCTCATGTTCTTCGCCATCTCCGGGCCGGCCACCAACGTGCTGACCGCCCCGGGCACCGAGGAGGGCACCGCGCAGGCCACCGAGATGGCCGTGCTGTGGACCCTCTTCCACTACGGGATCCCCGGCTGGGCCATGTACGCCCTGATGGGCATGGCCTTCGGCCTCTTCGCCTACCGGTACCACCTGCCGCTGAGCATCCGCAGCGCCCTGTACCCCATCATCGGCAAGCGGGCCAAGGGCGTGGCCGGGGACGGCATCGAGATCGCCGCCGTCGTCGGCACCATCTTCGGCATCGCCACCAGCCTCGGCATCGGGGTGGTGTTCCTCAACTACGGCCTCGAATGGCTCTTCGGCATCCCCCAGGGCACCGCCGCCCAGGTGGGCCTCATCGGCCTCTCGGTGATCGTGGTGACCTTCTCCACCGTCTCCGGTGTGGACAAGGGCATCCGCCGCCTGGCCGAGCTGAACGTGGTCTTCGCCATCATCCTGATGCTCTACGTGCTCATCGCCGGCCAGACGGTGGACCTGCTCAACGGCCTGGTGAAGAACGTCGGCGACTTCATCGCCTACTTCCCCTCCATGCTGCTGGACACCTTCGCCTACGACATGCCCGCTGACGGCTGGCGCGAATGGTGGACCCTCTTCTTCTGGGCCTGGTGGATCGCCTGGGCGCCCTTCGTGGGCCTCTTCCTCGCCCGCATCTCGCGAGGCCGCACCCTGCGCCAGTTCGTGGTCGGCACCCTCATCATCCCGTTCGGCTTCATCCTGCTATGGATCTCCATCTTCGGCAACGGCGTGATCTGGGAGTTCATCTCCGGGAACATGGACTTCATCGAATCGGCGGTCAACACCCCCGAATCCGGCTACTACACGCTCTTGGAGCAGTACCCGGGGGCCACCTTCACCATCGGGCTCTCCGTGCTGACCGGCCTGCTGTTCTACATCACCTCTGCTGACTCCGGCGCCCTGGTGATGTCCAACTTCACCTCCAAGGCGGAGAACACCACCGACGACGGCGCGCCCTGGCTGCGGATCTTCTGGGCCCTGGCCACCGGTGCCCTCACCCTGGCGGTGCTGATGCTCGACGGCGTGTTCACGCTGCAGATGGCCACGGTCATCATCGGTCTGCCCTTCTCCGTGGTGATGTACATCCTCATGCTGGGGATCTGGCGCGCCCTGCGCATGGAGCACTACAGCCAGGCCTCCCAGGAGGCGTCCATGCCCTGGGTGCTCTCCGGACGCATCCGGGACGCCTCCGACCGTGGCGGCGGCTGGCGACGGCGCCTGGCCCGACACATGAACTTCCCCACGGCCAAGCAGGCCACCCGCTTCATGGAGGAGACCGCGATCCCCGCCGTGGAGGAGGTCGCCGCCGAGCTGAAGGCCCAGGGGGCGGACGTCAGCTGCAGCCGTGGCCATCACCACGACACGGGCATCCCGCATGTGGACCTGCACGTGCGCTTCGGCGAGCAGAGCGAGTTCAAGTACCAGGCGTACCCGGTCTCCTACGCGGCGCCCAACTTCGCGCAGAACATGAAGGCCGTGGAGGACGAGTACTACCGGGTGGAGATCTTCTCCGCCACGGGCTCCCAGGGCCACGACATCATGGGCTACACGAAGGAGCAGATCATCAGCGACATCCTCGACGCCTATGAACGGCACCTGACGTTCCTCACGTTGAGCGAGGACGTCCACACGCAGGCACTCAACACGGTGAGCCACGCACCGGATGAGTGGGAGACCGACCACAAGAGCTGACCCCGAGCTCGGCCACGAGCTTGACGACGAGCTGACAAGGAGCACCATGACCACTGCAACGCTGTTCATCGACGGAGCGTGGGTCCCCGCGGCCTCCGGCGAGACCCGCACCATCCACTGTCCCGCTGACGGCCGCGAGGTCGGCGTCGTCTCCGAGGCGGGCGAGGCCGACGCTCTGGCCGCCATCGCCGCGGCACGACGGGCCTTCGACTCCCGCGAATGGGCCGACACCCCCGCCGCCCAACGCGGAGAGCTGCTGCTCGGGGTCGCCGCGGCGATGACCGAACGCAAGGACGAATTCGCCCGGGCCGAGGCCCTGGACACCGGCAAGCGCCTGGTCGAGGCCGAGATCGACATGGACGACATCATCGGCTGCTTCAAGCACTTCGGGAAGCTGGCCGACTCCGACCCGGGGCGCCTGGTCGACGCCGGGGACCCGACGGTCATCTCCAAGGTCGTCTACGAGCCCGTGGGTGTCTGCGGGATGATCACCCCGTGGAACTTCCCGCTGCTGCAGGCCGCCTGGAAGATCGCCCCCGCCCTGGCCGCCGGCAACACGTTCGTCCTCAAGCCCGCCGAGCTGACCCCGCACACCGCCATCCTGATCATGGACGTCCTGGACAAGCTCGGGCTGCCGGCCGGTGTGGCGAACCTGGTCACCGGTGCCGGCGCCGCCGCCGGCGCCCCGCTGGCCTCGCACCCGGATGTGGACCTCATCTCCTTCACCGGTGGACTGGTCACGGGCCGGAAGATCGCCGCCGCCGCCTCCGAGACGGTCAAGAAGGTCGCCTTGGAGCTGGGTGGGAAGAACCCCAACGTGGTCTTCGCCGACGCCGACTTCGACGCCGCCGTCGACAACGCCCTGAACGCGGGTTTCCTGGACTCCGGGCTGGTCTGCTCCGCCGGCAGCCGGCTGATCGTCGAGGAGTCCATCGCCGAGAAGTTCGTGGACGAGCTGGTCCGCCGGGCGGAGAACATCCGCATGGGCGGCCCCTTCGATGAGCAGGCCGAGACCGGTCCGCTGATCTCCGCGGAGCACCGGGACAAGGTCACCGCCTACGTCAAGCAGGGCGTCGAGGAGGGCGCGACTCTGCGCACCGGCGGCCACTGGGGCGGTGAGGAGCACAAGGACGGCTGCTTCTACGCCCCCACGGTGCTCACCGACGTCCGCCGCGGCATGAGCGTGGTCATCGAGGAGGCCTTCGGCCCGGTGATCACCGTGGAGACCTTCACCACCGAGGAAGAGGCCATCACCACCGCGAACGACACGAACTACGGCCTCGCCGGCGCGGTGTGGACCTCCGACGCCGGCCGTGCCCACCGGGTCTCCTCCCGGCTGCGCCACGGCACCATCTGGATCAACGACTACCATCCCTACCTGCCGCAGGCCGAGTGGGGCGGCTTCAAGCAGTCAGGCATCGGCCGTGAGCTCGGCCACGCCGGCCTGGACGAGTACCGCGAGGCCAAGCACATCTACCAGAACACCGAACCGGCCGTCTCCGGCTGGTTCTCCATGCCCGAGAAGTGAGTGAGGAGACCTTCGTGACTGAGAAGACCTTCGACTACGTCGTCGTCGGCGGCGGCCCCGCCGCCCCCGCCGTCGCCGCCCGCCTCAGCGAGGACGCCGACGTGACCGTGGCCCTGCTGGAGGCCGGCCCGACCGACACCGACAAGGACGTGGTGCTGCAGCTCAACCGCTGGATGGAGCTGCTCGAGTCCGGCTATGACTGGGACTACCCCATCGAGGAGCAGGCCAAGGGCAACTCCTTCATGCGGCACGCCCGCGCCAAGGTGCTGGGCGGATGCTCCTCCCACAACTCCTGCATCGCCTTCTGGGCGCCCAAGGAGGACATGGACGAGTGGGAGCAGCTGGGCGCGGCCGGATGGAACGCCGAGTCCACCTACCCGCTGTTCCAGCGTCTGGAGACCAACGACGCCGACGGCGACCACCACGGTCGCTCCGGCCCTGTGCACCTGATGACCATCCCGCCGCACGACCCCTGCGGCGTGGCCCTGCTGGACGCCTGCGAGCAGGCCGGCATCCCGCGCACCGAGTTCAACTCCGGCGAGACCGTGGTCAAGGGCGCGAACTTCTTCCAGATCAACCGGCAGGAAGACGGCACCCGCGCGTCGTCGTCGGTGTCCTACCTGCACCCGATCCTGGAGCGGGAGAACCTGACCGTCCTCACCGACAGCTGGGTGCGGAAGATCCTGATCGACGACGAGAAGCGCGCCACCGGCGTGGAGATTGTCGCCAACGCGTTCGGCCGCGGAGAGACCATCACCGCGAACCGGGAGGTCATCGTCTCGGCAGGGGCCATCGACTCCCCGAAGCTGCTCATGCTCTCCGGCATCGGCCCGGCCGAGCATCTGGCTGAGCACGGCATCGAGGCGGTCGTGGACTCCCCCGGGGTGGGCGAGCACCTGCAGGACCACCCGGAAGCCGTCATCGCCTGGGACGCCAAGCAGCCGATGATCACCGAGGGCTACCAGTGGTGGGAGATCGGTATCTTCGCCGACACCCGCGAAGGCACCGACGTCCCCTCGGACAAGCCCGGGCGTCCGGACCTGATGATGCACTACGGCTCGGTGCCCTTCGACATGCACACGCTGCGGCAGGGCTACCCCACCAGTGACAACACCTTCTGTCTGACCCCGAACATCACCCACGCGAAGTCCCGTGGCACGGTGCGGCTGCGCTCCCGCGACTTCCGGGACAAGCCGAAGGTCGACCCCCGGTACTTCACCGACGCGGAGGGCCACGACATGCGCGTGGCCGTCGAAGGCATCAAGCTGGCCCGGCAGATCGTCTCCCAGCCGGCCATGGCCGACTGGGCCGGCGAGGAGCTCTTCCCCGGCAAGGACGTGCAGACCGACGAGGAGATCGCCGACTACGTCTCCCGCACGCACAACACCGTCTACCACCCGGCCGGCACCGTCCGGATGGGCGCGGTGCAGGACGAGATGTCCCCGCTGGACCCGGAGCTGCGGGTCAAGGGCGTGACGGGCCTGCGCGTGGCCGACGCCTCGGTGATGCCGGAGCTGACCACGGTGAACCCGAACATCACCACCATGATGATCGGCGAGCGCTGTGCCGACCTGGTGAAGGCCTCCCGCTGACATCTGTCATGGGGCATCGATGACATCGTCCCTATGATCTTCGCGACGCCCCGGGCGAGACTGATGGCATGAACACCGCCATCATCTCCGCCCGGGGCGTCTCCATGTCGTTCCCCGACGGCGCCGGGGGCCGCACTCAGGCGCTCGACGGCGTCGACCTGTCCGTCACCCGCGGCGAGGTCCTCGCCCTGCTGGGCCCCAACGGGGCCGGCAAGACCACGCTGCTGGACACTCTGCTGGGCCTCACTGTCCCGGAATCCGGCCAGGTGCTGGTCGACGACGACACCCCGCGGGCCGCCGTCCAGTCGGGTCGGCTCTCCGCCCTGCTCCAGACCGGGGGGCTGCTGCCCGACCTCACCGCCGCGGAGACCGTGCGTATGGTCGCCGCCCTGCACCGGGACCCGGCCGATGTCGACGAGGTCATGGACATCGCCGGGGTCCGGCCGTTCGCCTCGCGGCCTGTGGGCAAATGTTCGGGCGGGCAGCAGCAGCGCCTGCGGTTCGCCCTCGCGCTGCTCCCCCGTCCGGAGATCATCATCCTGGACGAGCCCACCGCCGGCATGGACGTCTCCGCCCGGCATGAGTTCTGGGCCCGGATGCGCACGCAGGCCGACGACGGCGCCACGGTCATCTTCGCCACGCACTACCTGGAGGAGGCCGAGCAGTTCGCCCGACGCACCGTGCTGATGGACCGTGGGCGAGTGCTCGCCGACGGGCCCACCGACGAGGTCCGATCCCGGGCCGGGGCCGCCCATGTGGGCGTCATCTGGACGCCCACGCCGGAGGAGCTCGAGGCGGTCCCGCACGTACTGTCCGTGACCTCTGAGGGACAGCGCATCAGCTTCCGCACCGACGACGCCGACGCCCTCGCCAGGCACCTGCTCACCCGGACCGGGGCTCACGGGCTGACGGTCCGCCCGGCGAGCTTGGAGGAGGCATTCCGGCTGCTGACCGAGGACACCGCATCGGAGGACACCGCATCCGAGGAGGTGCCGGCATGAGCGGGCACTACCGACTGGGGCGGTACATCGCTCTGGACTTCTGGCGGAACCTGCGCAACATCGGCAACAGCTTCTTCGTGATCGTGCTGCCCACCGCGCTGTTCCTGTTCTTCGGCACCACCATGGACTGGTCGGACAATCCGGTGGGCGAAGGCAATGTCAGCGCGTGGACGATGATCGCGATCGCCTCCTACGGCGCGGCGATGGCCACCACCTCCATGGCCGGGGCCGCAGCCCTGGAGATCCAGCAGGGCTGGGGGCGCCAGCTGGCGCTGACCGCCATGCCGCACGGCGCCTTCGTGGTGGCGAAGTCAGTGGTCGCCGTCGGCATCGCGGTGCTCCCGGTGGTGGTGCTCAACGTCGTCGGCATCCTCACCGTGGCGGACATGCCGCCGGGGGTCTGGCTGGCCACGGCCGCACTGACCGTGCTCGGCTCCCTGCCGTTCGCGCTCTATGGGCTGGCCATCGGCCTGAGCTTCCGCTCAGACGCCGCCGTCGGTGCGGCCACCGGGCTGCTGGTGATCTTCAGCTTCCTGGGCAATGCGTTCATGCCGCTGGACGGGGTCCTGCTGGACATCGGCCGTTTCACCCCGATGTACGGAGTGGTGGCGCTGGCCCGCTACCCGCTCACCGACGGGGACCTGATCTCCATGGGGGCGATGGGTGAGACCGACCCGCTGTGGGCCGTGCTGGCGAACGTGCTGGCCTGGACGATCATCTTCGGGACCGCCTGCCTGCTGCTGCAGCGCCGCCGGACCGCCCGGCGCTGACTAGCGGCGGGGCGGAGAGGGGTCTTGGCATGATGGGGCAGGATGGTGCCATGGGGATTCGCATCTACCGGCTGCTCTACACCGGCATCTGGCTGGTGTTCCTGAGCCTCCCCGTGGCCTACGCATTCGACCCTGAGGTCTCCCCCGGCGCGAGGCTTCTCGCCCTCGGCGCCACGGCCGTCTTCATCGGCATCTACATCGCCCACTTCTGGCGCGATGTCCCGGCGTTGGAATCCCCAGCAGGGGTGCGTCGGACAGTGCTCATCGTGATCATCCTGGGCCTGCTCGCGGCGGCCACCCTCCCGGCAGCCGGATATGCGGCGATCTCCTTCGCCCCCTTCCTGACCGCGTCCCTGGTCTTCGCTCTGCCGGTACGCCCCGGGGTGCTCAGCGGGATCGCCGTGTGGGTGCTCGCCGCCCTGGCCTGTCTGCCCTTTGCGGCGTCGCTGTGGCCGATCCTCGGCACGGGCCTGGGTGTGCTGTTCATCGTGCTGATCCGGTTGGCGGACAGCATGGAGCATCGGCAGCAGGCCGCCGAGGAGGAGCTGCGGCGCGCGGCGGAGCGGGACGCGATCGCCCGGGATGTGCACGATGTGCTGGGCCACTCCCTGACCGTGCTGTCCATCCGTGCCCAGCTGGCGGCCCGGCTCATCGACCACGACCCGGCCCAGGCCCGGGAGGAGGTCCAGCGCATCGACGCCTTGGCCCGTGAGTCCTTGGGCCAGGTCCGCTCCACGGTGGCCCGGCTGCGCACTCCGCGGCTGGAGGCCGAGCTGGACTCCGCGCGGGAGGCCCTGTCCGCTGCGGGCATCAGCGCCGAGGTCACGTCCGAAGGGCAGCCTGACTCCGCCCATGCGGAGCTGTTCGCCTGGGCGCTGCGGGAGGCGGTCACCAACGTGGTCCGGCATGCGGAGGCGACATGCTGCCGGATCCGGGTCCAGCCCCAGCGGCTCCAGGTGGAAGACGACGGCGTGGGGCTGCCCGGTGATGCTGAGGGGACCGAGGCCGGACAGGGTCAGGGCTTACGTGGTCTGAAGGAACGTGCGGCCGGAGCAGGCGCGGACCTTCAGCTCAGAGAATCCAGGATTCGCCCGGACCGTCCCGGCACCGTGGTGGCGGTGGTCCTGTGATGAGTTCCCCGACGATCCGGCTGCTGCTGGCCGATGACCAGGACCTCGTGCGAGGCGGACTCGCCGCTCTGCTGTCCCTGGAGCCGGACCTGGAGGTCGTGGCCCAGGTGGGCCGCGGCGACGAGGTGCTGCCAGCCGTCCAGGCGCACCATCCCGACGTCGCCCTGCTGGACATCGAGATGCCCGGGATGGACGGGATCGAGGCGACCGCCGCCGTGGTCGGTTCCGGAGCACAGTGCCGGTGCCTGATGGTGACCACCTTCGGGCGTCCCGGCTACCTGCGACGCGCCATGGAGGCCGGGGCGGCGGGTTTCGTGGTCAAGGACACCCCGGCCGAGCAGCTGGCGCAGATGGTCCGGCGTGTGGCCGCGGGACACCGGGTGGTGGACCCCGCGCTGGCTGCCGACTCGCTGTCCGGAGGCATCGACCCGCTGACGGACCGAGAACGTGAGGTGCTTCGCGCCGCGGCCGACGGGGCCTCGGTGCGGCACATCGCCGAACAGCTGCACCTGTCCCCCGGCACCGTGCGCAATCACCTCTCGGCCGCGATCGGCAAGACGGACGCGGAGAACCGGTATGGGGCGGCTCGCGTCGCCCGGGAGCGGGGCTGGATCTGATGCGGGCGCCCTGCTGATGCGCAGCAGTCTCCTGGACCTGGCCCCGTTGCGTGACTCCGCAGCGTTCCGGCGCCTCTGGCTGGGCGGCACCGCGTCCGCGTTCGCCGCGCAGCTGGCGGTCATCGCCGTGCTGTTCCATGTGTGGGAGGAGACCGGCAGCCCGCTGGCCACCGGCCTGGTCGGCTTGGTCTCCGCCGTGGCGATGACCGCCGGATCTCTGCTGGGCGGCACCGCAGCCGACGTCCACGACCGGACCCGGGTGCTGCGCTGGACCACGCTGGGTCAGCTGGTGGCCGCTCTCGGGCTCACCGTGCAGGCGTTGCCCGGGCTGGCGCTCGGTGGGCACTCCGGTGTGGCTCTGGTGCTGGGACTGGTGGCCGGCAACGCCTTCTGTGCCGGATTCGGGGCGGCCTCCCGGCGCAGCCTGCCGGCCCGGTTCCTGGAGGCCGCCCAGCTGCCGGCGGGTATCGCGCTGCTGCACCTGGGGACGCAGGCGGCGATGCTGCTGGGCCCGGCCCTGGGTGGGGTCCTGATCGGCGCGTTCGGCCTGGCCACCTGCTTCGGCGTGTGCGGCGCGGCGCTGACCGTCGCCTGGTGGACGGTGCTGCGCCTGCCCCGCGTGGCTCCGCCGCCAGGGTCCGGCGCCCGGCCGTGGGCGATGACCTGGGAGGGTGTGCGCCACGTGAGTCGGCCCGGTGCCGTGCGGGGCGCCTTCGGCACCGACCTGTTCGCCACGCTGCTGGTGATGCCGGTCTCGCTGTTCCCGATGATCAACGACCTGCGTCTCGACGGCGCCCCGGAGACCCTGGGACTGATGACCACCTCTGTAGCCGTGGGCGGGCTGCTGGCCGGGGTGCTCTCCGGGACGGTGGTGCGCCGTCAGCGGCTCGGTCGGATCCAGTCCGCGGCGGCGGCGGTGTGGTGTCTGGCGCTGATCGGGTACGGCCTCAGCCCCGTCCTGGCGCCGATGCTGCTGTGTCTGGCCCTCGCCGGAGCTGCGGACACCGTCAGTGTGATCACCCGCGGGGCGATCGTGCAGCTGGTGACCCCGGACTCACGCCGCGGGAGGGTCTCCGCGGCGGAGCATGTCATCGGTGCCGCGGGTCCGGATCTGGGCAATGCCCGTGCCGGCTTGGTCGCGCAGTTGGTGGGTGCTCCGGCCAGCCTGGTGGGCGGCGGAGTGCTGGCCCTGGTGGGCATCGGCTGGATCGCCGTCCGGAACCGGCATCTGCGGGACTTCCGGCGCTCAGCCGAGCGCTGGACGGACCGAGGCGAGCAGTGAGCTACAGCGCCACGCTCTCCGCGGCCGGGTTCAGCAGCTCCGGGGAGAGGTTCAGCACCCGCAGCCGGGACTGGGCGATGATCTGCTCATCGGTCAGTGCGGCGATCTGTGCGGACTCCTGGTCCTGGCTGCGGCCGTCGTCGAGCCCACCCTTCGGCAGGGAGCTGGACACCGGCCCCAGCGTCAGCGGCACATCCACCACCGTCACCGAAGCGGGTGTCAGGGGGATGGACTGGGCCCGGTCGATCAGGCCCAGGTGCTCCAGCAGCACCCGCAGCGCCGCGCCGTGGCTGACCGCGACAGCGGTGCGCACCTCGAAGCTCAGGTCCGGCGAGGCTGTGGGCTCGATCTGCGCGGTGTCCCGCACGATTCCGCAGAAGGCGGCGAGCATCCTCTCCGCCAGCTGCTGGTGGGTCTCTCCCCCGGCCGGCGTGTAGGTGCCGGCCCGCCACCCGGCGAACTCCTCCGCTTCGCGGTCACGGATGTCCGCGGCGTAGGCGCCCTCCCACTCCCCGAGGTTCTGCTCCATGAGCTCGTCCCATACCCGCGGCCGCAGGTCCAGCCCGAACTGTGCAAAGGTCTGCTGGGTGCGCGCCAGGGAGGAGACGTGCCCCTGCCGAGGGTTCTGCGCCCTGACGAAGCCTCCGGTGATGGCGGCCTGCCGCTGTCCCGAGGACGCCAGAGAGATGTCGGAGCGGCCCTGCAGACGGTGGTCGCGGTTCCAGTCGGTCTCACCGTGGCGGCACAGCAGCACGCGGATCATGGCAGGGCACTCCTGAAGATGGGGATCTGGTGACGAGGACACTCTATGCTCGAACGATGACACAGGCCCAGCGGAGCAGCAGCGGATCGGCCTCCGTGACGTACCACCGGTTCTTCCCGAACACTGACCTGATCCGGGAGGTTCATCTGCACCTGGAGGACTCCCCTCGGCTGGCGGCCCGTGTCTCGGCACGCGACGTGACGGCGCTCCGAGATGCGCGCGACGTCGCGTCCACGATCCTCGCGGAACGAGGTCTGGGGACTGAACTCGCCGCGCTCGTCGATGCCCTGTCTCCCGGAGCCGGCCTTGCCGATCCCACGACCGCTGCGGTGACGGACTGGCGTGATGTCCTGCTCGCCATCGCCGTCATCGACGGGCTGGCTCCCCCGGACTGCGACCCCCTGCTGGCCTCGCTGGACCCCGACGATCCGCTGGGACGTCTGGTGGGACCGTATCTGCCGCACGGCCCCGGCTGCCCCTGCGAGCCGTTGCACTGAACGTGTCACAGGAGGATGGAATGCTGGTGGGCATGGAATCCTTGCTGTTTCTTCTCGGTCTGCTGCTCGGCGCGATCCTCGGGGCGGTGGTCGCTGTCGTGCTGCTGCGCCGACTGCGCCGGGAGCCGGAGGAGGATGATCGGGATCAGCTGCGGGACGCGTGGCATGCCGCTCAGCTGGACGCCGAGGCTGCGAAGGCCCGCCTGCAGGCTCTGGAGCAGCGCCGGGACGACGACGCTGAGGCCGCCCGTGAACGCGAGTCCCTGGTGGAGATGCTGCACCCGGTGCGCCAGGGCGTCACCGAGATGCAGCGCCGCATCCAGGAGCTGGAGAAGGAAAGGGCCGCGCAGCATGCCGCGCTGAGCCGGCAGCTCACCGAGGCCGCGCACAATGACCAGAAGCTGTACGCCTCCACGCAGACGCTGCTGGGGAGCCTGCACTCCACCTCCGCGCGGGGGTACTGGGGCGAGGTGCAGCTGCGCCGCATCGTGGAGGCCGCCGGGATGATCCCCCATGTGGACTTCGTGGAGCAGCACTCCGGCACCGGAGGCGACGGCGCCATGCTCCGACCGGACATGGTGGTCCGCCTGCCGGGCAACCGCCAGCTGATCATCGACTCCAAGGCCCCACTGAGCCCGGAGGATCCCGCCGCTCAGGCGAAGGCGCTGAGGCACCATGTGGGAGTGCTGGCCTCCAAGGACTATGCCTCCACGGTGGAGCACTCCCCTGAGGTCATCTTCTGCTTCGTGCCCGCCGAGTCTCTGCTCTCCTCCGCCCTCGAGGCCGAGCCGGAGCTGCTGGACCACGCCCTGTCGCGCGGCGTCTCGCTGGTCTCTCCCGCGTCACTGCTCGCCGCGCTCAAGGCGGTGGAGACCTCCTGGCGGCAGGAGCGGCTCGCGCAGAACATCCGAGAGATCGTGGAACACTCCCGGGAGCTCTACCGTCGCCTCGCCAAGATGAACACGCACCTCTCCGCCACGGGCAACCGGCTCCGCCAGGCGGTGAGCGCCTACAACCAGCTGATCGGCAATATGGAACGTCAGGTGCTGCCCAAGGTGGAGACGATCAGCCGCCTGCAGCTCGCCCCGCAGGACGACGAGCCCGGCGGCGACGAGCAGGCGCCCTTGGAGGACCTCGGCGAGACGCTCACGCTGGACCCAGTCGACGCCGACGTCAACGAGCTCGGCCCCCGGCTCTCCCGCGGCGCGGAGTGACGTCCCGGCGGCAGGAGTCTCAGCGGTCAGCTGAGTAGGCGTAGTAGGCTCTGCCAGGAATCACCACCCACGATGAGGGACACCATGAGCGACCAGCACCAGCCCCCACACGGCCAGCAGTGGCAGCAGCCGCCCCACTTTCCGCAGCAGGGCCAGCAGCCCCCGCCCCCATACGGGGCCTACCCGCCCCTGGGGCCTCCCACCAAGAACCATGCGGTAGCGATCATCCTGTCGCTCTTCCTCGGGACCCTCGGGATCGACCGCTTCTACCTCGGGCACATCGGTCTGGGCATCGCGAAGCTGCTCCTCAGCTGGGCCACGTTCGGGATCTGGCAGCTGATCGACCTCATCGTGATCATCACCAAGGGCACCCAGACGCTGAAAGCCATCCGCTGGGAGTGACGGGCGGCATAGGCTCGGGTCACAGGCTCAGGCCGAAGACCCACAGCAGCAGCGTCATCGAGACCAGAGTAATCACGACGACGGCGGCGACGTTGAGCCACACGCCTCCCTTGACCATCTGTCCGATGGTCACGTACCCGGAACCGTAGGCGATCGCGTTCGGCGGGGTCGCCACCGGCAGCATGAAGGCGCAGGTGGCGGCGAGCGCCACCGGTGCTGCGAGCACCAGCGGGTCGACACCGGTGCCCATCGCGACGCCGGAGGCCACCGGCAGGAACGTCGCCGCCGTCGCCGTGTTGGAGGTCATCTCCGTCAGGATCAGCACGCCGGCAGCAGCCAGCAGCACCAGCACCCAGACGGGCACGGTGTTCAGGCCCTCCATCTGCTCACCCATCCAGGCGCTCAGGCCGGAGGCAGAGAACTGCGAGGACAGCGCGAGCCCGCCGCCGAAGAGCAGCAGCACGCCCCACGGCAGTTTCGCCGCGTACTCCCAGTCCAGCAGGCGGCCCCCACGCTGGGCCCCACCGGGCAGCAGGAACAGCAGCAGCCCCACCACCATGGCGATGCCGGCATCGGAGATGAACGGGTCATCCATGCCCATCAGCTGCTCGGACACCAACGGGATGAACACCCAGGCCACCGCCGCGGCCACGAAGATCAGCAGCACGCGCAGCTCCCCCGAGCTCATCGGGCCCAGCTTGTGCAGCTCGCGGCTGATCAGATCGGCACCACCCGGGATGGTCTTGATCTCGGGGCGGAACAGAAACCGGGTGAGGACCACCCACACCACCACCAGCATCACGATCGCGATCGGCACACCCACCAGCATCCACTGGCCGAAGCCGATGGTGACGTCATGGTTGCTGGCCATATGACCCACCAGCAGCGCGTTCGGCGGGGTACCGATGATCGTGGACACCGAGCCCACCGAGGCCGCGTAGGCGATCCCCAGCATCAGGGCGGTCCCGAAGTTGGACTTCACCGCCTGGGCCGCCTCCCCTGGATCGGCGTCGCCGTCGGCGTCGGCGGCCGAGGCTGTGGCAGGGTCCTCCCCCTGGGTGATGCGGTGGACCAGCATGAGCACCGAGATGCCGATGGGCAGCATCATCACGGCGGTGGCGGTGTTGGAGACCCACATGGACAGGAATGCGGTGGCGATCATGAAGCCACCGATGAGGTTCGCCGGCTTCGAGCCCATGGCCCGCAGCGTCATCAGAGCGATCCGCCGGTGCAGGTTCCATCGCTGCATCGCCAGGGCCAGCATGAACCCGCCCATGAAGAGGAAGATGATGTTGTGCCCGTAGTTGGCACCGATGACGTCGACGGTGACCGGGTCGTCACCGGCCTCCGCGGCGGGCACGAGCACCGGGAAGACGACCAGGGGCACCAATGCGGTGGCCGGGATCGGGATCGCCTCGGTCATCCACCACACCGCCATCAGCACGGCAGTGGCGGCGGTGAGCCGCGGCCAGACCTCGAGGTCGCCGGGCATCACCAGGTAGATGAGCACCGCACCCAGCAGTCCGCCGAACAGGCCGATCATGCGACGCAGGAAGGTCGGCTTCGGCAGGGGCTCGGCCCGAGCGCCCACGGAGAGATGCTCACGCTGATCGCGGGCAGAGGCCTGCGGGTCGTACTTCTTCAGGTGGTCGCCGGTGACACGGGAACTCGGGGTCATCATCGATCTGCGCTCCTGGTCTGAGGTCGTCAGGGCGTCACAGATCACACAGCGTGACGCACCGCACAGATTCTACCCCGTGGTAGGTCTCCCTCAGTCGCGCTTGCGGCCCCCGCGCGTGTTCGACTCGTCCCCGACCTCCTGCAGCGCCTTGCGGATCTCCTTAGGCAAGCTGAAGATGATGTCCTCCTCGGCGGTGACGACCTCCTCGACGTCGTCGTAGCCGTACTCCTCCAGCAGCCGCAGCACGTCCTGGACCAGGACCTCCGGCACCGACGCACCAGAGGTCACCCCGATGGTCTGGGCGTCCTGGAACCAGGCCTCGTCCACCTGGTTGGCGAAGTCCACCCGCTCGGCGCGCGTGGCCCCGTACTCCTTGGCGACCTCCTTGAGCCGCACGGAGTTCGAGGAGTTCGCCGAGCCCACCACGATCACCAGGTCGGTCTGCGGGGCTACCTTCTTGATGGCGGCCTGCCGGTTGGAGGTGGCGTAGCAGATGTCATCGCTGGGCGGGTCCTGCAGGTTCGGGAACCGCTCCTTGAGCTTCTGCACGGTCTCCATGGTCTCGTCCACCGACAGCGTGGTCTGCGAGAGCCAGATGAGCCGGTCCGGGTCCGGGACCTCGATCTGGTCGACCTCCCAGGGGCCGTTGACGATCGTAGTGCTCTCCGGCGCATGCCCGAAGGTGCCCTCGACCTCCTCGTGCCCGTCATGGCCGATGAGCAGGATGTGATAGTCGTCCTTGGTGGTGAATCGGACGGCCTCCCGGTGGACCTTGGTCACCAGCGGGCAGGTCGCGTCGATGGTCCGCAGCTTCCGGTCCTCGGCGGTCTGCTTCACCGCCGGGGAGACGCCGTGGGCGGAGAAGATCAGCAGCTCACCCTCGGGGACCTCGTCGGCCTCCTCCACGAAGATCACGCCCTTCTCCGTGAGCGTGTCCACCACGTGGCGGTTGTGCACGATCTCCTTGCGCACGTACACCGGGGGCCCGTAGCGCTCCAGGGCCTTCTCCACGGCGACGACGGCGCGGTCCACTCCTGCGCAGTAGCCGCGCGGGGCGGCGAGCAGCACCTTCCGATCGCCCGAGAACGACGATGCGGCGGCCACCTCCTCCGGGCTGCGGCGCTTGCGCGGCACCATCGGCGTGGGCACGGAGATGTGCCGGGCGCGCGAAGGAGCTTCCGTGGTCGCACTGGTAGTCATGCGGCCCAGTCTACCGGCCGGACCCCGCGGAATCAGACCCGGTGCAGGGGATCGTGACCCACGGAACGTCGCCCCCGCGCACCGGTGGCCGCCGCCCCCAGCAGGCCGATCACGACGGCGGCGCCTCCTGCGGCGGAGAAGACCCACCAGGCCGGCTGGGCCCAGTCCGTGAAGCGTCCCTCCACATGGTCCAGCAGCACCGCCACGGCCTCCGGCACCGGCTGGTGCGGGGTCATGTCCGGGGAGGCCACGGTCAACGCCATCCAGATCCCCGCCACCACGGCGACCAGCCCGGCCAGCGTCAACGCCGCCCAGCGTCCTCTCCCCGCGCCGATCAGCAGCGCCAGCGCACCCAGCACGACGGCGGCCCCGGCGATCATGGGCCAGTGGCGGGCCGCCTCGGCGGCGGTCGCCCAGGGGTAGGGATCCACGCCGTCCTCGGCGAGGGCGTCGAGGTCGACGACCACTTCAGGGGCCAGTGCGTCGAAGCTGGACTCGTCGAGGAACGGCAGCCAGCCGAGGATCCCGTCGAGGCCGTCGCGCAGGGGCTCGGTCATGGCTGCCGCCACGGGGCTGAGGTCCAGCGTGATGTCCAGATCCTGGGGGGATCCGGTGCCGCCCTCGTGGAACAGCCGGTCCAGCTCGGCGTCCACCCCTTCCCGGGTGGTCTGCAGCGTCTCGTCCCAGGCCTGGAGGGTGCGGTCCTCCTGCAGCAGGGATCCGGCGACCCCGGAGACGGCGTCCCGCACCCCCGAGGGCAGTGCGTCGACGTCCTGACCGGTGAGCTCCTCCGCCAGGAGCCCCACCACGGCCTCGCCGAAGGGCTCCTGCGCGGGGAGATCTCCGGCGATCTCCCGGACGGGCTCCTCCTCGCGGAGCAGCTGGTCGATCTGGCCTCCGGCGAGCGCGGCCGCCGCCAGCAGGGCGGCGAGCAGGGCGCACAGTGTGCTGAGCAGGTGTCGCACGAGCCTCCTGTCCGCGTCCCGACTGCGTTCCTCCACAGGACGGGACAGCCCAGGGGCGTCGTCCACAGTCCGGTCGGCCGGGAGGAACGTGTCGGCGGGGATGAGTAGAGTGTCTGGCAGCACCGATGGTACCGGCGTCCGAGGAGGAACAGTGACCCAGGCACACCCCGGGGACGGTCCGCAGCGCTCTGCGATGCCGGCCAACAGCCGGGAGACCTCTCCGGAGACTCCGTGGCCGCTGAGCCACTTCTCCGGGAAGCTCAAGGCGCACATCGAGAAGGTCACTCCCACCTGGGTGGAGGGCCAGCTGGTGGAGTTCACCCTGCGCAACGGCAATGCGTGGATGACGCTGCGGGACCTGGAGCAGGAGGTCTCCTTCAGCGCGGTGGCCTGGCGCAACGTCGCCTCCGGGCTCGACGGCGTGGTTCAACCCGGCTCCCGGGTGGTGGCCCAGGTGCGTCCCAACCTCTATGAGAAGACCGGCAGGCTCTCCCTGGTCACCCAGCAGATGCGCCCGGTGGGTCTGGGCGATCTGCTGGCCCGGGTGGAGCAGCTGAAGAAGCAGCTGGCCGCCGAGGGGCTGTTCGCCGCCGACCGCAAGAAGCCGCTGCCGCTGCTGCCGGCCCGCATCGGGCTGATCACCGGTCGGGACTCGGATGCGAAGAAGGACATCCTGCGCAACACCCACGCCCGGTGGTCCGCCGCGCAGTTCGAGATCCGGGAGGTGGCCACGCAGGGCGCCGCCGCCCCGGTGGAGGTGGCCGCGGCCCTGGCCGAGCTGGACGCGGACCAGCACGTGGACGTCATCGTGATCGCCCGCGGCGGCGGCGCGCTGGAAGAGGTCGTCCTGCCGTTCTCCGACGAGCGTCTCATCCGTGCCGTGGCCGCCGCCCGGACCCCCGTGGTCTCGGCCATCGGCCACGAGGCGGACCGTCCCCTGCTGGACGAGGTGGCCGATGTGCGCGCTTCCACCCCCACCGGCTCGGCCAAGCTTCTGGTGGTGGACGAGGCGCTCGAGCGGGAGAACATCTCCCAGGCACGCGCCCGGATGTCCACCGGGGTTCAGCGCATGGTGGCCCGGGAGGCCGAATGGCTCAGCGCCGTACGCTCCCGTCCGGTGCTGGCCCAGCCGGAGACGATGGTCACGGTGCGCGCCGAGGAGCTGACAGGGCTGCGCCGCCGGGCCCTGGTCTCCGTGGAGGCCTCCGTGGCACGGGCACGGGACTGGGTCGGTCAGGCCCGGGCGCGGGTCACCGGCCTCTCGCCGCAGTCCACGCTGGACCGCGGCTATGCGGTGGTCCAGACCCATGCCGACGACGGTGCCCTGGACGCCGAAGGGCTGCCCGCGGCGCGCGGCGGGTGGCAGATCGTCCGCGACACCGAGACGGTCGCCGTCGGGGCACCGCTGCGCGTGATGGTCGCCCGCGGAGAGCTGACGGCACGGGCCGCGCGGGTGATCGAGGCCGAGGACGAGAACGGATCGAGAGAAGGCAGCACATGACGCAGAGCACTGAGCAGAACTCCGAGCTGAATCCCCAGCACGACCCCGGGCAGAGCTTCGCCGGGGCCCAGCTGGAGGACATCGAGACGATGAGCTACGAGCAGGCCCGGGAGGAGCTGATCTCCGTGGTCACCAAGCTGGAGACCGGGGGCGCCCCGCTGGAGGAGTCGCTCGCCCTCTGGCAGCGCGGTGAGGCTCTGGCCGACCGTTGCGAGCGGTGGCTCGACGGTGCCTCCGCCCGCCTGGAGGAGGTCCGGCGCAGCCTGGAGGGGGCCGAACCCGACCAGGGCTGAACCGCAGCCGGCTGACCTGCTGCGGGGCGCGCCGGAGCTCAGCTGCTCAGCAGTCGCTGCCGCTCCGTCTCGATGTCGAATCCGGCCCGCGGCCACCCCAGCTCCAGGTCCTCCAAGGTGGAGATCAGAAGCTCCTGCACGGCCAGTCGGGAGTACCACTTCCGGTCTGCCGGCACCACGTGCCAGGGAGCCCAGTCGGTGTCGGTCGCCTGCAGCAGCCCGGAGTAGACAGTGCGGAACAGACCGAAGTCAGCCCGTGCGTCAGCATCGGAGGGGTCGTACTTCCAGTGCTTCTCCGGACGGTCCAGCCGGGAGAGCAGGCGCTCCAGCTGCTCCTGCGGAGACAGGTGCAGGAACACCTTCACCACGGCGATGCCGCGGCGGACCAGCTCCTCCTCGAACAGTCGCAGGACTTCGGTCCGTTCGGCCAGGGCCTCCGGGCCGAGCGTCCCGGTGACGGCCGGGACCAGCACGTCCTCATAATGCGACCGATCGAGGACTCCCACATGGCCCGGCGCCGGGAGCCGGCGGATGATCCGGCGCAGGAAGTGTTCGCGCCGTTCGGCCTCCGTCGGCCGACCGAAGCCGGTCACCGAGACGCCCAGGGGATCCATCGACCCGACCACATGCTTGACGGTGCCGCCCTTGCCGGAGGCATCCATCCCCTGCAGCACCAGCAGCACCCGAGGCCCCGGCGACACCTCGGCCAGGGCGGCCGTCACCTCGGAGGTGAGCAGCCGTGCGGGGCGATCCCGCTCGGACGCCTCGCCAGACGGCGCCCGGTGGACGAGTCTCTCCATGACGGCGCGGCGGGTCGGCTCTCCTGCGGCCGCCTGATGCGCCCAGAGCCGCTCCTGCGCCTCGGCCAACACCTCCGCACGCTCGGCGAGCAGCCTCTGGCCCCGGGCCTTCTTGCCGGAGAACTGCAGACGCCGCCGGGTGGGGACCTCGTCGAGACGCAGCGGGGATCCCCACCGATCGGCCCTGAAGATCCGGCGGGGGTCGGCGTCGAAGGGCTGGTCTCCCATGGCTGGCCTCTCAGCCGCGTGCCGCGGCGGTGCGATACTCCTCCAGGAACTCGGCGATCCCGGCGATGGCGACCTCCAGGTCCTCCACACTGGGGAGCGTGACGAGCCGGAAGTGGTTGTCATCGATCCAGTTGAACGCCCGTCCGTGGGAGACCAGGATCTTCTGCTGCCGCAGCAGCTCGATGACGAACTGCTCGTCGTCGCTGATCGGGTACATTTCCGGGTCCAGGCGCGGGAACAGGTACAGGGCGCCGTCGGCCTGCTCCACCGTGACCCCGGGGATCTCCGCCAGCAGCCGGTGGGCCGTGGTGCGCTGTTCGTAGAGACGCCCGCCCGGCGCGATCAGGTCCTCGATGGACTGGTGACCTCCCAGGGCCGCCTGGATCGCATGCTGGGCCGGCACATTGGCGCACATACGCATGTTCATCAGCAGGGTCAGGCCCTCCAGATAGTTCTTCGCCCGGTGCGTCGGCCCCGAGACGAAGATCCATCCGGACCGGAAGCCCGCCACCCGCCAAGTCTTCGACAGTCCGGAGAACGTGATGGTGAAGACGTCGTCGGCCAGCGTGCAGACGTTGACCATCTCCGCGTCGTCGAAAGTGATGTTCTCGTAGATCTCATCGGCCAGCAGGATGAGGTTGTGCCTGCGGGCGATGTCCGCCATCGCCTCCAGGACATGGCGGGGGTACACCGCCCCTGTGGGGTTGTTCGGGTTGATGATCACCAGGGCCTTGGTGCGGTCGGTGACCTTCGACTCGATCTCCTCCGGGTCCGGCCACCAGTGGTTCTGCTCGTCGCAGACGTAGTGCACGGCCCGGCCCCCGGCCAGGGTGGTCGCACCGGTCCACAACGGGTAGTCCGGAGCGGGGATCAGCACTTCGTCCCCGGGGCCCAGCATCGCCTGCAGCACCATGGTGATCAGCTCGGAGACCCCGTTGCCCAGGTAGATGTCATCCGGGTCGGTGTCGGTCATGCCGCGGGACTGGTAGTACTGGGCCACCGCGATGCGGGCCGAGTAGATCCCCTGCGAGTCCGAGTAGCCCTGGGCGTTCGCCAGGTTGTTGATCATGGTCATCCGGATCGAGTCCGGCGCCTCGAAGCCGAACGGGGCCGGATTGCCGATGTTCAGCCGGGTGATCCTGTGCCCCTCGCGCTCCAGCCGGGCCGCCTCCTGGGCGATCGGGCCGCGGACGTCGTAGCGGACGTCCCGAAGCTTGGGCGACTGGGTGAAATCCTCGAACTCCTGCATTCCCCCATCTTGCCTCACCGCGGGGCGGCCCGGCGCAGATGACACCCTGAAGACTCCTCGCGCACTCCGCGAGGCTCAGCCCCAGTCCTCCGGCTCGGCGATGAGGTTCTCCTCCACCAGCCAGTACTCGGCGGCCTCCTGCGGGTCCAGCCCGTCGTCACCGTCGATGAGCTGCCGCAGGGTCACCATCGCCTCGTCGTCCAGCCGGGCGGCGATCTGGTCCACCACATCAGGCATCTCCTCGGAGATCCCGGCGTGGACCACCGGGACATGCTGCTCCTCTCCGAACGCCTGTTCCCCGTCCTGCAGGGCGACCAGCGCGTGCTCCAGGATGCCCGGATGGGAGTCGGTGATGATGGCCGCATCGATCTCGGCGGTGATCACCTGATGCAGCAGCTCCGCCTCGGTGCCCGTGAGGACCTCCTCCGGCTCACAGTCATAGAGCTCCTCCAGCAGCGGCTCCGGATCCGGCAGGTCCTGCCGAATGCCGATGCGCAGTTCGTCACAGGCGGTGGCGAAGGCGGGATCGTCCGCCTCGGCGCTGAGGTCGATCTCATGCTGCTCCGCTGTGACCGTGGTGATGACCATGGCGTTCGAGAGCACGGCGGCAGCCGGCTCCAGCAGCTCGGTGCCCGGCGCCTGGGCCTCCAGCTGGGACTCGACGACGTCCAGCAGCTCCTCCGCGGACGGACCCGGCTCCACCTCCTCGGCCGTGTCGTCCTCCGCCTGCAGCTGCTCGGCCAGCGGCAGCGTCCGTGCCAGGACCATGTCGTAACCGGGATCCTGCTCCTCGGCCATGGCCAGGACGAGATCGCCGACGTCGGCGTCGCGGGGCTCCACCACCGCAGGGGTCTCCCGGGAGTTCAGCGCCAGCGAATAGATGTGCGCCACCGTCCGGTCCAGTCCGTGGTCCGGAACCGCGATGGTCCACGCACGTTCGGCCGCCTCCCCCGTCGGCTCCTGGGCAGGCGGCGGCCCCGAGCAGGCCGAGACGACGAGGAGCACCGGAAGAAGCACCGGAAGCAGGGCCGGAAGCAGGGCTGAGCGACGGCCGGGCGGAGAGGTCATGGCTGCCATTCTAGGGGCGGACCGCCGGCCTGCAGTGCGTAGCAGGAGGCACCGTGGCCGCACACGCGCGACGGCGTCCGTGCACGTCACGCGCCCTGAACGCTTAGGCTGGAGGTGATGACACGTGATCCTGCCGATGTCGAGGTGGAGCTCAGCGGTGCGGCGCCGCTGATCACCCGTCTGCAGTCCCTGCTCCACGGACCGCAGGCCGATGAGCCGCGCGCCGAGACCGCGCGCGGCTGGCTGGACCTGGCCTACGAGGCCGCCTACGGCGAACGGTATTCAGCCGCCGCTGCCGCCGCACAGGCGGGCCTGTCCGCCGCCGGCGGGCAGGACCCGGAGAACCGGCTGATGCTGCTGCGGATCCTCGCCGGCGTCCACGAGATGCGCGGCGACACGGAAGCCTCCACTCCCTACGTGACCCAGCGTGTCGCCCTGCTCCGGGAGCTGAGGCGCACGCGCCAGGCCCGTATCGAAGAGGAGCTGGGCCCGATGCTGCTGCGAGAACCCGATCACGTGGAGGGCGAGATCCTGGCCCGTGTGGCCGAGCAGCTGCGCGACGAGGATGCGACCGCTGGCCGACCCAGCCTGGAGCTGGCCGATGTGCTCTCCTCCCAGGCGGTCCGGGTGCTGCATGACGAGGGCCCCGAGGCCGCTTTGCCGGTGGTCGAGGAGGCCGTCGACATCCTCATCCGCCTGGATCGCCCCGAGGCGCTGGCCGGGGCCCGCATGTTCCTGGCCCACACGTTGCTGCTTACCGGCGAGTCCGCCCGGGCCCTGCACGTGGCCGAAGAGGTCATGGCCGCGCCGGCGAACCGTGCGGTCCGCGGAGCGATGGCGATGCTGCGGGCCACCATCCACCACCATGACGACCGGCCCGAGCAGGCGATCGCCGACGCGATGACCTCCACCGAGCTCTACGCGGCCTGCGGAGTGCGCAAGGGTGCGGCCTCCGCGGCGGCCCTGCTGGCCAGCCTGACCTCCGCCGCCGACCAGGACGAGACCTCCGTGCTGGCGTGGCGGGTCGCCGTCCAGCAGGCAGAGCTCGGTGAGTTCCCCGAATCGCGGATGCTCACCCTCGCCCTGGGCCAGCAGCTGCTCGAGCTCGAGCGGTTCGAGGAGGCAGAGAAGGTCCTCGACGCCCTCTCGGTGCGGCTGACGGGATCCTCCGAGGACGCGTCCGTGCGCGCGCGGGCGCTCATGGGTCTCGGCCACGCGGTCACCCAGCAGAAGCGCCCCCTGGAGGCCATGGCGCACTGGGAGGAGGCCGCCGCCCTCTTCCGCTCGGTGGACGAGATCGAAGAGTCGGCGCGGGCCCACCTCGCCGCCGGTTCCCTGGCGGCCTCTCTGGAGCGCCTCGACGCCGCAGAGTCGCACCACCGCAAGGCCCTCGAACTGGCCCGGACCTCCCAGGAGGACGACCCTGCGGTGCTCGTCCAGGCGCTGCATTCGCTGGGCCATCTGCTGACCCGCACCGAGGACCCCTCCGGGGTGGCGCATCTGCAGGAAGCCCTCGACGTCGCCCAGGAGCACGGCACCGACTGGCAGGTCGCCGACATCACCGACTCCCTGGCGCGCGGCTATGTGGCCCTCGGCGACGGCGCCGCCGCCGTCGCCCGCGCCCTGGACGCCGCGGACCTGTTCCTCGCCGCCGGGGACGATCGGTCCGCCGGCGGGGCGGAGATCTTCGCCGGGAAGGTCCTGCTGGAGATGGGCCGCGCGGACGAGGCCGAGGCGATCCTGCGCATGGCCGTGGGCGACCGGCAGTCCGAGCATGATCTGGTCGCCGAGGCGCTGGAAGGGCGCATCGACGCGCTCATGCGGCAGGGCAAGCCCGAGGAGGCCGCCGAGCTGCGGCGGGAGCTCACGCGCCTCAAGCGCCGGATGAAGCCGTGAGACAGCTGACCGTCCGCACGCGGGCGCTGCTGGTCATGGTGTTCCTCACCGTGCTCACCCTCGTGCTGGCCGGCACGGCCGCCTACCTGCTCCAGCGCGTCGAGACCTACCGGACCATGGACGACTCCCTGGCCCGGACCGTCACCGAGTTCATCCAGCTCGGCGAGGACGGCAACGACCCCGAGACCGGAGAGCCGTGGCGAACCGCGGACCGGCTCATCTACGTGGGCATGCAGCGCACTCTGCTGGCCGAGAACGAGTCCATGGTCGCGATGCGGGAGGGGAACGTACGCCAGACCCCCAACGCACAGCAGCCGGTGCGGCTGGAGAACGACCCTCAGTTCCTGGACTGGGTCCTGGCGCAGGATCCCATCACCGAGAGGCGCATCCAGACCGTGACCACCGATGTCTCCACCTACCGCGCCGTGGCCGTGCCGGTGCAGATGGCCGAGGACGACTCGCACACCCTGTTCGTGCTGGCCGTCGACGTCGAGGCAGGGATGACGGCCCTGAACCGAACGTTCCTGACCTACGCCGGAGTCGGCCTGGGCGCGGTGGCGATCACCGGAGTCGTCGGCTGGCTGATGGTCGGGCGCCTGCTCGAGCCGATCCGGCGGCTGCGCCAGACCGCCCGCTCCATCACCGAGACCGACATCTCGCGGCGCATCGACGTCCACTCCCGGGACGACCTCGGCGAGCTCACCGTCACCGTGAACGAGATGCTGGACCGGCTCGAGACCGCCGTGACCTCCCAACGCCAGCTGCTCGACGACGTCGGCCATGAGCTGCGCACCCCGCTGACCATCGTGCGGGGCCACCTCGAGCTGGTGGACGCCCACGACCCCGACGACGTCGTCGCCACCCGTGACCTCAGCCTGGATGAGCTGGACCGCATGAGTCGGCTCGTGGAAGACCTGGTCACGCTGGCAAAGTCCGCACAGGTGGACTTCCTCGCCCCGGCCGCCACCGATGTGGACCTGCTCACCGACCAGGTCTTCGACAAGGCGGCCCTGCTGGGTGACCGCAGGTGGCGGCAGGACGGCACGGCCCGGGCCGTCGTGCCCCTCGACGCCCAGCGCATCACCCAGGCGTGGCTGCAGCTGGCGCACAACGCCGTGAAGTTCTCCGAGCCCGGTTCCGAGATCGCGGTGGGCTCCGCGCTGCGCGGCGGCGCCCTGCGCCTGTGGGTGCAGGACTCCGGAGCAGGGATCAGCCCAGAGGACCAGGAGGCGATCTTCTCCCGCTTCGCCCGCGGGACGAACTCCTCCCGCACGGAGGGCTCCGGGCTGGGGCTGACCATCGTGGACAGCATCGCCCAGGGCCACGGCGGGTGGGTGGACGTCATGTCCTCCCCGGGTCATGGATCCACCTTCACCATCGTGCTGCCGATCCAGAGTCTCGAGATGCTCGAGACCGCCCGCCCGACCAGCGTGACCAGCCTGACCAGTCTGACCAACCCAGGAGGGACCCGATGAGCAGGATCCTCGTCGTCGAGGACGAAGAACGGATCAGCGCATTCGTCGCCAAAGGACTCCGAGCCGCCGGCTTCGAGCCGCACATCGCCCGCACGGGGACGGAGGCGATCGTGGCGCTGGCCAACGCCCACTTCGACCTGGTGATCCTGGACCTCGGGCTGCCCCAGATGGACGGCTTCGAGGTGCTGCAGAAGGTCCGCTCCACCGGCAACGCGGTGCCGGTGATCATCCTCACCGCCCGGTCCTCCGTGGAGGACACCGTCCAGGGGCTGTCCTCGGGTGCCCAGGACTACATGGCCAAGCCGTTTCGGGTGGAGGAGCTCGTGGCCCGCGTCCGGCTGCGCCTGCGGCCCGACCCGCAGGCGCCCAGCGGCCCCGAGGAGGTCACCGAGCTGGAGCACGCCGGACTCCGTCTGGACCTGCCCAGCCGGCAGGCCAGCGTGGACGGCCGGGCCGTGGAGCTCTCCGCCCGGGAGTTCACCCTGGCAGAGGTGCTGCTGGAACATCCGCGGCAGGTCCTCTCACGGGACCAGCTGCTGGACATGGTCTGGGAGTCCAGCTCGGAGACCAGCTCGAACGTCGTCGACGTCTACATCCGGTACCTGCGCGCCAAGCTGGGTGCCGAGCGGATCGTCACGGTGCGGGGCGCCGGATATCGTCTGGCCACTGCGGAAGAGCTGGCCCGGCGCTGACGAAGCCCAGCAGCGCCTCCGCACAGGTGAGCCGATGCTCGGCCTGCGCCTCCCAACCATCCCGCCGCGAGTCCCGGGCGCCAGCCACCAGGGACAGCGCCACCGAAGCCGCCCGCAGGCGCAGCGCCTGAGGATCCACCGCCTGGGCGAAGACCCGGGCGAACCGGTCCAGGGCGGCCGGGGCGTGGACGTACCGCGAGTCCACCGCCGGCAGGACCGCGACGTGCCCCAGGAAGCAGGCCAGGTCGTCCACCCGGTGCCCCGGCCCCAGGGAGTCCACGTCCAGCAGGCAAGAGATCGTCTCCTCCTGCATCAGGACGTTCGCCTCGTAGAAGTCACCGTGGGTGGGCACCACAGGGCCGCGCTGAGTGAGCGGCAGCCCCTCCATGATGGCCCGCTCCAGCCGGCGGATCCGATCGGCACAGTACGGCAGCGCCGACACGGCCGCGGAGGCATAGGCAGGAAGGCGGTCCGTCCAGGCGTCGCGCGCCGGCAGAGTCATCACCGCCGCCGGCATCGCATCGAGCAGCTGGACGAAACGGGACGGGTCGACGGCCGCGCCGCCGTCGGCGAGCAGCTGCTCCGCCAGCGACTCCCCCGCTCCCTCCTGCAGCGCGACGACGTCGCCCACCGGCTCACGGACCGGCCGCGGCGCAGGGATGCCGGCGTCAAGAAGCATACGGTGGCGGGCATCGAGGTCGCGCGCCCGTCCGGCCCGCAGCACCTTCAGGTACAGGCGCGTGCCGTCGTCGAAGTCCGCGGCGATGACCGCCCGGCGCAGCGGCCGGTAGCTGATCGTCTCCAAGGCGACGAGCCGTCGCCCGGCTCCCCAGTGCTCCACCACGGAGGCCGGGTCGGTGGCCAGGCGCAGACCGGGAAGGCAGGGGTCCAACGGATGCTGCCAGATCGCCAGTCGGCCGTAGGGACTGTGCGAGTGGACGATGCCGTCGGCGTCGGCCGGCACGGACTCGGTCGTCATCCCCACATAGAGCTCGTCCACGTGGTCCGAGGTCTCCGTGTACACCCCGGAGGGCCAGTGCCGGGGCACCACCGGGCGGGCGGTGGCCACACGGTAGATGCCGGTCACCCCGGCGCCGGGACGGTGCTGGAGGGACTCCAGGTGGATGGAGGTGGCGTAGACCCCCGTGTGCTGGACGGCCACCGAGATCGGCGAGTGGGCGTCATAGGACTCCATGAAGGCCAGCTGCTTGGCCTCCAGCTGCGCCGTGCTGGGCGAAGGGGCGGCCCGAGGGGCCTGCGGCGGTAGGTCGACGGCCATGGAGTGGTCGCGGCTCAGGCGCGTCGGCGCTTGAGCACCGCGTCGAGGTCGAGGGACTGCTGGACCGCCGTCTGGGGGCGGGTCGGCGTCGGCGGAGCGACAGCCGGACTCGAGGCCGTCCGGCCGATCTTCACCTCACCGGAGGGCTTCGGCTCCGACGGCGTGAGCGGCTCCGGAAGGGGCCGTTCGGCCTTCTCCGCCTCCAGGTACTTCGGAAGCGGCAGCTCCCGGGGCTCCCACGGCTCGGCCGGCGAGGAGGCGGCTGCCGCGGGTGCGGCGGGCTCCTCATCAGCGGGGAACGTCTCAGCCAGGTCCACCGGCAGGCCGTCGTCGTCGACCTCCTGCAGCGACCGCGGACCGCCCACGCCGCGCTCATCAGAGGTCAGGGCGTCGAACGGCGCCGTGCGGCCGGTCTGCTCCGGCACCGCCGCCGCCGTGTTCGGCACGGTGGGACGGCGCAGCCCCGCGGCGTCGACGTCCGGGTTCATCGCCTCCTGCAGGGCGGCGTCGAGACGCCGCCGCCGGCCACGACGACGGCGCGTCACGGCCATGGTGCGCAGCGTGGCCAGGCTGGCCAGCACCACGGCGGCGCAGAGCAGCGGGGTGACGACGGTCAGTGAAGTGACGGCGGCCAGGACACCGGTGACGACGGCGGCCAGCAGCGCGATCAGCCCGATCACCGTCACCAGGGTCCTGCCCCAGTGGATGGTGAGTCGGCCCGACGCCGCGGCCGCGGGCGCTCCGGTCCTCGATGCGGCGCTGGCTCCGCCGCGTGGAGTGGTCGCAGACATGCTTGCCCTTCTTCGGGAGGTCTCCGAGGGTCGGCTCGGGAGGCGCTGGGCCCGGATGATCAGCGCCGCCAGGAAGAGCCCGGCGATCAGGGCGAACAGCACCGACGAGTGGATGGGCAGGCTGGGGATCACGTTGATGATCGCCATGTCGAGGCGACCGATGCCCAGCGTCACCGTGAGTCCACCTGCCCTTCGTCGGCACCATCGCGTCCTGCACACCGGGGGTTACGCAGATCATGAGGTACGGCACCAGCGTAGCCGATCCGCGGCCCGGTTCCGGCGATCTGCGGCCGGCGACGCGAGGCGTGTCACATCAGCCGCCTCAGCAGCCCGTCACCGATCTCCTCCGAGGTCAGCGCGAAGCTGTGATGGTCCCGCCACTCCCCCGCGATGTGCAGGAACCGCTCACGCAGTCCCTCCTGCCGGAAGCCGAGCTTCTCCACCACGCGCAGGCTCGCGGCGTTCTCCGGCCGGATGCTGATCTCCACCCGATGCAGACCCCGGGAGATGAACAGGTGGTCACACGCCAGCGCGACGGCGGCGGTCATCAGGCCACGCCCGGCGTGCCCCTGATCCATCCAGTAGCCGATCGAGGTGCTGCGCGCAGACCCTCCGATGATGGGGCCCACGGTGACCTGGCCGATGAGACGCTCGGCGGCGTCCTCAAAGTCGGCGACGACGTCGCCCTGTTCCGCGGGGCGGAACCACAGCAGCCAGGGCAGGTGGCTGCCGGCCCGGGCCTGGCGGGCCATGGTGCGGGCCATCTCCCGGAATCCGGCCGGAGTCACCTCCGTGACAGGATGCTCGGGGGTGGTGGCGTCCCAGGGGGCGAGCCAGTCACGGTTGGCCGCCCGCAGTGCCAGATAGCGGTGCTCGTCCCGCATCGTCAGCGGGCGGAGTCGGATCTCCCCCGCCGGGACGGCGGCTCTGAGAGTGGTCGGCCAGTCCATGGCTGTGCGTCTGCGTGCCATCGTCGGCGAGCCCCTCAGTCCCGAGAGAGCGCGAAGCTCAACGTGTCCAGCCCCAGCATGCCCAGCTGGAGGACCTCAGTGTGGAAGGCTCGCAGGTCGAAGGCGGCCCCGTCGACGGTCTCACGCCGAGCCCGCTGCTGTTCGATGATGCGCTGACCCACCTTGTAGGAGGGCGCCTGTCCGGGCCAGCCGAGGTACCGGAGGAACTCGAAGTCCAGCTGAGCCTCGGAGATCGGCAGGTGCTCCCGGAGGAAGGCGCGCCCTGCCTCCGGGGTCCAGGTTCCGCCGCCGTGTTCCCGAGGCGCCGGCATTCTGCAGTGGACCCCGATGTCGAACACCACGCGGGCGACCCGCATACGCTGCATGTCCAGCATGCCCATCTGGTCGCCGAGGTCGTCGAGGTGCCCGAGCTCGGCCATCAGCGTCTCCGCGTACAGCGCCCATCCCTCGGCGTATCCGGAGACGAAGCAGCCGTGGCGCCGCCAGGAGTTCAGTCGGTCCTTCACCAGGGTGGCGGTGGCGATCTGCAGGTGATGGCCGGGCACGCCTTCATGGTAGACCGTGGTGGTCTCGGCCCAGGTGGTGAACCGGGTGTCCGACGGCGGCACCGACCACCACATCCGGCCCGGCCGGGTGAAGTCGTCGCTGGGGCCCGTGTAGTACACCCCTCCGTCCTGGGTGGGTGCGATGCGGCACTCCAGGACGTCCATGGGTGCGGGGATGTCGAAGTGGGTGTCCTTCAGCGCGGCGACGGCGTCGTCGGAGAGGCGCTGCATCCACGCCTGCAGGGCCTCGGTGCCGTGCAGCTGCCGGGCGGGGTCCTCGTCCAGGATCCGTTTGGCCTCCGCGATGTCGGCGCCGGGGCGGATCCTCTCCGCCACCTGCTGCTGAGCCTCGACGATCCTGGCCAGCTCCTCGAGCCCCCACCGGTAGGTCTCCTCGAGGTCCAGCACGGTCCCGGTGAACACCTGGGAGGCCAGCCGGTAGTGGTCCGGGCCCACCGCGTCCTCCTCGGGAGCATCGGGCAGCAGATCGTCGGAGAGCCGGCCCGCGAGCCGCTGGTAGCCTGCGGCGGCCGCGGCGACGCCCTCGGCGACCTCGTCGACCGTGCTCTCCTGGACTCCGGCTCTCCGAGCGGCGTCGACGAAGGTGCTCAGAGCGCCCTCGGACCGCGCATAGTCCCGGCACTGCTCGGCCACGGCGACGACCTGTCGACGGGCCGGGACCTGACCGAGGCTGCGCGAGTGGCGCAGCGACTCCCAGTACCCGTCCAGCGCACCGGGCAGGTTGCGCAGCCGCCCGGCGATCTGGGCGAAGTCCTCTGCGGTGTCCTGGGGCATCAGCTCCAGGACCATGCGCACGTCCTGAGGCGCGGAGGCGAGGTTGTTCAGCTCAGTGCGACCGGTCTCGTGCAGGGCGACCTCCAGGCCCAGCCGTTCACGCATCGCGTGCAGCGTCACCGCGTCGGTGTGGTCTTCCGGGATGAGCCCGTCCAGCCCGGCCAGTGCCCGACGGTGCTCCGCGACGACCTCCTCCCGTCCCGCCGGGGACAGGTCGGAGTACTCGGTCTCGACGCCGCGTCGACCCAGGATCGTGGCCTGTTCTGGGCTGAGCGCGAGCAGCCGCTCGAAGTGCTCCTCGGCGTGGGCGTCGACGGCGGTGGGTGTGCGTGAGGTCATATCCGCATGCTATCGCGCGCTGATCAGGCGAGGCGCGGGCAGCGGACCCGTCGGGCCGGGTGCTACAGGTGCACGTGCAGGCGGCGGGCCGCCTCCGCCAGGGAGCCCGACAGCGACGGGTACACGGTGAAGGTGGCGGCGACGTCGTCGACGTGGATCTTCTGCGTGACCGCCAGAGCCAGCGGGAAGATCAGCTCGGAGGCGCGCGGGGCGACCACGACGGCGCCGATCACCGTGCCCGAACCCTTGCGGGAGAAGATCTTGACGAAGCCGTCCTTGACGTTGGTCATCTTGGCCCGCGGGTTGGTGGCCAGGTCCAGCTTCACGACGTCGGCCTGATACTTCCCGGAGTCCACCTGCTCCTGGGTCACCCCCACAGTGGCGATCTCCGGAGAGGTGAACACGTTGGAGGCCACCTGGTGCAGCTTCAGGGGCTTCACGGCGTCGCCCTGCATGTGGGAGATCGCCACCCGGCCCTGCATGGCGGCCACGGAGGCCAGCGGCATGACCCCGGTGCAGTCGCCCGCGGCATAGACGTTGTTCGCGGTGGTGCGGGAGACGCTGTCCACCAGGATGTGCCCGGACTCGGCGGTCTCCACGCCGCATTCGGCCAGCCCGATGTCCTCGGTGTTGGGGATCCCGCCCACGGCCATCAGGCAGTGGGAACCCTCGAGCACGCTGCCGTCGGTCAGGGTGACACGCACTCCCTCGGCGGTGCGCTCCACCGCCTCGGCACGGGACTGGGAGGCGACCTGCACGCCGACCCGAGCGAAGGAGTTCTCCAGCACGCGGGCGGCGTCGGCGTCCTCTCCGGGGAGCACGCGGTCACGCGAGGAGACCAGGGTGACCCCGGCCCCGAGGCGCCGGTAGGCGGAGGCGAACTCGGCACCGGTGACGCCCGAGCCGACCACGATCATGTGCTCGGGCACCTCGGTGAGGTTGTAGGCCTGGGTCCAGTTGAGGATCCGCTCGCCGTCGGGCTGCGCACTGGGCAGCTCCCGCGGGTGCGCCCCGGTGGCGACCAGGACGGCGTCGGCCTCCACCAGCTGCGTCTCCCCGCCGGCAGTGGTGACCTCGAGGTGATGCGGCGGCACCAGTCGACCGCGGCCCCTGATGATCGTGACCCCGATGGCCTCCAGGGAGGCCTGGATGTCCCGGGACTGGTCATGGGCGAGCTTGAGCAGACGTTCGTTGACCTTGGAGATGTCGGCCCAGGCCTCGGTCTCATAGGCGTCGCTGCTGTGGTCTCCGAAGCGGACGCCGAAGGCGGTGGAGGCGTTGACCCGACGCATCGCGTCCGCCGTGGCGATCAGCGTCTTGGACGGCACCACATCGGTGAGGACCGCCGAGCCGCCGAGCCCCTTGTCCTCCACCACGGTGACCTGGGCCCCGGCGTCGGCGGCGACGAGCGCGGCCTCATATCCGCCCGGGCCGCCGCCCAGGATCGCAACACGGTCAGGGGCGAAGTGCGTGCGGAAGTCAGGTGAAGTCACGGGGACCATTGTGCCGACTCGTCGGGGGTTTTCATAGCTGGCCGCGGGACCGCCCAGGTAGATTGGTGTCGATGAGCGAGAACATGCAGCACGTGGCCCATGAGCCCGACCTGACCCCCACCAACGACCCGACCGCCCCGGCGAACAAGCTCGCCGAACAGGCGGCGTCTGTCCTGCTCGAACGCGCCGGCGTCGACGCCTTCGACCTCGCCTGCACCCTGGGCTCCGGCTGGGGCGAGGCCGCCGGGCAGCTCGGCGAGCAGATCGCCGAGATCAGCGCCGACGACGTCCCCGGCTTCCACCTCTCCGGGGTCTCCGGCCACACCGGCACCCTGAAGGTCTTCCGCACGCCCGCCGGCGCCACGATCCTGGTGGTGGGCGCCCGCACCCACTACTACGAAGGGCGCGGCGTGGACGCTGTGGCCCACGGAGTGCGCACCGCGGCAGCGGCCGGGGCGCGGACCATGGTGCTGACCAACGGCTGCGGCGGACTCGACCCGGACTGGGCGCCCGGGACTCCCGTGCTCATCAAGGACCACATCAACCTCACGGCGACCTCCCCGCTGCGCGGGGCGCACTTCGTGGACATGACGGACCTGTACTCCCCACGGATCCGGCAGATCGCCCGGCAGATCGACCCTGCGCTGCCCGAGGGCGTCTACGCGCAGTTCCCGGGCCCGCACTACGAGACCCCCGCCGAGGTCCAGCACGCCCGGATCATCGGCGCCGACCTGGTGGGCATGTCCACCGCGCTGGAAGCGATCGCGGCACGGGCCGCCGGCATGGAGGTCTTCGGGATCTCCCTGGTCACCAACCTGGCCGCCGGCATCTCCGACGAGCCGCTGAGTCACCAGGAGGTCCTCGACGCCGGACGCGAAGCCGCCCCGCGCATCGCCTCGCTGCTGGCGAAGATCATCGCCGGATCCCTGGAGGCCTGAGGAGGGCTGGATCTCCCGTCGTGCTCGCCGCCGCGCCCGGATAAGCTGGACCCACCGCTGGACACCAGGGTGAGCCCACGACCGAGGAGCTGAGACGAGTGCCGGAGACCACGAACGTCACTGTCAAGGACGAGCTGCGCAGCACCGTCCGCCGCTGGATCCAGCTGGATCCGGATCCCGCCACCCGCGGAGAGCTCAGCTCCCTGCTGACCCGGGCCGAGGGCTCCGACGCCGAGGCGGCCGACCAGCTGGCCCGACTCTTCGCCGGTCGGCTGGCGTTCGGCACCGCCGGGCTGCGCGCCGAACTCGGCCCGGGCCCGCTGCGCATGAACCGGCTGGTGGTCCGGCAGACCGCCGCGGGGCTGCTGCGGCACGCCGAGGAGAAGCTGGCCGAGGCGGACGGCGACGCCGCCGGCGCGCGGCGGATCGTGATCGGCTACGACGCCCGTCACCAGTCCGACGAGTTCGCCGCAGAGACCGCCCAGATCTTCGCGGCGGCCGGCTGGGAGGTCCACGCCTTCGACCGACCGGGCCCCACTCCCCTGCTGGCTCGTCAGGTGTTGGTCCGGGACGCCTCGGTGGGTGTGATGGTGACCGCCAGCCACAACCCTCCCCGGGACAACGGCTACAAGGTCTATCTGGGCGGCGTGCTGTCCCGCCTGCTGGAGCCTCACGGCCGCGGTGCCGGAGCGCAGATCACCGCCCCGGTGGACACGCAGATCGCGGCGACCATCGCCGCCGTGGTGGCCGAGGAGTTCGCCGGCGACCTGGAGGTCCGGCCGGCGGCGGCCCCGCAGATGCCCGAGGGCACGCTGCCCATCGACGACGACGCCCGCGCCGCCTACCGGGAGGAGGCTCTGGAGCTCCTGGATCCGGCGGAGTTCCCGCACCGGGACCTGACAGTCGTCTACACCGCCATGCACGGCGTGGGCGGAGAGATGGTCACCGAGCTGCTCGGCAAGGGCGGCTTCGCCCGCGTGGTCCCGGTGGCCGAGCAGTTCGACCCCGACCCCGACTTCCCCACCGCGGACTTCCCCAATCCGGAGGAGCCCGGCGCCCTGGACCTGGCCCTGCAGGCCGCCGCCGAGCACGACGCCGACCTGGTGCTCGCCAACGACCCCGACGCCGACCGGCTCTCCGCCGCCGTCGTCGACCCCGCCACGGGCCGGTGGCGGCAGCTCTCCGGCGACGAGATGGGGGCGCTGTTCGGCGCCCATCTGCTGCGCCGGGGTCCGCTGCGGGGCGCCGCGGACGGCGCGGCGCCGGTGATGGCCAACTCGATCGTCTCCTCCCGGCTGCTGGAGCGGCTCTGCGAGGTCCGCGGCGTCGGCCATTCGGCCACCCTGACCGGATTCAAGTGGCTGGCCCGGGTGGAGCACATGAGCTTCGGATACGAAGAGGCCATCGGCTTCAACGTCGATCCGACGCACGTCAAGGACAAGGACGGCGTCTCGGCGGCGCTGATCTTCGCGGAGCTGGTCGCCGATCTCAAGGCCCGCGGCAGCTCGGCCGTCGACGCCCTGGACGAGATCGCCGCCGAGGCCGGGGTGTTCGTCACCGACCAGGTGACCATCCGGGTGGACGACCTCAGCCAGCTGGGCGAGGTCACTGCGGGGCTGCGGCCGGAGCCGCCGGCCGAGATCGCCGGGGCCGCCGTCGTCGAGGCCCTGGACCTGACCCGGGACCCGCTGCCCGGCGGTGTCCTCGACGAGGCCACCGTGACCGACGCCCTGATCTACCTGACCGCGCAGGGCGATCGCGTGATCGTGCGGCCCTCCGGGACCGAGCCCAAGGTCAAGTGCTATCTGGAGGCCGTGGCCGACACTCCCGGCGTCGACTCCTCCACCGAGGCCATCGCGGAGGCCCGGCAGCGTGCCGCCGCGCGGCTGGGCGAGCTCCGTGAGAGCATGGAGCGGCTTCTCGGCTGACCGCCGCAGACGGCATCCACCATCCCTCGGCCGACCCGCCGAGACACGACCTCAGCGACATCCGCGCAGGAGAGACCCATGAGCACCACGCCCGACGGCGCCCCTGTCCCCGCCCCCCGCGACATGGCCGGCCTGATCGACCACACCGTGCTGAAGCCGGAGACCGACGAGTCCACGGTGCGCCGTGTGGCCGCCGAGGCCCGCGAGCACGGCTTCGCGTCGGTGTGCGTCAACCCGCGCTGGGTGCCGCTGGTCGTGGAGCTGCTGGACGACAGCCCGGTGAGGACCTGCACCGTGGTCGGCTTCCCGCTCGGCGCCACGACGACGGCGGCGAAGGTCGCCGAGACCCAGGAGGCGACGGTCTCCGGCGCCGAAGAGATCGACATGGTGGTCGACATGGCCGCGGCGAACGCCGGTGACGCCGAAGCAGTCGAGTCCCAGATCCGGGCGATCGCCGAGGCGGCGCACGCCGGGGGCGCCACCCTGAAGGTCATCCTCGAGACCGCCCTGCTCAGCGAGTCCGCCAAGGAGCTCGTGTGCCGGGCTGCTGAGGCCGCGGGCGCGGACTTCGTGAAGACGTCCACGGGCTTCGCCGGCGGCGGGGCCACGGCGGAGGACATCGCCCTGATGCACCGGCTCGTGGGAGGCCGGCTGGGCATCAAAGCCTCCGGCGGTGTGCGCACCTACGAGGACGCCGTCGCGATGGTCTCAGCGGGGGCAACACGCATCGGCGCGAGCTCCTCTCTTGATATCGTGGGAGCAGACGACACGACGTCCGCAGCCGGCGCCGACGCCAGCTACTGAGCAACGGACATCGACCACTGGCCGCCCAGCGGGGCCATGAAGACTTCCTCAGGGGGAACCACCACATGATCAGCAACGGCAAGGTCAAGGCCTACTCCGGCCAGGGCAACCTCGTCGGCAATCTCATCGCCTTCCTCTTCGTGTTCGGCCTCCTGGTCGGCTCAGTGGTGGCCATCGGCTTCTGGAGCCTGGAGAACGCCTGGATCCCGGGGCTGTCCTTCATGGCCCTGTGGACCCTGGCCTTCTTCGTGGCCAAGGAGGTCATCGGACGGTCGGACTCGCTGGAGCACCAGGACCTGCACGGTGAGCACGGAGAGCCCCTGGACGCCATGGCCTCCCGTGCCGCCGAGTCCCAGGCTTCGACGCGCGAGCCGAAGGCCCACTGACCGCCCTGTCCCGCGCTGAGAGACCGCTGAGACCCTGACGGCACACCCCACGGCACCCGCCCGCTCCGATCGCGCCTCCGGACGCAACATCGGAGTGGATCTGCTGCGGGTCATCTCCGTGGCCGCCGTCGTCATCGGACACGCCTATCCGGGCATGCCCGGCGAGGAATATCTGCAGATCTGGCGCATGCCGCTGTTCTTCTTCCTCGCCGGGTTCTTCTTCTCCACCTCCCGGACCTTCTCCGGTGAGGTCGCCGTGCGCTGGCGGACGCTGGCCACCCCGTACCTCACCTGGTTCCTGATCCTGCTCGGTGCGGTGTGGGCCATGGAGCACACGCCGTGGCCGTTCGGGGAGTACGTGATCTCCGGGGCGCTGGCCGGCGGCGCTTCCACTGACATGCCGTTCCTGGCGTTCTGGTTCATCTCCGTGATGTTCTTCGCCGCCCTGCTGCTGCGCATCCTGGTGGCCCTGCCCTGGTGGGTGGGCGTCGTCGTCGCGCTGGTGGGCCTCACCCTGGCGGAGATCCCGGAGTCCCGGATGGCCTATACCCTGCTGGGCATCGGACTGGTGCCGGCGTGCACCACCTACATGCTGGCCGGCTACTGGTTCCGCCGCCATTTCTGGAGAATCCCCCGCGCCGTGCCGGTAGGGGTGCTCTGCCTGATCGTCGGGTTCGGCGGCGTCGTGCTGGGCGCGGAGACCATGAACATGAAATGGTCCGGCTTCGGCACCTACCTGCTCTCGCCGATGCTGGCAATCCTGATCTGCTGCGGGATGGTGCTGATCTTCTCCACGCGGGTGGACGCAGTGCTGCGCCGCCTCCCCCCTGCGGTGACCGTGCTCTCCGAGCTGGTGCGCACCGGAACCCTGGTGGTCTTCGCGCACGCACTCGTCCTCTACCTGGCGCTGCGCTGGCTCGGCATCGAGGAGCCCCTCACCCGCACAGCGCTGGCGCTGGCCCTGTGCTGGGCCCTGGGGGTGCTGGTCAACCGGACGCCGCTGTCGCCGTACCTGACCGGACTGCCGGCGCGAAGATCGCCTCGAACACCTGCTCCAGCCAGCCCAGCAGCGCCTCGTCCGTGAGGTCCTGGCCACCCACCCGGGCGGTGGTGGGCCGCGGGAGGAGCACCGCTGAGAGCGACGACTTGATCTGAGACCCCGGGTACAGGCGTTCCAGGCGCATCTGACGAGACTCGGGCAGCTCCTCCACCGGAGCGAAGCGGATGAACTTCCCCTGCACCCCGATGTCGGAGATCCCGGCGGCCCGGGCGCGGTTCCGCAGGCGGGCCACCTCCACCAGGTTCTGCACCGCCTGGGGCAGCTCCCCGTAGCGGTCCTGCCATTCGGTGACCACCTCGGTGATCTTCTCCTCGGTGTCCGCGGCCGCCATCTTCCGGTAGCCCTCCAGCCGCAGCCGCTCCCCCGGGACGTACTCCTCCGGGAGGTGGGCGCTGATGGGCAGCTCGATCTTGACCTCGGTGATCTTCTCTTCGGCGTCGCCGCGGTAGTCGGCCACCGCCTCCCCCACCAGGCGCAGGTACAGGTCGAAGCCGACCCCGGCGATGTGTCCGGACTGCTCGCCGCCGAGCAGGTTCCCGGCCCCGCGGATCTCCAGGTCCTTCATAGCCAGCTGCAGCCCGGCGCCGAGCTCGTTGTTCGCCGCCACGGCCTTCAACCGCTCCAGGGCGACCTCTCCCAGCGGCTTCTCCGCAGGGTAGAGGAAGTAGGCATAGGCGCGCTCCCGGGAGCGGCCCACCCGGCCGCGCAGCTGGTGCAGCTGGGAGAGCCCGTAGGTGGAGGCGCGGTCCACGATGAGCGTGTTCGCGTTGGAGATGTCCAGGCCGGTCTCGATGATCGTGGTGGAGACCAGCACGTCGAAGCGCTTCTCCCAGAAGTCCTGGATGATCTGCTCCAGGCGGGACTCGCTCATCTGGCCGTGGGCCACTTCCACGCGAGCCTCCGGCACCAGCTCGCGCACCTTCGCCGCAGTCGCCTCGATGGAGGAGACCCGGTTGTGCACGAAGAACACCTGCCCTTCGCGCATGAGCTCACGGCGGACGGCCGCCGAGACCTGCTTGTCCGTGAACGGCCCCACATAGGTGAGCACCGGGTGCCGCTCCTCCGGCGGGGTGGCCAGGGTGGAGGTCTCCCGGATCCCGGCCATGGACATCTCCAGGGTGCGGGGGATCGGGGTCGCGGACATCGCCAGCACGTCCACATTGGTGCGCAGCTTCTTCAGCGCCTCCTTGTGCTCGACGCCGAAGCGCTGCTCCTCGTCGATGATGACCAGCCCCAGGTCCTTGAACTGGACCTCCTTGGAGAGCAGACGATGGGTGCCGATGACGACGTCGACGTCGCCTGCGGCGATCCCGGCGATGATCTCCCGGGACTCCTTGGCCGTCTGGAAGCGAGAGAGCGCCTTCACCGTGACGGGGAAGCCGGCGAACCGTTCGGTGAAGGTCTCCTGGTGCTGGGAGCTCAGCAGCGTGGTGGGGACCAGCACGGCCACCTGCTTGCCGTCCTGGACGGCCTTGAACGCCGCCCGGACCGCGATCTCGGTCTTGCCGTAGCCGACGTCGCCGGAGATCAGCCGGTCCATGGGCACCTCTCGCTCCATGTCCCGCTTGACCTCCTCCATGGTGGTCAGCTGGTCGGGGGTCTCCGGGTGCGGGAAGGCGTCCTCCAGCTCCCCCTGCCAGGGGGTGTCCGGGCCGAAGGCGTGGCCCCGGGAGGCCATGCGCGCAGCATAGAGTCGGATGAGCTCGCCGGCGATCTCCTTGACGGCGCGCTTGGCCTTCTTCTTGGTCTGAGCCCAGTCGCTGCCGCCCATCTTGGACAGGCTCGGGGCGTCCCCTCCCACATACTGCGACACCTGGTCCAGCTGGTCGGTGGGCACCATGAGGCGGTCCTTGGGGCCTCCACGCTTGGAGGGGGCGTACTCCAGGACCAGGTACTCGCGGATCCCGGCGGTGCCGGCCTTCACCGCCTGCGGAGAGCCCACACGCCGCTGGACCAGCTCCACGAACTGGCCGATGCCGTGCTGCTCGTGGACCACGTAGTCGCCCTGCTTCAGGGCCAGCGGGTCCACCGCGTGACGACGACGGCGGGCCGGCATGCGCCGCGAACCGGTGGATCCCGAACGCATGGAACGTCCCAGCATCTCGGACTCGGTCAGCAGCGCCAGCTGCAGCGGGTCCACGGCGAAGCCCTGCGAGACCTCCGCAGTGGTGACGGTGATCCTCCCCGGGGAGGGGGCCTCCTCGAGGCTCTCCACCAGCTCGGCGGGGACCTCATGCTCGGCCAGCAGCTCGGCCACCCGCTGGGCCGAGCCGTGCCCGGCGGTGGTGACCACCACGGACCAATGGTCCCGGGCCCGCTCGGCCAGGAACTGCATGACATCCTCCACGCTGCCGCGATACCCGATGGGCTCACGGGAGTCGAGGGAGACGATGTCGGCGTCCTGCTCGAGCTCCTCGTCCAGCCCCAAGGAGGTGATCGACCACCATCCGGCGCCGTGCTGCAGGGAGGCCTCCCGGGTCTCGCCCAACGTGGCGAAGGAGCCGGCGGCCAGGCCCTCCTGCTCGGCGGCGGTGATGTCCAGCGGCGCGGCGCCGCCGTCGGGGGCTGCGGCCCAGGCCGCGGCGAGGAACTCCTCATTGGTGGCGGCCAGGTCCTGGGCGCGGCCGCGGGTGCGCTCCGGCTCCACCACTACGGTCAGTGATCCGGTCGGCAGCTGGCTGACCAGGGGGACCATACGGTCCACGAGCACCGGGGCCAGGGACTCCATGCCTTCGGGCGCCAGCCCGTCGGCGATCTTGGTCAGCAGGTCCTGGGCGTGGGGCATCTGCGGCAGCAGCTCCTTGGCCCGGGCCCTGACGTCCTCGGTGATCAGCAGCTCCCGGCAGGGGGCGGCGTCCACGGCGGTGGGATGCTCGTCCTCCTCCAGCGAGCGCTGATCGGCCACGGAGAACCGGCGCATCTGGTCGATCTCGTCGCCGAAGAACTCCACGCGCACGGGATGGGGCTCGGTCGGCGGGAAGACGTCGAGGATTCCACCGCGCACCGCGAACTCGCCGCGACGGGTGACCATGTCCACCCGGGTGTAGGCGGCGTCGGCCAGGCCGGCGACGACGTCGTCGAAGTCATGCTCCTGTCCGACCTCCAGCCGCACCGGGGCCAGATCGCCGAGGCCGTCCACCAGCGGCTGGACGACGGCGCGCACCGGCGCCACGACGACGTCGAGCCGACCGGCCTGCTGCGGGTGGGCGAGCCGCCGGAGCACGGCGAGCCGTCGGCCGACGGTGTCCGAGCGTGGGGACAGCCGTTCGTGGGGCAGGGTCTCCCAGGACGGGAAGTGGGCGACCTCGATCCCCGGGGCGTAGCTGCGCAGCGAGGTGGCCAGGTCGTCGGCCTCTCGATCCGTGGCGGTCACCGCCAGCAGCACCCCGGTGTCCTCCGCGCCGCGCAGTCGGGCGGCGATCTCCGCGACCAGAGCCGGCCGCAGACCGGTGGTGGCGGCGATCTGCAGCTCGTCGGTGCGTTCGGCCGCCGGGTGCGAGGCCGCGGCGGAGACCCGCCCATAGGAGGAGGAAGCCGCCAGTACCGTGCGCAGACCGGACAGTGCCATGGAGTGGAACGCCTCGCTTCGTGACAGTTCAGGGGAGAGTCGCCGGACCAGGTGGCCGATGGGCCTCCCACAGGATACTGCGCCGCCCGCCGGCAAGGCATCCACGTCCGCTCTCAGCGGGAGGCGACGTGAGGGACGGACCGCGGCGTCGCGGCTCCAGCTGACCGGCGACCAGGGCCGCCAACGCCAGGCCGTACCCTCCCAGCTGGGTCCAGGTGAACACCTGGCCCAGCACCACCACACCCATCAGGGCGGCAGTGAGGGGCGAGAGCAGCCCCAACAGTGCCGTGGCGGTGACGGGCAGCCGCCGCAGTCCGTCGAACCACAGGCCGTAGGCCACCAGCCCGCCGACCAGCCCCAGCCACAGGTGGCCGAGCACCGCACCGGCGTCGAGACCGGTGGGCGGCCCCTCGACCAGGATTGCGGGGAGCAGCAGGACGACGCCGCCGGCGGCGAGCTGCCAACCTGCATAGCCCACGGGTCCCACTCCGTCGGGTCGGCCCCAGCGCTTGGTGAGGACCACTCCGAAGGCCATGCAGACGGCCCCGGCCAGGCCGGCGACCACGCCCAGCCCGTCCAGCGCCGCCGCCGGGCCGAGGACCACCATGCCCACACCGACCACCCCCAGCCCGCCCCACAACAGCCGCCAGCGGCACAGCCGTTCGGAGAGCACGACGACCACCAGCAGGGTCACCAGCAGCGGCTGGACTGCGCCAAGGGTGGCCGCCGCTCCCCCAGGAAGCCGCTCCGCCGCCAGGAACAGCAGCGGGAAGAACGCGCCGATGTTCAGCGTGCCGAGGACCAGGGACCGCCACCACCAGTGCCCGTGGGGCAGACACTGCGCGATCAGCAGCGCCAGCAGCCCGGCAGGCAGCGCACGCAGCAGAGACGCGGTGAGCGGCCGGTCCGGAGGAAGCAGCTCAGTGGTCACCAGAAAGGTCGTGCCCCAGGCGATGGGGGCCAGGGCGGTCAGCACAGTGGTGCGCAGGACGGCGTTCATGGCACCAGCCTCCGCCAGCACTCATCGATGAGTCCAACACATCTTTGTCATCGCAACCATCGTGATGCACGATAGATGGATGGACCTGCAGCAGATCCGCTACGTGCTCGCCGTCGCCGAGCACCGCAGCTTCACGCGGGCAGCGCGGGCATGCTTCGTAGTGCAGTCCGCCCTCAGCCACCAGATCGCCGCCCTCGAGAAGGAGCTCGGCGTGCGGCTCTTCGCCCGCAGCAGCCGACGCGTCGAGCTGACCGCCTCCGGAGAGGCCTTCCTGCCGGCGGCACGCCAAGCCGTGGAGGCCGCCGAGCGGGCCGCGGCCGAGGCGGCCTCCGCCGCCGGAGAGATCCGCGGAACGGTGCGCATCGGGATCATCCCCACCGTCACCGCCGTCGATCTGCCGGCCCTGCTCCGCCGCCTCCACGAGGCCCATCCCGAGGTGACGGTGAGCCTGCGCATGGGGCGCAGCGACGAGATCGTCACCGAGATCCGGCACGGCCGGCTCGACATCGGGATCCTCGGGCTGGCGGCCGGCCAGTCACCGACGGGGGTCAGCTCCCGAGAACTGGCGCGGGACCGGCACGTGGCCGTCGTCGCCCCGGACCATCGACTGGCCCGCCGCCGGAGGGTCCGTCTCGAAGAGCTCGCCGACGAGCGCTTCGCCGACTTCCCCGCCGACTCCCCCGGGCGCACCCAGACGGACCTGGCCTTCGCCGAGGCCAGGCTGACCCGCGAGGTGGCCTTTGAGTCCACCACCGCGGACCTGATCCTCGGCCTGGTGCGTCAGCGGCTCGCCGTCGCGCTGCTGCCCTCCGCGCTCGACGACGAGTTCCAGGGTCTGCACACCCTTGACGTGATGGACGGGCCGACGCGCACCGAGCATCTGGCCTGGGACGGGTTCAACACGTCCCCGGCCGCTGCGGCGCTGTTGGAGCTTCTGCCGGAGTGACCCCGCCCGCCCCGACGGCTGATCAGTCGATCCCCGCCTGGCACCTGCCATGCCGGAGCCCGACCTCGTAGCCCACCAGGGCGATGATCCACAGGGCGGTGACCGGCAGGACGAACCACACCATGGCCGCGCTGAACGGCCCCAGCACGGCGTGATGGGAGGCGGCCATCACCAGATAGGCCACATACGAGGCGTAGAGGGCGACCAGCAGCGCCCCCTCCCAGCGAGAGATCGCCTGGCCGGTGAAGGCCAGCGGCAGCAGCACCAGCGCAGTGGCGAGCATGACGGGCATGTCGAAGTGGATCGCCGCGGCCTCGACGTCGATGCCCGAGGGTGCGACGAGGGCGGTCACTCCGACCACGGCCCCGATGTTGAAGATGTTGGAGCCCACCAGGTTGCCCACGGCCATCTCCCGCTCCCCGCGCAAGGCAGCGATGATGCTGGTGGCCAGCTCAGGCAGCGAGGTGCCGATGGCCACCACCGTCAGACCGATAACGAGGTCAGAGACTCCGAAGGCCTCGGCGATGTCGGTGGCCCCCGAGACGAGCATCTGCGCACCGACCACGAGCAGAGCCACGCCGACGGCGACCAGGACCAGGTCGGTGAGGACCGAGCGCAGCGTGGTGGCCCGCAGAGCCTTCATGAGTGGGCCCGGCTCCTCGCTCCACTCCTCCTCGACGCCGAGCGCAGGAACCCGGCCCTTCGACCGCTGACGTCGGGCATAGATGACCAGCGCCACCAGGTAGACGCCCAGGAGCACCAGCAGGAGGACCCCTTCCCAGGTGGCGATGCCGCCGTCGAGGGCCAGCACCACCAGCAGCACCGAGAAGACGATCATCACCGGGATGTCCGCGCGGATGAGCTGCAGGCGCACGGTCAAGGCGCCGAAGACCGCCGTGAGCCCCAGCACGAAGAGGATGTTGGCGATGTTGCTGCCCACCACATTGCCGATGGCCAGACCGGGGGATCCTGTCAGCGCCGCACCGGTGGAGACCGCCAGTTCGGGGCTGGAGGTGGCGAAGGAGACCACGGTCAGCCCCACGATCAGCGAGGACAGTCCGGCTGTGCGGCCCAGCGACCCCGCGCCGCGCACCAGCGCCTCGCCGCCGGCGACGAGCAGCACGAAGCCGCCCAGGAGCAGAAGAATGCTGAGAATGCTCACCGGTCCAGCCTACTCTCGAGCATCTGCTCAGGGCAGAAACCCTGGAGAGCCACACAGCGCCCGGTCTACTGTGGGGCCATGAGCCAGCAGCAGGGGGACCGTACGACGTGGCGACGCGCCTCGCCGGGAGCCCTTGCGCAGCAGGAGCCGCTGTGGCGCGAAGTGCTCGGTGCCCGCCTCCGTCGGCTGCGAAAGCACCAGGGACGAACCCTGCATGACCTGGCCGCGGAGGCCGGACTGTCCCCGCAGTACCTCTCCGAGATCGAGCGGGGCCGCAAGGAACCCTCCTCGGAGATGATCGCCGCCATCGCCGGGGCACTCGGAATCGGACTGGTGGATCTCACCCTCGAAGTCGCCGACGAGCTGCGCCGCGACACGCTCTCCTTCATCGGCTTCGCCCCCGTCTCCGACCTGCGGACGCACACCGGCCCGCCCCCACGCGACGTCAGTGCCTCCACCGTGGTCAGCCTCAGCGCCGTCGCCTGAGCCGCCGCGATCGACCCACCGGTCATTGAAACCTTTTACTCCCGCATGACGCCTGCTACTGTGCCGCACGTCATGTGATCTGCGACATATTCAGTCGCCGGGAGACTTTCGACCTCATCGTCGTCGTTCGCCCTCCGGGCTGACTTTGCAACGTTGCATGACAGTTCTGATCCCCACGAGAGGCCGACATGACGACTCTTCCCGCGATGAACCATCCACCGACGGCTCCCCCGACGCCACCCGCCTTCCCCGACGTCCGACGTCGACCCAGGTTCCTGAGGAGAGCATTCGGCGCCGCTCTCGCCGTGCTCGCCCTGCTGACAGCCACTCTCACCGGCGGCGCACCCGCCATGGCGCAGCAGGACTGCGGCGGCGGAGACGCCGTCGTGACCGGCAGCCAGCAGCAGGGCTTCACCACCAGCTATCGCGGACAGACGGTCTATCAGGGTGAGAGCTACATCGTCGCCACCTGGGAGGCGGTCGGCAGCCTGACGCCAGGACGCACGTCCCAGGAGAGCGTCTCGGTGATGGCCAGCGGCTGGATCGGCCACCACACCATCGACCTGCCCAGCCACACCTCCTTCGAGGTCTGCGGCATCATGGACGTCGGCAACACCACCGGTCGCGGCGCCATCGAAGCCTTCGGCGCGACGGATGTCGCCATCCCGCATCTGACCATGACCGGGAGCCCCTGGTTCGGACTCCACTTCGGCGCGGTGCGTGGGCTGCACCTGGGCCAGATCACCCTGGACCTCACCGGCGGCCTGGGCGTCCGCTTCGACCGCGAGAGCCCAGACAGCATCTCCGTGGTCATGGACCGCATCCACGTCTCCGGCACCGACAACCACGGGGTGGAGACGTGGAACGTCAACGGCCTCGACATCGGGGCGGTGATCGCCCGGGACGTCGGCTACGCGGGGCTGCTGCTGAACAACACGCGCAACGCACGCATCGGGCTGGTGGACGGCCACAATGTGGCCACCGGCACGGGCTACGCCACCTTCCGCGTGGCCAACACCGCAGGACGCGCGGCCGACGGCGGATATGACACCAACGTCGTCGTGGACAAGGTGGTCGCCCACGGCGGCGGACGCGGCATCTTCTGCGTCTCCCAGTCCGGCGGGCTGCACGTCGGGGAGGTCGAGCTCAGCGGCACCGGCGGCAACGCCGTGCTGATCGAGAACTGCTACAACGTCACCCTGGCCTCCGGCACCGTCGACGGCGGCGGGGAGGTCCGCATCGCCTCGCGCAGCGAGTTCCCCCTCACGCGTGATGTGAGCATCACCCTGGAGGTCGACGGCACCTCCGTCCGCGAGTCGCCCTGCGGGGAGAACATCACCTGGCGCATCACGGGGGACGCCCCTCAGCACATCTGCTGATCACGGAGCCGCCGCGATCGACACAGGCCCTGCTGCTGCGCGATCCACGAGTCACTTTCCCGTGCATCTCCGCACGCGTCAGGCTCGGGATGATCGACGGGAATGTGACGCCTCGATGGAGGGATCACCCCGCGGCCGGGCTCACCGCCGTCGTGGGGCGGGTGCTCAGCACCTCGTCCACGAGCCCGTAGTCCAGGGCCTCGGCGGCGGCGAACACCCGGTCGCGGTCCGTGTCCCGGCGCAGCTGGTCCGGGCTGCGACCGGTGTGACGAGCCATGACCTGCTCGATCTCGCCCCGCACCCGGACCAGCTCGTCGGCGTGCAGGATGAGGTCCGGGATGGCGCCGCGGCCGGCACCGATCGCCGGCTGGTGGAGCACGATCCGGGTGTGCGGCAGCATGGAGCGCATCCCGGGCTCTCCCCCGGCCAGCAGCACCGCGCCGGCGGCGAAGGCCTGCCCCACGCAGGTGGTGGCCACCGGCGCGCGGATGTACTGCATCGTGTCGTAGATGGCCAAGGTGGCCGAGGGGTCGCCGCCCTCGCAGTTGATGTACAGGTTCACCGGCACCTGGGGGTCCGCGGACTCCAGATGCAGCAGCTGCGCGATGATCGCATTGGCGACCCCGGAGTCGATGCCGGTACCCAAGTAGATGATGCGCTCGGCGAGCAGCTGGGAGTAGACGTCCATGACCCGTTCGCTTCGGCCGTCCCGGCTGATCACATGCGGAATGGTGTAGGCGCTCATGATCCCTCCCCGTCGGCCCCCGGCGCGCTGCGCTCCACCTGGGAGGTGAGCCCCACCGGGCGGCGTCGTGCGCGCGGGATGATCGCGGAGAAGTCCGCGACGGCATCGACGAAGCCGTAGTCCACCGCCTCGGCGGCGGTGAACCAGGTGTCCCGCAGGGAGTCCTCGAACACTCTCTCCGGAGGCTGGCCGGTGTCTGCGGCGATGAGCCCCAGCACGGTGTCCCGGGTGCTGCGCAGATCCTTCGCCTGCAGCTCGACGTCCACCGTGGAGCCCCCGATCCCCGAGGATCCCTGGTGCATGAGGATCTTGGCGTGCGGCAGGGCATGCCGGCGCCCGGGCTGCCCGGCGGAGAGGAGGAACTGCCCGGCGCTGGCCGCCACGCCGAGCGCCAGGGTGGTCACCGGGCAGGGCACGGTGCGCATCAGGTCCCGCAGAGCCAGCATGGCCGGCACGGAGCCGCCCGGCGAGTGGATCCACAGGGCGATCTCGGTGTGCGGGTCGTCGGCGGCCAAGGTCATCAGCTGGGTCATCAGCAGCGTGCCGTTGTCGTCGTCGAGCACGCCGTCGAGGACCAGGACTCTGCGGTGAAGCATCTCCTGGCGGGCGGACTCGCCGAACAGCGGGGCTGCGGGGGTCTCATCACTCATGGTCCCAGGATCACCGTCGGCTCCCCGTCGCAGCGACGAAACCTGCTCTCGGCTGATCCGCCGTGGGCTGATCAGCTGACAGCGGCGGCGGGCCTATGATGAGAGGAGCCGCGGGCGACGTCACCTCCGACGTCGCCTTCCCCACGTCCTCACCCTGAAGGAGCACCGCCTGTGGCGCTTGAAGCTGAGACCGTCATCTCCCACTCCGTCGACAAGATCGTGACCGCCTACGCCTCCCGAGACTTCCACCAGCACCTGGCCGACACCGTCGGCTCCACGCTGGAGAGCTTCGAGGTCAGCGGGGACACGGACGGCGCCTTCCAGGTGACCTCGCAGCAGTCGATGTCCGTGGACCGGCTGCCGGACATCGCCAAGAAGGTGATGAAGGGGCAGGTCACCGTGACGGTGACCGAACGCTGGTCGACGCCCGACGCCGACGGCTCCCGCCGCTCCGACATGGACGTGAAGATCCACTCGGCCCCCGTCAGCGCCGAGGCCTCCCAGGTGCTGCATGCGCGCGGGCCCGAGGAGACGCTGTCCACGGTGCGCGGCGAGGTCTCCACGTCGATCCCGCTGATCGGCAAGAAGCTCAAGGCCGCCGCCGAGCCGTACATGAAGAAGTTCGTCGCGGTGCAGTCCCGCGAAGTGGCGCAGTGGATCAGCGCGAACGGCTGAGCAGCGCTCTCTGAGAGGGGGCAGAACGCCGTCCGCCGGGTGCGCCTCAGCTCTGGTGGACGGTGTTCTGCGTTGCGGTGAGACCGTCGGTGATGATCAGCTCGACGGCGTCGGCGGCCCGGTTGATCACCTGCGGCAGGTCTTTCGCCTGTTCGGCGGAGAACTTCTGCAGCACGTAGTCCGCGGTGTCCATCCGTCCGGGCGGCCGCGAGACCCCGACCCTGACCCGGATGTAGTCACGATCCCCCTTCAGGTGCTGGGTGATGGACTTCAGCCCGTTGTGACCGCCCTCGGAGCCGCCGCGTTTGAGCTTGAGGCGCCCGAAGTCCAGGTCGACCTCGTCGTGGACCACCACGAGTCGCTCGGGGTCGATGTCGAAGTAGTCCATCAGCCCGCGCACAGGCCTGCCCGAGGTGTTCATGTACCCCTCGGAGACGGCGAAGACCACCTTGGGTCCGCCTGCACCCAGACGGGCGGCCACGACCTGCGCTCCGACCTTGGTCCGTGTGTACTTCGCGTCCATGCGGTCCACGAGCTCATCGAGGACCATGTGTCCGATGTTGTGCCGAGTATGACGATAGCGGGGCCCGGGATTCCCGAGCCCCGCTATCAGCCAGGTGTCAGATGCCATGCCCCGCAGTCTATCGAGGCGTGGCCGTCGTGGGCGTCAGCTCACGCGTGTGGCGCTGATCAGGCGTCTTCGCCCTCACCGGACTCTTCGGCAGGAGCCTCGTCCGCAGCCTCGGCCTCCTCGGCACCCTCGTCCTCGCCCAGGTCCTGCGCAGTGGGCTCGTAGATGGTGACGACCGGGGACTCGAGGTCGGTCAGCGCGAGGGTGACGCCGGCTGGCAGCTGGAGGTGCTCCGGCAGGGCGTTCTCGTCGCGGTCGGTGATGTCGATGGAGATCGACTCCGGCAGGTGGGTCGCCTCCGCCTCGACGGCGACGGTCGGCTGGTCGAGCAGGTACTCGAAGCCGGAGGCCGGCTCACCGATGACCTCGACCGGGGCGTCGACGACGACCTTCTCACCCGAGCGGACGGCCAGCAGGTCCAGGTGGTCCACGCTGCGGTAGATCGCGTCGCGCTGGATGTCCTTGGGCAGGACGAGCTGCTTCTTGCCCTCGATGTCCAGGGTGATCAGCGCGTTGGGGTTGCGGACCGCCAGGGTGGTCTCGTGGTTGGGCAGCAGCAGGTGGATGGGGTCCTCACCGTGGCCGTAGACGACGGCGGGGATCTGGCCGCTGCGGCGGGCCTGGCGGGCGGCACCCTTGCCGAACTCGGTGCGGAGGGTCGCGGGGATGACGATCTTGTCAGCCATGATGTGTCCTTCGTCGGTTGTCTGGTGGAGTTCCAGGGCCTGGAGCCGGAACCGACGATTTCACGGGGCAGGTCGCCGCACACCTGGTGGAACACCGGGATTCCTCATCCCGGGCCGGGCGGCTGATGCGTCCTGTCCGTCGCCTCGTCGATCACGGAGTCACCGGCGGCCTGTACGGGCCGACGGCGCTCCCTCGCCTGGGCACAGTCGACCATGCTATCACGCACGCGCCGGGGCTTGTCCGGGCGAGAACGGGGCCACCATACTCGGTGCCATGAGCGATGATCCGACTGCCTCAGACGTGGCCGGCGCCCCCGCGCTGGAGGCGACCAGCCTGCGTGAGACCGAGAACCCGCGGCTGCTGCTGGTGCTCGTCCCCGGGTTGGGCACTGACGTCGCCTCCACCTGGAGGGCGGCGGCCGCACACCTTCCCGAGGACGTCTGGGCCGTGGGCCTGGATCTTCCAGGGCATGGCCGATCCGCACCGTGGACGGATGCGCCGGCCACGCCGTCGATGCCTCAGCTGGCCCGGGCCGTGGTCGACGCCGTGCAGCGCCTGCGCAGCACACACCCGCGCCTGGAGCACAGCCCGCTGCGGGTGGCCGGCACCTCGCTGGCCGGCGGACTGACCCTGCAGCTGGCCGCCGAGCACGGCGCCGTCGTCGACTCCGCCACAGTGTTCGGAGGCCTTCCGCGATTCGGCACCGCCGAGGCCTGGCGGGACCGCGCCCAGCAGGTGCTCGACGACGGCACGGAAGCCTTGACGGAGGGCAGCATGCCCCGGTGGTTCTCCCCCGCGTTCCGCGCCTCCGCGCCAGAGGCAGTCCACGCCGTCATGGGCTCGCTCCGGGCGGCGGACGACTCCTCCTATGCCGCCCTGTGCACGGTGCTCAGCGGCTTCGACCTGCGCAAGGAGCTGCCCGCGATCTCCACACCTGTCCATCTGGTGGCCGGCGAGCTGGACCCGGTGGCTCCGCCGGAGGAGATCCGTGCGGCCGCCGAGGCGATCCCGGGAGCACGACTCACCCTCGTCGACGGCGTCGCACATCAGATCGCCGTCGAACGCCCCCAGCGGGCGGCGGAGCTGCTGAGCGCCTGAGCCTCAGGCGTGGCCGTCGAACAGCGAGGTCACCGAGCCGTCGGCGAAGACCTCGTGGATGGCCCGGGCCAGGATCGGGGCGATCGAGAGCACGGTGAGCTGCTCGAAGCGCTTCTCCGCGGGGATCGGCAGCGTGTTGGTGACCACGACCTCCCGGGCGCCGCAGGCGGCCAGCCGCTCAGCGGCCGGGTCGGAGAACACCGCGTGGGTCGCGGCGATGATGACGTCCTTGGCCCCGGCGTCCTTGAGGACCTTCACGGCACCGGAGATCGTGCCCCCGGTGTCGATCATGTCATCGATGAGCACACAGGTGCGGCCCTCGATCTCGCCGACGACCTGCTTCGAGACGGCCTTGTTCGGCATGGTCAGATCGCGGGACTTGTGCACGAAGGCCAGCGGTGCACCCCCCAGGCGCTCCGCCCACTGCTCGGCCACGCGGACGCGCCCGGTGTCCGGGGAGACGACGGTGATCTCATCGTCGGCGACCTGCTCGCGGATGTAGTCGGCCAGCAGCGGCACCGCGAAGAGATGGTCCACCGGGCCGTCGAAGAAGCCCTGGATCTGCGCGGTGTGCAGGTCCACACTCATGATGCGGTCCGCACCGGCGGTCTTGTAGAGGTCGGCCACCAACCGGGCCGAGATGGGCTCACGGCCGCGTCCCTTCTTGTCCTGGCGGGCATAGGGGTAGAACGGGGAGACCACGGTGATCCGCTTGGCAGAGGCGCGCTTCATGGAGTCCACCATGATGAGCTGCTCCATCAGCCAGTTGTTCAGCGGCCAGGGGTGGGACTGCAGCAGGAACACGTCCTTGCCGCGCACCGACTCGGAGGACCGCACGTAGAGCTCGCCGTTGGCGAAGTCGTAGGCACTCATCGGCAGCAGCTCAGTGCCGAGCTCCGCGGCGATCTCCTCGGCCAGTTCGGGGTGGGCACGCCCCGAGGCGACCACCAGGGTCTTCTCGCCGCTCAGCCTGATCTCATCCATGCTGTAGTTCCTTCTCTCCGGTTCCCTGGGGTGTCACTGCTTACTCGGAGTCTGTGTTCGGCTCGGTGCGGCCCGCCTGCTGAGCGGCCTGGGCGGCCGCGGAGCCGGGCCGCTTCCGCTCCACCCAGCCGTCCGCATTGCGCTGCGGCGCCACCGACAGCGCCAAGGCCCCCGCCGGCACGTCCTTGCGGACCACGGCGCCGGCACCGGTGTAGGCGCCGTCTCCGACCTCCACGGGCGCCACGAATACCGTGTTGGAGCTGGTGCGCACGTGGCTGCCGATGACGGTGCGGTGCTTGTTCTCACCGTCGTAGTTGGCGGTGATGTTGCCGCAGCCGATGTTGGTGTGCTCGCCGATGGTCGCATCCCCGGCGTACCCGAGGTGGGAGAGCTTGCTGCCGCGCCCGATCGTCACGTTCTTGGTCTCGTAGAACGCACCGATCTTGCCCTCAGGACCGAGGTCGGTGCCGGGCCGCAGGTAGGTGAAGGGACCGACCGTCGCCCCGTCGCCGATGCGCGCTCCCACACCGTGGGTGCGGGTCACCGAAGCGCCTTCGCCGACGACGACGTCGGTCAGCGTGGTGTCCGGGCCGACGACGGCGTCGCGGCCGATGTGCGTGGTGCCGTGGAGCTGGGTGCCGGGCAGGACGGTGGTGTCCTCCTCCAGCGTCACGGTCGCATCGATCCAGGTGGTGGCGGGATCCACCACGGTGGTGCCCGCCCGCATGGCGGCCTCGACGGTGCGGCGGTTGAGCTCGGCGCCGAGCGCCTGCAGCTGGACTCGATCGTTGGCACCCTCGACCTGCCAGCGGTCCTCAGTGACGACGGCGGCCACGCGGCCGCCCTCACTCCGGGCCAGGGCAAGGACATCGGTGAGGTACTTCTCCCCCTGGGCGTTGTCCGTGGTGACCTGGGTGAGCGCACGGGTGAGCACCTCGGCGTCGAAGGCGTAGATGCCGGAGTTGATCTCGCGGATCCCACGCTGCTCCTCAGTGGCGTCCTTGTGCTCCACGATGCCGGTGACCGAGCCGTCCTCAGCCCGGACGATGCGGCCGTAGCCGGCGGCGTCGTCGAGGACAGCGGTGAGGACTGTGACCGAGTTGCCGTCGGCCTCATGGGTTCCGACCAGCTCCGCGAGCATCTCGGTGGTCAGCAGGGGGACGTCCCCGTAGGTGACCACGATGGTCCCGGTTAGCGTCGCGGCCCCAGGGCCGGTCAGCGCTGCCAGGCCGCATTCGACGGCGCGACCGGTGCCGGGGATCTCATCCTGGTCGGCGATCACCGCACCTGTCCCCAAGGACCCGATGTGGTCTGCGACCTTGTCCCGCTGGTGGCGCACCACGGCCACGAGGTGTTGGGGCTCCAACCCTGAGGCCGCAGCCAGGGCGTGGCCGATCATCGACCGACCGCCGATGCTGTGCATGATCTTCGGCGTGCGTGACTTCATCCGGGTACCCGCCCCTGCGGCCAGGACGATCACGGCGGTGGGTCGGGTCTCAGGTACAGCCACGGGCAGAAGCTCCTTGAGCGGGAATCGGAGGACCCCTCAATCCTAACGGCGGAGACGCCGTGGGGCCGTTCCGCCCCTAGGACTCGAACCTAGACTGCACAGCTCCAAAGGCTGGCGTGCTGCCATTACACCAGGGCGGAGTGCGGACCGGTGGCCACGCGTGGTTCATCTTCGCATGAGAGGCCCGTGGAGTTCACATCTTGACTTCCCTATTGCAAAGCACTACATTTGCCTACGTGAATACCAGCGAAGATCGCAGACGATCTCTTCACAGACGGGAAGAATCATGACATCGACGACATTCCCCACGCGCACCACAAGCTTCACCGCGGCGGCCGGCGTCGCCCTGCTGGCCCTGACCGGCTGCGTCAGCCTGTCACCGGGCGAGAGCCAGGTGAACTCGAACTCATCCTCCGCGGAGGCGGAGCGGGCCAACCACGATCAGCCCGGAGCCTCCCTCACCCACCCGGTGGAGGACGGAGAGGTCATCGCCCATATGCTCGACGCGCGAGAGACCCTCGAGACCCTGCGCACCGAGATGGTCATGACCTTCGAGCTCGACGCGCTCTGGGCCGCCCAGGATCAGCGCCTGGAGATGACCACCGAGGGCGCCGAGGACTTCTCCGAGGCCCTCATCTCCGGCACCGTCGCTGAGGACGGAGAGGTGCTGGAGTCCTTCGAGGCCTACGTGCAGGACGGCCAGGCGATCTCGAACACCGACGGAGCAGGCTGGGAGCAGGATCTGGACATGGAGCCGGAGGAGAGCGAGGACGACAGCCGATACAGCAGGGTGGCGCAGGGCATCGGCGAGCTGGAGCAGCTTCTGGAGGTAGACTTCGACGGCGCCTACCGCCTCAGCTACCGAGGCAGCGACCGCGAGGTCTTCGACGCCTTCGAGGCCCCGTTCTCCCTGACGCTGGACGGCTACGAGCCGGAGGACACCGAGATGACGGTCGACGTCGCCGTCGACCCGGAGACCTTCTACGTGGAGGAGTTCTCCTTCACGCTCCACACCAAGGACTCCGCAGGCCCGATCAGCCTGGGCATGGAGATCGGCGCGGAGTACTCCCAGTTCAACGAGATCCCGGCGCTGGAGATCCCCGAGGACGTCCTCGAGGAGGCCTACGGATCACAGGAGTGAGCACAACCTCCCGTTCTGGCCGCCGCTGAGCCCACAAGGACCTCTCAGAAGAGGTCCTTGTGGCGTGTGTAGTGATCCAGGGCAGGCCCGACGGAGCCGAGCCCATAGGTCCGCAGCACCTCGGCCAACCCGGGAGCGCCCCCTTCGAGCTGGTCGGCGGCCTCCTTGATCTGCTGCCCCGACGCCACAGCCCGCAGCAGGTGGCGCACACCCGCGACGACGGCGGCATCCCCACCTTCGGCCGAGACCATCGAGGTCGTCCGGGTGAAGCGCCCGGTCGACGACCTGATCCCTTCGAGCCGACCCGGAATCTCTGCCGGCTCCACAGCACCCTGATCCAGCTGCTCGGCGAGCTCATCAAGAGCCTGGAGCCGCTGAAGGACCGCCGGATTGCCGATCTTCACCCGCTGGGCGCTGTTGAGCTGAGAGAGCATCGGCGCAGACATCCCCAGCACACCGGCCAGCTCGGACTGATTCATGCCGAAGGCCTGCTTGACCCGGCCGAAGATCCCGGACAGCGGCTCGCCATAGGCGGCCCGCTGAGCCTCGATGTTCTCCTCCACCGTCATGGACGCCTCCTCTCCATCCGTCACCGTCATTCACTCATGCGAAGTCTACTCCGCCGGGGGACGGCATGCGACGACACCCGAACACCGGAGCACGCCCCTGCCCCACCGGACCATCCCCCATGGAGCTGGTGCTTCACCGGATGACACCTGAGGGCCACCATGACGACCCTTGACTTTGCAGTCGCAACTCCTTAGAGTTGCTAGTGCAAAGTTCATCTCACGGAGGAGAACATCATGGACACCCCAGCATGGCGCACCATGACCGCACTGGGCCTGGCCGCCGCACTCACCGGTGCCGCCGCCCCCGCCGCGCACGCCAGCATCACCGCCGACGTCGACGACCGGCAGGAGCAGAATGACCGGGACCGCCGCGAGGACCGCGACATGCGGACCGAGCGGCCCGACATCACCCAGGAGCCGACGGACTCTGACGAGGGCGAGCTGCTGCTGGTCCTCGACGCCTCCGGATCCATGTCCGAGCCGGACGCCGACGGCACCACCAGGATCGAGGCGGCCCGGGAGGCCCTGCACCAGGTGGTCGACGGCCTCGACGAGGACCAGCAGGTCGGCTTCCGCGTGTTCGCCGGTGAGGTCACGGACTACACCGACCCCGCCGCCTGCGAGGACTCCGAGCTCGTGGTCCCGGTCGGCGCCGACAACCGTGCCGAGCTGCGAGACGCGATCCAGGCCTATGACGCCGTCGGCGGACGCACTCCCTTGGCGCACGCGCTCTCCGAGGCCGCCGGCGACCTCGGCCAGACCGGCCCGCGGACCATCGTGCTGGTCTCCGACGGCGAGGAGAACTGCGTGCCGGACCCCTGCGAAGTGGCCGACACCATCGCCTCCCAGGGCGTGGACGTCACCATCCACACCGTGGGCTACCACGTGGAGGAGACCGCCCGTGAGCAGCTGCAGTGCATCGCCGCCGTGGCTGACGGGGAATACTACGACGCCGACGACGTCGACTCGCTCACCCGGACCCTGGAGCGGGTCTCCGACCGGGCCTTCGAACCGTTCAGCCTGATCGGCGAGGAGGTCACCGGTGGAGAGAACTGGGGCGAGGCTCCGCAGCTGGAGACGGGCCACCAGTACGTGGACACCCTGACCGAGCACACGCTGCACTACAGGATTCCCCGCCAGCTGGAGAACTCCTCGGTCCACGTGGGCCTGACCACCCACAATCCGCACGGCGACTCCGACTGGATCCGGATGGAGCTGGAGACCTGGGACGGCGACCGCTGCGACCGGGAGACCATGTCAGGCTTCCACTTCGCCACGCTGAACTTCCTCGGTACCGCGCAGGTCAGCGGGTACCGGGACCCGGAGCGCGACGCCGGGGAGGACCCGTGCGGCGAGGCCGACGAGCTGATCCTCTCCGTGGAGCAGATCGGCGACCCCGCGGATGCCGAGACCCTGGGGCAGGCCTTCGAACTGATGATCTACGAGGAGCCTGAGGCGCTGAACGTCACGGATCTGCCCGCCGAGGCGGAGCGCGGCGAGGTGGAGTGGACCGACATGGGCCGTGACCCCCGGGGCGCCCAGGACGTGGTCGGCGGCACCTCGTTCAACCACGCGCCGATCCTGGAACCCGGCACCACCTATGACGGGGGCATCATCCCTGGTGAGGCCCTGGTGTTCCGGGTGCCGGTGGAATGGGGTGAGCACCTGCAGGCCGAGGCCTACTTGGAGGCCCCGGACATGGAGACTGCGGAGAAGTTCTCCTCGCTGCACACCAGCGTGGGCATCCTCTCGCCGAACCGCGGGATGGTCGACTACGACTCGGGCCGCACCGGTGCCCAGCGTTCGGACATCTTCCAGGCCATGACCCAAGAGGTCCGCTGGCACAACCGCGAGTCCTCGACCTCCGGTGTCGCTGTGACGGACACCGCCGGTCACTACTACGTGACGCTGGTGATGGACCACACCGACGACGGCGCCACCTTCACCCTGCCCTTCCGGCTCACGGTGGACACCTTCGGCGAAGCCGGTGACGGCGCCCCGGAGTACGCGGAGGACCCCGAGGAACTGCGACCTGGACGCGACGAGCGGGAGGACGAGCAGGAGGACGGACGGGCCTGAGGAAGGGGCACTCGCACACCGACCGCACGCTTCGTCCACGATGGCGGCCCCGGGACGGGAGGAGTCCCCTCCTGGCCCGGGGTCGCCGCCAGTAGACTGCACGATGAGGGTTCCTGACCTCCGGGCCCCGAGACCGTGCCGTCGACATGCCGCCAGAGATGCCGACCCCACGATCGAGGGGACCACCCGGGGAGGACGCCATGAAAGGCCGCCACACCACGACCGGTCATCAGGACCCGCCGCACCGCACCGTCGAAGAGGCCCGGGAGATGACCATCAGAGCCCCCTACCGGACCATCGCCGCCATGGGCGGCGCCCTGCTGGTCATGCTGCTGCCCGGCCCTGAGGCCGCCGCCGCAGGCGAGGACACTGTGCAGGACACTGTGCAGGAGCCGGTCCTGCAAGGTGAGGAGATCACCGGCGGATCCAACCCCGGCGACGCCGTCGCGCTCAGCTCCGGCACCCAGTACCTGGATGAGTTCACCACCGGCACGCTCCACTATCGGATCCCCCGAGAGGTCGCGCATTCGACTCTCCACGTGGGGATCACCACGCTGGGTCAGTCCGGCGACGGCGACCAGGTGCGGGTGGAGATGGGCACCTGGGAGGGCGATCTGTGCGCCTCCGACACCATCTCGAGCTCCGCCTCCGGGTTCCTGGACCATCTGCGCACCACCCACGTCGCCGCAGGTCCGCCCTTGGACGGAGGAGCCGACGGGACCTGCGGCTCCTCCGAAGAGATCGTGCTGACCATCGAACTCAACGCCGACCCCGAGGACGCCGTCAGCGTGGGCCAGCCGCTGGAGATCCTCGTCTATGAGGAGCCGCGACCGGTACGCCTGGGGGAACTGCCTCCGCCGGACGAAGGCTTCGACCATGACTGGCGAGACATCGGCCGTGACGTCTCTGGGGCTCTGGAGATCGAACCCGGCCGGTCCTTCGGCATGGCACCTGAGCTCGAGCCCGGCAGCACCTACGAAGTGACGATCCGGCCAGGCGAGACGCAGATCTTCCGTGTGCCGGTGGACTGGGGCGAACGCCTCCAGGCCGAAGCGTTCTTCCCGGAGCCGGACGAGCACCTCGCAGACCGGCTCGCCGGGATGGGTTCGGTGTCCCTGGCGGTCACCAACCCGCTGCGGGCGCTGGTGGACCATGACTCCGGCACGCTGAGCACGTCCTCCGCCACCCAGAGCCGGGTCAGCCCCGGCCCGGTCCGCTGGTTCAACCGGGAGTTCAACTACAACATGCTCGCCGGGGATCACTACCTGGTGGTCACCGCCGATGAGCACGACGCCTCAGACAGCCTCTCCCTCTTCTACCGTCTCACCCTGGACACGTTCGGTGAGGCGGGCGACGGCGCTCCCGCCTACCCCGACGACTACGAGGGCGCGTGGCCGACGTTCTCCGGCGGCGAGGTGACCGCTGACGGGCCCGGCACCGGCGCTCTGACCAGGATCAGCGCGCTGGGCGACAGCACGGCCGTCGTCGCGGTCCTGGCCGTGGTCGGGCTGCTCCTGATCGGCTCCGGGTCCATCGTGCTGGTCCGAGTCATCCGGGATCCCCGGCCGCTTCCGGACGGAGCAGGGCCCGCCCCCTGGCAGGGACCGGCGCCTCAGGGACCAACACCTCAGGGACAGCAGGTCTACGGGGCCGGACCGTATGGCCAGCCGCCGTCCTCTCCGAGCCGCTATGGGCAGAGGCCCTACGACCAGAGGCCTCCCGCCGGCGGCGCCGCACCGGAGCAGCCTTCGTGGGGGCGGGGTCCTGAACAGCACTGACCGGCACTGACCCGCGCCGGCCTGTACCGGGAGTGACGGGTCAGGTCAGCACGATCCAGAACGTGAAGAGCAGCACCAGCAGACCCAGCAGGATCAGTCCCAGGGCGATCCCGATGCCACGGAGCCTCGGAGCTCGCCGGGCGGCCCCACCGTGAGCCGTCGGGGTCCCCCCTGTGTGGGCGGACAGGCTCGTCTGCGGCTGTCCGCCGGTGTATTGGCCCGGTTCCGGTGATCGTGGAGCCGGGCCGGAGTTCGGGCTGGGGCCCACACCGGGACCCCGTGTGGGGTTCGGCGTCGGACTGGGCGCGGGGTTGTGTGCAGGGTTCTGGGCGGGGTGCTGTCCGGCTGGCTGGGTCGCCGCAGGCGCGACCGGTCGAGTCGGTGCGGAGCGATGGTCGAGCATCGCCGTCGACGCGGCGACCGTCTCTGCATCGTCTGTCCCTGGGGCGGCGGCATCAGGGGCGGTCCCGGCCTTGCTCGGTGGGGGTCCTGGAACCGCGGCCCCATGCCCATCGGCCGGGCCGCGAGGAGTCCACTCGGGCGGCAGCTCGGGAACCTGGTCGAAGACCTCGACGTCCCCGAGGATCCCCTCCAGCGGGAGCCGGTCGGTGAACAGCTCCGACTCGACCAGGGCCTGTCGCGCCGTCGTCGCATCCTGGATGCGGGCCGTGATGCTGGGAGCTGCCAGTCGGGTGACGATATCGACCAGTCTCGGGGGAAGCGGGTACGGCAGGTCCGCGCCAGCGAGCGCCTCGGCGGCCTCGGTGTCCTGGTCGGGACGCAGCCCGATGAGCATCTCGACCGCGCACATGCCGGCGGAGTAGAGATCCGCCCGAGGATCGGGGTCCCACCCCAGGCGCAGACATTCCGGCGCCAGGTAGCCGGGTGTGCCCAGCGCGTAGGGTCCCTGGGTGAGCCGGGGCTCGTCGATGCCCGCGGCGATCCCGAAGTCGCCGAGCCACAGCTGGGGCCGGTCCCGTCCGGTGGCGTCGAGCAGCAGGTTCGCCGGTTTGACGTCCCGGTGGACCAAGCCTTCGGAGTGGATGGCCTCCAGCGCGGCGAGCAGCTGGTCCAGGAGCAGGGCCACCAGGCGGGGCGGCAACGGCCCGAAGTCCCCCACCAGTGTGGACACTGAGCCGCCGCGGATGATCGGCATGGTGAACAGGACCTTGTCGTCCTCCCCCGCCCATCCGGTGGGGGCCAGCACGTGCGGGTGGTCCAACCGCAGGCTCTGTTCACGGATGAAGCGCAGCAGGGAGGTGGCATCCACCTGGCGGAGGACCTTCGCGGCGCAGTAGGTCTGCCGTCGGTGGTCCCAGGCGCGCCAGACCGTGCCGACGCCGCCTTCGCCCAGCGGGTCGACGAGTTCGTAGCGTCCTGCGAAGACATCCCCCATCGGGGCCAGTCTAACGACGCACCGACCGTGCGGCGGGCAGCCGTTCAGTCGATGACCTCGAACTCCACGGTGTCGGTGAACTCGTCTCCGTGGACATCGGTGGCAGTCACTTCAGCAGAGTGGGTGCCCGACGCCAGGTCCTCCGGCAGGTCCAGGCGCCACAGGTGCATGCTCCGGTCCGCAATGCTGCCTCCGTGCACCAGCTGCTGCTGCACCGCCGTCGGATCGGAGTGCTCGGCGCCGACCCGCTGCCCCTCGCCCTGCATCTGCTGAGTGCGCTCGGCCTCCACCGGCTCGCCCCCGTCGAGGGAGACCTCCACGGTGGATCCTGTGCCGCCCATCCAGAAGTTTGCGGTCAGCCAGGCCTCTCCCAGATCCTCCTGCGGGACCTCCAGCGGAGACTCGAATTCAGGGGCCTCTCCGGCGTCGTCCTCGTGCGCGGCGAACCAGTCACGGTAGGCCGGGGTGTTCAGCCCCAGGCTCATCTGGGTGGAGCCGTCGTCTCCGCGGGCGGTGAACCGCTCGGTGAGGTGCTCACCACGAGCCTCCAAGGTGATCACCCCGGGCACTCCGCCGTCGCGCTGGATCGCCGTCGGATAGCCTTCCTCGAGCATCTCTCCGGAGAACCAGTCTCCGGAGATGGCCCCGGCGGTCAGGTGGGTGAACGGCAGCTCCTCCACACCGAAGGTCTCCTCCCACCCGGTGAGGCTGTCCCCGGCGCGCAGGTTCTCGATGCTGTGGGTGTGCCCGCCGACGGTGATGACTTCGCGGCCCTCCAGGATCTCGTAGATCTCTGCGACCTCGTCGACCTGGTGGACGTCACTGCCCTGGTCAGCGAAGTCAAGCAGCGGGATGTGCGTGGCGAGAACGATCGCCCGGCCCTCTGGGACCTCCGCGATGTCCCGGCGCAGCCACTCGAGCTGCCGCTCCCCGAGGGCCCCGTTGTACCCGTCGCCGACCGGGTACTCGATGGAGTTCAGCGCGACGACGTGGAGCTTGCCGACGTCGTAGGAGTAGTACTGCGGCCCCAGCTGGGCGCGGAAGGTGTCCACCGAGTGTTCGCGGGACTCGGCGTCGAAGTCCAGGTCATGATTGCCCGGGAGGAACCGGGCCGGCCCGTTGAGCATTCCGGAGAGCTCCCGGACGCTGTCATAGAGTGCCAAGTCGTCACCGACGACGTCGCCGATGAACAGGGCGCCGCAGGAGCTGTAGTCCTTCCGAGCGGCGAGGTCGGAGAACGCGCCGGCGCGTGCGTACTCGACCTCGTCCTCGTCATAGGTCTGCACGTCCCCGCCGATGACGCAGCTCTGATGTGGGTGCTTGGCGCCCATGTCCTTCTCCAGCGGGAAGTTCAGCGCCTCCGGAGCCGGGCCTGTGGGCTCGAGGCCGCCGTACTCGAGCTCGGGCGACCCCTGGGGCATGTGCGTGTAGGCGAACTGCGCGACGTTGTCCTCATCCACCGGCACCTGATATCCGCGCGGCTGGGTGACGAAGACATCCATGCCGTCCTCCAGCGGCAGTTCGTAGCGGCCTTCGGAGTCTGTGGTGACGACGTCGCGCCCGTTCGAGACCTGGACACCGGCCACGCCCTTCTCTCCATCGTCATGAGTGGAGCTGCGATCGGCGTCCTCGAAGACCACGCCGGAGACCATATCCGCAGTCTCGTCATCTCCCGGAATCACCTCGACCTCACCCCGGTAGGCGTCGTCGTTCCACCCGGAACCGGCCTGTGTGGTGCCAGGCGATGTGCTGTCTGACTGCGTCGTGCTGTCACCCTGTGCGACGGCGGCCGGGCCGGCGAGCAGGGCAGCCGCAGCCAGCACCGCACCGGTCGCGGCGGGTCGTGCGGCTCGGACGCGTAAGAGATCCACGATCGTCGTTCCTTTCGTCACTGCTGGTCAGAGTCGCCCCGGGCTGATAGCCCCTGGGGCCTCGACAACTCTGACGTGCGCACGTGAACGACCGGCCAATCCCTGGCCAGACTGATGTGACCAGCGGTGAAGAACGCGTGACCAGGAGCTGGGCAGCACCTGGACATGACACGGTGGAGGACCTCACTCCACGAGCTCGCCGGCCTCCAGCCAGGTCTCCTCCAGCTCGGCGAGCTGGGCGTCCACGTCGTCGAGCTCGGCCTGCAGGGCACGCAGCCGGTCCAGGTCCACGGCCTCGGAGGCGGCGGCCATCTGGTCATGCAGCTGCTGCTGGCGCTCCCCCAGCTTCTCCATCTGCTTCTCGATCCGCGCCATCTGCTTCTTGGCCTGCCGCTTCTGGGCCTCAGAGGCTCCCGAGCTGGACGCCTGCGCCCCCGCGGGCGCCGACGAGCCCGCCGCAGTGGCGGACACCCCAGCGCTCGATGCTGCGGGGACCGTCGTCGTACCGGGTGCCGCCGCCGCCTGGGCGGTGGACTGCCCGCGGTAGGTCCGGTTCGCGGCACCGGGCACCGGCTCCTGTCCGGCCCGGATGCGCAGGTACTGCTCCACCCCGCCGGGCAGAGCCCGCAGGGCACCGTCGCCGAGCAGCGCCACCTGGTGGTCGGTCACCCGCTCCAGCAGGTAGCGGTCGTGACTGACCACCACCAGGGTGCCGGGCCAGCCGTCGAGCAGATCTTCCATGGCGGCGAGGGTGTCGGTGTCGAGGTCGTTGGTGGGCTCGTCGAGCATGAGCACGTTCGGCTCGCCGGTGAGCAGCTTCAGCAGCTGCAGACGCCGCCGCTCGCCGCCGGAGAGGTCCCCGACCGGGGTCCATTGGCGGCTCCGACTGAACCCGAGGGTCTCCAGCAGCTGGCCTCCGGAGAGCTCCTTGCCGCCGACCTCGAAGACCTGCTTCTCCTCGGTCATCACCTCGTGGACCCGCATGTGCGCGCGGTCACGCAGCTCTTCGACCTCTTGGGAGAGGATTGCGGTGCGCACGGTCTTCCCGCGTTTCACGCGGCCCTCGTCCGGGCGGACCCGATCGTCCAGCAGCTTCAGCAGGGTGGACTTGCCCGCGCCATTGACGCCGACGACGCCGACCCGCTCCCCCGGGCCCAGACGGAACGTGACGTCGTCGAAGAGGACATTGCGCCCGCCCTCGGCATCCACGGTCAGACCGACATGCTCCAGGTCGAGCACATCTTTGCCCAGCCGCGCGGTGGCCATCTTCTTGAGGCTCACCGTGTCCCGTGGCTCGGGGACGTCATTGATCAGCGCATTGGCGGCGTCGATGCGGAACTTCGGCTTCGAAGTCCGGGCCGGGGCGCCGCGGCGCAGCCAGGCCAGTTCCTTCTTCACCAGCTGCTGGCGCTTCTGCTCCTCGACGGCGGCGGCCCGGTCCCGCTCGGCGCGGGCCAGCGTATAGGCCGCATAGCCGCCGTCGAAGGACTCCACCGTGGCGTCATGGACCTCCCAGGTCAGCGTGCAGACCTCGTCCAGGAACCACCGGTCGTGGGTGACCACCAGGAAGGCACCCTCGTCGGCCTTCCATCGGGTCTTCAGGTGGTGCGCCAACCAGGCGACGCCTTCGACGTCGAGATGGTTGGTGGGCTCGTCGAGCATGAGCACATCGTGGTCACTCATCAGCAGCTTCGCCAGCGCCACCCGGCGCCGCTGCCCACCGGAGAGCGCGCCGACGGGCTGCTCCCAGTCCAGCCCGCCCAGCAGCCCGGAGGCGATGTCCCGCATCTTCGGGTCGGAGGCCCACTCATGGTCGGCCATGTCCCCGACCACCGCCTGGCGGATGCTGGCCTCCCCGTCGAGGACGTCGGACTGGTCCAGGAAGCCTACGGAGACGCCGCCGCGCCAGGTGACCCGGCCGGAGTCGGCCTCAGACTGGCGGGCGAGCAGGCGCATCAGGGTGGACTTGCCGTCCCCGTTGCGGCCCACGATGCCGATCCTGTCCCCGGCGTCGATGCCGAGGGTGATGTCGTCCAGGACGGTGCGAGTGCCGAAGGTGATGCTGAGCCCTTCGGCTCCGAGGAGATGCGCCATGCGTTAACACTTACCCCAGATGCCCCGCCTGCACCCAAACCGAACACTGAGCCCTCACCCCCGGCGGCTGCGGTAGGCCGCCGCGGCAAGGCGGTTGCCGCAGGTCACCGAGCAGAATCGGCGGGAGCGGTTCCGCGAGAGGTCCACCAGCACCTGCGCACAGTCCTGCGCCGCGCAGACGCGCAGGCGGTCCAGCTCTTCGGCACGGATCACGTCCACCAGCGCCATGGCGGCCTCCACCGCCATGCGTCGCCACAGCGGCGCCTCGGCGGCGGTGGCGTGCAGGTGCCAACCGAAGTCGTCATGGGTGACCAGCTGCGGCAGCGCCTGCGCCTCCGCCAACCACGTGTTGACCTGTCCCACCGCCTGCTCGGTGTCCATCGACCAGACCGCGTGCAGGTCCTTCCGGAATCGGTGGACGCCCTGCAGCTCGTCGGCGTCGTGGGTGCGACTGCCGGTCCACCGCCACTGCTCCACGAACGCGTCCAGCGCGGCGACATCCGGCAAGTCCTCCCGCGGCGCGGCCCCGGCGCGCATCACCTCCGGTGCGGTGTTCACCAAAGCGGCGGCGTTGGCCAGCGCGACGTCGACATCATGGGTGAAAGTCATCTTTGTACGTGATCTCCGGGCGGTCTACCATCATTGACGTTGCTGCTCCACACCCATGATAGGAGGGCCCGTGGCGGTCCAGGTCTCCTCACGCCGGCTCGCCGTCGGCCTGCTCATCGCCCTGTTCTCGGCCGTCGCCTTCGGGTCCTCCGGCGGCGTGGCGAAAGGGCTGCTGGACTCCGGCTGGTCCCCCGCCGCGGCGGTGACACTGCGGATCCTCATCGGCGCCCTGGTGCTGCTCCCGCTGGCGGCCGTAGAGATGCGCGGGCACTGGGAGCTGCTTCGCCGCCGTCGCACGTGGGCCCATGTGGCACTCTTCGGAGCCCTGGCGGTCGCCGGCTGTCAGCTGTTCTTCTTCCTGGCCGTCACCCACCTCACCGTCGGCGTCGCTCTCATGCTGGAGTACCTGGGCCCGATCCTGGTGGTGCTGTGGCTCTGGGCCGTCCGCCGCCAGACGCCACGGGCTCTGACCCTGGCCGGCATAGGCCTGGCTCTGACCGGCCTGCTGCTGGTGCTGGACGTCTTCAGCGACGCGCAGATCAGCATGATCGGGGTGCTGTGGGGGCTGCTGGCCGCCGTGGGCCTGGCGGTGTTCTTCCTGGTCGGCGCCGACGAGTCTACGGGCCTGCCGCCCCTGGCGTTCACTTCGCTGGCGATGCTGCTGGGCGCCGCCGCCCTGGCGCTGGCCGGAGCCCTGGGTGCGGTGCCCTTCGAGATGGCCGCTGACGACGTCCCGCTGGCCGGGGCCGTGGTGCCGTGGTGGGTGCCGGTGCTGTGGCTCGGCATCATCGCCGCCGGCGTCGCCTATGCGACCGGGGTCATCGCAGCCCGGCGCCTGCAGGCCAAGCTCGCCTCCTTCGTCGGACTCACGGAGGTGCTCTTCGCCGTGGCGTGGGCCTGGCTGCTGCTCGGCGAACTGCCGGCGATCATTCAGCTCCTCGGCGGGCTGCTCATCCTCGCCGGCGTGGTGTGCATCCGGCTGGACGAACCCTCCCGTCCCCGGGTCCAGCCCGACCTGACCACCCCGGCGGCGGCGCGGACCTGAGCCTTACGACGCCGAGGCCAGCCGGTTGGCTCGCATGGCCACCAGGTGAAGCAGCCCTCCGACGACGGCACCGAGGATCCAGGCGAAGCCGCTGTAGTCGTCCAGCTGCGGCGTCCACACCAGGATGATCGAGAGCACCGAGGCCACGGAGAAGGCGAAGATGGCCCGGACGTTCCACCCCTTCTGGTACCAGTACAGCCCCTCGGGATCCGAGGAGTACAGCTGCTGGACGTCCATCCTCTGGCGCTTGACCAGGTAGTAGTCGGCCACGATGATCCCGTACAGCGGCGCCAGCAATGCTCCGAGGGTGTCCACGAACATCGGCAGGCCGAACTCGGAGATCACCGAGACCCACAGGGCCCCGATGAGGAAGCCCGCCGCCGCCGTGATCCACCCCGCCCGGGTGAAGTTGATGTGCCGCGGCGCGAGGTTCGACAGCGAGTAAGCCGGCGGGATGAAGTTCGCCACCACATTGATACCCAGCGTGGCGACGAGGAAGGTGACCGCGGCCAGGACCGTCAGCGGGGTGTTGTCCACGGCGGCGACGATGTCGGTGGGGTTCGTCATCGGTGTCCCCTGGCCCTCCTGGTAGAGGACATACGCTCCGGCGGTGATGAACACCGACAGGAACGTGAACAGCGCCAGACTGACCGGCAGCCCGAGGAAGTTGCCCATCCGCATGGCCCGGTGGCTGCGCACGTTGCGGGCGAAGTCCCCGTAGTTGATCACCACAGCCGCGAAGTAGGCCACCATGGTTCCGGTGACGCCCACGAAGGCGCTGACCGCCGCCCATCCGGTGACCTCGTCCCGGGAGAAGATCCCGGCCACCGCGGTCGGAAGGTCCGCCCCCACCTGGATCCAGATGGCCACCAGCAGGGCGATCATCACCAGATAGACGCCCGGGCCGGCGATGTTCAGGAATCGGCCGATCCGTTCGATTCCGCCGATGAACAGCGCCACCTGCAGGGCGGAGGCCAGCACATAGGAGGCCCAGGAGACCCCGTCCATGCCCAGGAGCGTGGCACCGCCGGGCGAGCCCAACAGGGCGTTGAGCGCCAGCGCGATCGCGGTGGAAGCGAAGTAGGTCTGCGCCCCGTACCAGAAGATGGCCACCACGGCTCGGACCAGCGCAGGGAACTGCGCACCCCGGACGCCCATCGAAGCCCGAGCCAGCACGGGGTACGGGAATCCGTACTTCACGCTCGGCTTGCCGCTGAGGTCCACCAGACCCTGGATGATGAATCCGGCCAGCAGGATCGCGGCGAAGACGTACCATCCGTTGATGCCGGCGGCGATGAACAGGCTGGCAGCCAGCGTATAGCCGGCCAACGACTGGATGTCATTGGACCAGACGTTGAATATCTCGAATGCGCCCCACCGCCGCTGCGACTGCGACAGGGGCGCCAGGCTCTCATTGCACAGGTCCGGATCCGCCGCCGCGACGTCGAAGGCCTCGGCGCAGTCCACGCCGTCGCCCATGGTCGCCTCGCGCATCGGACCGGCGGTCTGATCCGCACCCCGTCCCCCGGCCGTCCCGCCTGCGCCCTCAGTTCTTCCCGTGGTCATCGCGCCTCCTCGCCGGCCTGCCTCGCTGCTCATGCCGTGTCCCGGCAGAGCCATGACGAGGCTCAGACTGTCACAGGACATGTTTCCGCAATGTGAAAACTAAGGTCCATGATGTGACGACGAGTGTAATCTGCCTCACACGGGGTGCGTCAAGAGGGCGCGCGGCGTGATCTCAGGCGGGCGCCACCGGGCTCATTCACCGGCGCGGTGCGTGAGCAGATGCGCCCCAGGCGCAGGCCCGCTCACCGGGATCGCCCACACCGAGGTGCGCTCCTCCAGCCGGGTGGCCAGCTGCCCGGCGGCTTCGGCGTCGCGGGCCAGGAACAGCACCGACGGCCCGGATCCGGAGACCATCCCCTGCAGGGCCCCTTCCACCAGGCCGACGTCCATCATGTCCTCCAGAGAGCCGACCATGCTCACCGCCGGAGCCTGGAGATCATTGGCCATCAGGGCGGCGACGAGCTCCGCATCGGCGGTGCACACCGCTCGCACCAGGTCCGGATCGAGCGCCGGCTCCTCGGCCTGGACTCCGGCCTCCTCCCGCATGGCGTCCAGCCGGCGATAGACCTCCGGAGTGGACAGGCCCGTGTTGGAGGGCACAATCACCAGATGCAGATCCCCGCGGGTCAGCAGCGGCGAGAGCTCGTCCCCCACCCCCTGTCCGACGGCGGCGCCGCCGAGGATGGCGAAGGGCACGTCCGCACCCAGCGCGGAACCGATCTCCGCGAGCTGCTCCTTGGACAGGCCGGCCTCCCACAGGGCGGAGCAGGCCACCAGGGCCGCCGCCGCATCCGCGGAGCCGCCGCCCATTCCGCCGGCCACCGGCACGTTCTTGGTGATGGTCAGGTCCACTCCCCGACGGTGCCCCAGCCGCTCACGCAGCAACGCCGCCGCCCGGTGCGCCAGATTGGACTCGTCGACGGGGATCGCCGCGGTGACCGTCTCCCCCGTGTCCGGGTCCTGAAGCTGCACGTCGCTGAAGGCGGAGCGCTCCGAGAGGCTGACGGTGATCGCCTCATCCTCCCGGGGGGCTGCCGTGACCTCTTCGGTCAGCCCCACCGCCAGATACAGGGTGGCCACCTCGTGGTATCCGTCGGCGCGGGGAGGGCCCACGCGCAGGCTCATGTTGACCTTGCCCGGGGCCACGGCCGTGACATGCCCGAAGAATTCGCTGTCCTTCATGATGCGTGTTCCATCCTCCGCGTCTCAGCGCCCCTCAGCCCGAGGGCGACCACGTCTCTGGGTGCCTCCGCACTCTACCGTCTGGGCCTGACGCACCCGCAGATCTGCTCCGACCGCCGCCGTCCGGTCAGGCGGTGTCTTCGGGAAGCTGCCGCCGCGCCTCCGCGATGCGGGTGTAGGCACCGACGTCGAGCGTCTCACCGCGGGCCTGCGGATCCACCCCGGCGGTGCGCAGCATCTGCTCCGCCCGGGCGCCGGACCCCGCGAAGACCGCCAGCGCGGCGCGCAGCGTCTTCCGCCGCTGGGCGAAGGCGGCATCGATCACGGCGAATACCTCCTGGCGGGTCACGGCCTGCGACGCCGGCTCGACCCGGTCGAAGCGCACCAGACCGGAGGAGATCCTCGGCTCGGGCCAGAAGACCTTCTTGCCGACCACCCCGGCCTTCCGCATGCGGGTGTCCCAGGCGGCCTTCACACTGGGGACTCCGTAGATCTTGGAGCCCGGGCCGGCGCACAGCCGATCGGCGACCTCTTCCTGGACCATGACCAGGCCCTTGCGCAATGAGGGCAGCACCTGCAGCAGCTGCAGCACCACCGGCACTGCCACGTTGTAGGGCAGATTGGCCACCAGCACTTCGGGCCCGTCGTCCTCCCAGCGCAGCGCCTCGGGTTCCACCCGCAGAGCGTCCTCCGGCACCACGCGCAGCGCCTCGGTGCGCTGCGGCCGCATGAGCGCCACCGTCTCGGGCAGCTGCCCCGCCAGGGCGGGATCGATCTCCACGGCGGTGACCTTCGCGGCCTCGTCCAGCAGTCCCAGGGTCAGCGAGCCCAGCCCGGGCCCGACCTCCAGCACATGCTCATCGCCGCGCAGCTCGGCCAGACCGACGATGCGCCGGATGGTGTTGGGGTCGATGACGAAGTTCTGCCCCCACTGTTTCGTGGGGCGGACGCCGAGTCCCTCAGCGAGGTCCCGGATGTGGGCGGCGGAGAGCAGCTCCGGGCCGCCGCCGCTCACGTCCAGCTCCCATAGGCCTGGACGGTGTTGAGCATGACCTGCTGGCACAGCGCGTCCAGCTCGGTGTGCCGCACCTCGGCCATGAGCCGCATGGTCTGCGGGATCAGGTAGGGCGCGTTCGGCCGACCCCGATACGGGTGCGGGGTGAGGAAGGGGGTGTCGGTCTCCACCAGGATCAGGTGGGGGTCGGCCACGTCGAGGGCCTCCCGCAGATGACCCGCATTCTTGAAGGTCACCGTGCCGGCGAAGGACATGTACCAGCCGTTGGCGTTGCAGATCCGGGCCAGCTCGGCGTCCCCGGAGTAGCAGTGGAACACCACCGACCGGGGCAGCGCGGGGGCATCGCGCAGCACCGCGACGACGTCCTCGTGGGCGTCCCGGTCGTGGATCTGCATCGCCAGGCCGCGCTCGACCGCGAGCTCGATGTGCCGGCGGAAGCTCTCCTGCTGGGCGGCCACGCCGTCGGGCCCGGTGCGGAAGTGGTCCAGCCCGGTCTCCCCGACGGCGACGACCTGCTCATCGGCGGCCAGCTCGGCGATGCGGGCGAAGGCATCGTCGAACTCGCCGGCGGCGGTGAGCTCGGGGGCCTCGTTGGGATGCAGCGCGACGGCGGCCTTGGCCCGCGGATCCGCCGCGGCCGCGGTCACGGAGAACTCGGAGGAGGCGACGTCGTAGCCCACGCAGACAGCGCCGGCCACCCCGACCGCTTCGGCGGCGTCGAGGGCGGCCTCCACGGAGACGGCCACCTGGCCGTCTCGGAAGTCCAGGTGGGCGTGGTTGTCGATCACCGGCACGTCCAGGGGCTCCGGCGCGGGCGGGTACTCCAGGCGACGACGACGGCCCGAGCTCTCCTCGGCGGCGTCGCGCACCGGCCGCTCGGCCTCAGGGAGGCGGTCGGCGGCGGGGATGTAGGCCTGCGGGGTCTGCCCTGGGGTCACCGTGGTCTGCTGGCGGGTCTCACTCACAACCCACCAGCTTAGTACCCCGGGCAAGCCAGCACCGCGGGCAAGGGCGGATCAGCGGCGGTTCGGTCGCTGGTCGATCACGCGGCGGAGGCCTGCGGCCACAGCTCCGGTGATCGCGCCCCAGATCAGGTTGACGATCAGCACCGCCGGAATGGCGATCGGGTGGGCGAAGGGCCCCTGCAGCTCGCCGTCCAGCAGCGGAGACAGGACTGCGGAGAGCAGCATGCTCAGCACCGCATACGTCAGACCGGCCAGCACGAGCGTCAGCAGGGGCCGCTGCACGCGCGCCAGCACGACGACGGCGATCCAGATCACCGAGATGACGAGGGTGGCGCTCACGGCGACGGCGCCGGCGGCCACACCGGGGGCGCTGCTCAGTCCGGTGATGTGCAGCAGCGGGCGGACCAGCGCCACGGCGCCGAGTCCGAGGATGAGCAGCCAAGGCAGCGGGGGCCGGTCGGCGGCACCCGGCGTCGAGGAGGTCGAAGGGGCGGAGAAGCTGTGCGTGGTGTTCATGGACTCCACGCTACGGAGCCGGATCCCGCCGACCATCCGTCGCGCGGCGTCTCCTGGGGTCGCTCGCAGGCGACCTCGACGGTGCGCGCGAGTCGCCGTGGAGCGACCTCAGCCGGCGTAGAGCTGCTCGATCTCCTCGGAGAAGTCGGCGATCACCTTGTGCCGCTGCAGCTTCATCGACGGCGTCAGGTGCCCAGAGTCTTCGCTGAGCTCAGCGTCCAGGATGCGCACCTTCCGGATGGACTCGGCCCGGGAAACGGCGGCGTTGGCCTCGTCCACCGCGGTCTGGATCGCCGCGGCCACGCGCTGGTCCGCAGCGGCCTGGGTGAGACTGAGCGCCCCGATGCCCTGTTCCGCGCACCAGGCGGGCAGCGCCTCGGCGTCCAGAGTCACCAGGGCGGAGACGAAGGGGCGGTCATCGCCCACGACGACGGCCTGGCCCACCAGGCGGTGGGCTCGGACGGTCTCCTCCAGCGGGGCAGGGTGCACGTTCTTGCCTCCGGCGGTGACCAGCAGCTCCTTCTTCCGTCCGGTGATGGAGAGGAACCCGTCCGCGTCGAGCGCGCCCAGGTCCCCGGTGCGGAAGAGACCGTCCACGAAGGCCTCGTCGGTGGCGGCGTCGTCGTGGTGGTAGCCGTCGAAGACGACCGGTCCGGCCAGCAGGACCTCCCCGTCGTCGGCGATGCGGACGGTGCAGCCCGGCACCGGCAGGCCCACCGACCCGATCCGGGTCGCCCCAGGGATGTTGAGCGTGATGGGCGCGGTCGTCTCGGTGAGTCCGTAGCCCTCCTTGACCGGCACGCCGATGCCGGTGAAGAAGTGGGCGATCTCGGCGTTCAGCGGGGACGCCCCGGAGATCATGTACTCGGCGCTTCCGCCGAGCCGAGCATGGAGCTTGGAGTACACCAGGCGGGAGAACACCGCGCGGCGGGCCTTCAGCGCGGCTGAAGGTCCGGGCCCGCGCCCGGCGGCGGCGGCGTCGAGGGCCTGAGAGTACTCCACGGCGGTGCGGCGGGCGGCCTCGAAGACGCGGCCCTTCCCGGAGGCCTCAGCGGCGGCTGCCGCCCCGTGGTAGACCTTCTCGAACACGCGGGGCACACCGAGCAGCCATCGGGGCCGGAAGCTGGCCAGATCCTGCTGCAGTGTGGAGGTGCTGGGGCTGTGGGCCACCTGCACGCCGTGGTGCAGGCAGATCAGCTGCACCGCGCGGGCCAGCACGTGGGCCATCGGCAGGAAGATCAGGGTCCGGGAGGTGCCCGCTCCGAGGATCTCCCGGGCGAAGGGCACGATGTTAGCCGCTCCCTCGGCCAGGTTGCGGTGGGTGATCCGCACCCCCTTGGGGCGCCCGGTGGTGCCGGAGGTGTAGACCAGCGTGGCGACGTCGTCGAGGCGCGCCGTGGTGCGGGCCCTCTCCAGGGCGACGTCGTCGACGCCTGTGCCGTGGTCGACGATGGTCTCCAGATCCCGGGGGGTACGCATGCCGCGCACCGGAATGCGGGCCGCCGGTCCGTCCTTCTCCTGGGCCGCCAGGTCGACGGCGCGGTGCACGGTGGCGGCGATGTCCTCGCTGCCGGTGAGGGCGAGCACGGCACCCGAGTCGGCGAGCACATCGGCGACCTGACGCGGGGAGCTGGTCTCATAGATCGGCACGGACACCCCTCCGGCGAACCAGATGGCCTGATCCATCACCGCCCAGGAGTAGCAGGTCGGTGACATGACGGCCACCCGCTGGCCGGGCTCCACGCCGAGGCCGATGAGCCCCTTGGCCACCGCCCGGACCTGGGCCACGAAGCCGCGGATGGTGACGTCCACCCACCCGCCGGACCCGTTGGGCACCGCGTAGACCGGGTGCGCCGGCGAGGTCTCGAACAGGGCCAGCACCCCGTGGGTGACGTTGATGCTCGGGTCCAGCTGGACGACGTGTTCAGTGGTGGCCTCGGTGAGGGGGGCGGTGGAAGTCACGGCAGACACTATAGCCCTGCGAGGGTGCCTGGATGTGAGCTGAACGACAAAAGTTACTTCTTGGTAGGACAGCGTGGTCGAGACGGTCAGACCCAGGAGGGAAGCCACATACGCAGCCGCCACTGCTCGTAGTCGATGAGCTCCCCCGTCCAGACCGGCAGGAAGAAGATCGACACCGCCGTCGCCAGCAGCAGGAAGCTCAGGATGACCACCGTGTTGCGCCGCCGGTTGGCCCGGACCTCCTCCGCTGCGAACCGCTGTGGATCGGTGCCCGCACGCAGCACGATGGCCCCGACCGCCACCAGGGAGAGGATGAGGAAGGGGTGGTAGGCGATCGTGTAGAAGAAGAACATGGTGCGGCCCGGGAACAGCAGCCAGACCGCGAAACCGGCCACATAGCCAGAGAGGATCGCCCCGAAACGCCAGTCCCGGCGCCCCAGCCAGAGGGCGAACACCAGCACCAGCGCGATCAGTCCCGCCCACCAGATGACAGGGTTCGCCAGGTCGAGGATCGCCGAGGAGCAGCGCTCCACCCGACAGCCGGCCTCGCCGGGGTCGAAGGACTCATAGTGGAAGGACACCGGCCTGCCCATGAACAGCCAGGTCCAGGGAGTGGAGGCATAGTCATGACCCGCATCCAGCCCCGTATGGAAGTCCGTGGACATCAGATGGTACTGCCACAGCGAGCGCACCGGCCCGGGCACCAGCGCGGCCAGCCCCTCGGCAGGATGGCTCTCATGCCAGAGCCTGCCCCACCCCGTGCCCGAACGGAGCCACCCGACCCAGGAGGCCAGGTAGGTCAGCGCGGCCACCGGCAGCACGGTGACCACGGCCACCCCGGCATCCCTCAGCCCGGCCAGGCCCCACCGGCGGGCCCCTCCAGCCCGTCGGGCCTGCAGATCCCACAGCACCACCACGATGCCGAACACCGCCAGGAAGGCGAGCCCGGAGAGCTTCACCGCAGCCGCCGCACCCAGCAGCACCCCGGCGAGCAGCCGCCACGGGCGCCACAGCAGCGGGGCGCCGGGGCCGAGGGCGGCGAGCCGTCGTCGGCCTCGATACCGGTCCGCCAGCAGGGCACCGAAGGCCGCCAGCACGAACAGCATGAGGAAGATGTCGAGCAGCGCCACCCGGCTCATCACCAGATGATGGCCGTCCACCGCCGTCAGGACGCCCGCCGCCCCGCCGAGCAGCACGGAGCGGAACATCCGCTGGGCGATCAGGCTGACCAGCAGCACCGACAGAGTCCCGGCCACCGCGGCGGAGATCCGCCAGCCGGCCGCAGTCTCGGCACCGAGGCCCTGCAGGCCCAGGGCGATCAGCCATTTGCCCAGCGGCGGGTGCACCACATAGGCGGCCTCCTCCGTGGGCTGCGGATCCCCGGCCAGCCAGGCGTCGTCCGCGCCCTCGGGCCAGACCAGCTCGTGGCCGGCGATCAGCAGGGCGTAGGCGTCCTTGGCGTAGTAGGTCTCGTCGAAGATGAGCTGGTGAGGATGCCCCAGCCCGGGCAGCCGCAGCGCGGCGGCCAGGAGGGTGACCAGCAGCGGGACCACCCAGCCCAGCAGTCCGGGGCGGAACGGCTCGGCATCGAGACGCGCGGCCTGCGAGGCGGCGCCCGGAGGCACCGAGGAGGTGCCGCGGCTGGTCAGAGTCCCGTCCACTCTGGGTATGCTACGTGACCGGCCCCTGTGGCACGCTGGTGCCCGCCGTCCCCGTCCCCTGCAGAGAGTCGGTCACCATGACCTCCCCCTCCCCCGCCCCTGCCCTGCCGGACGGACTCTGGGACGCCCCGGTGGTGCTGGCCGCCACGCCGATCGGCAACCTCTCGGACGCCACGGACCGCCTGCGGGCGCTGCTGGCCAGCGCAGAGATCATCGCCGCCGAGGACACCCGCCGCACCCGCCACCTGTGCCAGGCCCTCGGCGTCTCCCCAGCTGGCCGGATGGTGAGCCTGCATGAGCACAACGAGGCCGCCCGGGCCGCGGAGGTGGTGGCGGCCGCGACAGAAGGCGCCCGGGTGCTGGTGGTCTCCGACGCCGGAATGCCCGGCGTCTCGGATCCCGGCTTCCGCCTGGTGACCGCCGCGATCGCCGCCGACGTGGGTGTCACGGTCGCGCCCGGGGCCTCTGCGGTCACCACGGCGCTGGCACTCTCCGGGCTGCCCACTGACCGGTTCACCTTTGCCGGATTCCCGGCGCGCAAGGGAGCCGAGAGGCGTCGCCTGGTGCGCCGACTGGTGAATGAGGAGTGGACCACGGTGCTGCTCGAGTCGCCGCACCGCACCGCTGCCACGGTGGCCGAGCTGGCCGAGCAGCTGGGCGCCGGCCGCCGCGCCGCCGTCTGTCGCGAGCTGACCAAGAAGCATGAGGAGGTGCTGCGCGGCACCCTCGGCGAGCTGACCGAGCAGCTGGTCGAACGGGAGGTGCGCGGTGAGGTGGTGCTGGTGATCGGCGGCGCCGAGGAGCCCGAGGAGGAGATCACCGCGGAGGAGCTCGCCGCCGAGGTGCTGCGCCGCACTGAGGCCGGAGTGAAGCTGAAGGTCGCCGCCAAAGAGGTGGCCGCCGACCACGGGTTCAGCTCACGGGAGCTCTACGACGCCGCGCTGAGCCTCCGGGGCGCATCGTAGACCCCGCCCTCTCAGAGGTGCGCCCACGCGTCGCGGATGATGTCCTCCAGGGTGTGCTGCGGCGCCCAGCCGAGGACGTCCCGGGCCTTCTGGCCGGAGGCGACGAGAGTGGCCGGGTCGCCGGCGCGGCGGGGATGCTCCTCCACCGGCACGGTGCGCCCCGTGACGCGCTCGACGGCGTCGATCACCTGCCGCACCGAAGACCCCACCCCGGTGCCGAGGTTGAAGATCTCATGGGTGCCGGGCCGAACCCACTCCATGGCCTGCAGGTGGGCGGCGGCCAGATCCAGGATGTGGATGTAGTCCCGGACCGCCGTGCCGTCGGGGGTCGGATAGTCGGTGCCGAAGAGCTTGGCCGTGCCGCCCCGGCCGGCGGCGGCCTTCAGCAGGTTCGGGATGAGGTGGGTCTCCGGGTCGTGCCGTTCGCCGAGCCCGTCGCTGGCGCCGCCGACGTTGAAGTAGCGCAGGCTGACGGCCGCCAGGCCGTGGGCCTTCGCCTCGGCGGTGAGCATATGGTCGATGGCCAGCTTGGAGGCCCCGTACGGATTGATCGGGGCGGCCGGGTGGTCCTCCACGATGGTCTCGGTGATCGGATTGCCGTAGACGGCGGCGGTGGAGGAGAACACCATGCGCTGCACTCCGGCGTCCCGCATGGCGTCGAGCAGGCCCAGGGAGGCGACGATGTTGCCGTGCCAGTAGCGCTCCGGGTGCTCCACGGACTCGCCGACCAGTGACTTCGCGGCCAGGTGGATGACGGCGTCCACGCTGGGGTCCAGCACCTCGGCTGCCTCGGCGAGCCCGCCCTGGTGCCAGGTCGCACCGGGGAGCACGGCGTCGGCGTGCCCCTTGGAGAGGTCGTCCAGGACGATCACCTCATGATCGGCACGCAGCAGCTGCTGGGCCACCACGCTGCCGATGTAGCCGGCGCCGCCGGTCACCAGTACCTTCATGCGTGCTCTCCTCCGGGTCGTCGTCGCCTGCCCGTCACAGGTCCTGGAAGGACTCTACACAAGAGCCTCCAGAATCAACACAGTCAGACATTTTCACACTTTCTTCACCATCTGAAACCTGTGACCGACACGCTCGGGCTGACCAGCCGGCCTGCATCCGTCTCATGGACTCCTCATGAGCTTCTCATCTGTCTCTCATGAACACCCCTGAGTCTGGACAGCGATGACGACACCAGCGCCGGACCTGCTGAGAGGGCACCCATGAGCATCACGATCGCCATGTACTCCCATGATTCCGTGGGTCTGGGCCATGCCCGCCGCAATCGGGCGATCGCCCACGCCCTGGCCGCCGACCTGCCACGGCTCACCGGTGAGCCCGTGGGCGGGCTGCTCATCGCCGGCCACCCCGACGCCGCCAGGGACGCGCTGCCGGCCGGGTGGGACTGGCTGGTGCTCCCTGGGTTTGCCCGCACCGCCGACGGGTACGCGGCCCGCCGGATGAACCTGCCGGCCGCTCAGATGTCCGCGCTGCGCGGCTCCGCGGTGGCCGCCGCCGTCGACGCCGTCTCCCCCGATCTGTTCATCGCCGACCGCCACCCCTTCGGCGTGGGCGGCGAACTCACCGAGGCGCTGGATCTGCTGCGCGGGCGCCCGGGCTGCCGCACGGTACTCGGCATGCGGGACGTGCTCGACACCCCGGAGGTCGCCGCCCGCGAGTGGGAGTCCGTCGGCGGAGCGGAACGGGTGGCCGAGGCCTACGACCAGATGTGGATCTACGGCGACGCCGACGTCTATGACCCGCGCCGCACCGGGGAGATCCCCGCCGCCCTGGCGGCGAAGGGTCGCACTACCGGCTACCTCGCCCATGGCAGGCCCGATGACGAAGGCGCCCCGGCCGCGCGACCCTACGTGCTCACCATCGTCGGCGGCGGCTCGGACGGCGCCCACATCGCCACCGCCGCCGCCCAGGCCCAGCCTCCCCGCGGCCACCGGCACCTGATCGTTGCGGGACCGCAGATGCCGCCCGAGGATGTGGGGCGGCTGCGCGAGCTGACCGCCGACCGGCCCGAAGTGGAGCTGCTGCGCAGCGCTGCACATGTGCCCGCACTGGTCCGGGAGGCCTCCGCCGTGGTCTCCATGGCGGGCTACAACTCAGTGGCCGAGATCATGGCCACCACCACGCCGGCCCTGCTGGTCCCCCGGCATACGCGCCGGGCCGAACAGCCCCGGCGGGCGGCGGCCCTGGCCGACGTCGACGCCGTCGACACCCTGGACGCCGCTCAGCTGAGCCCGGAGGCGCTGAGCGACTGGTTCGCCCACACCGCGGGCCGCCGCACCCTGCGCGACCGGATCGACCTGGACGGGCTGACGCGCGTCGGAGACTTCGCCGCCGAGCTGATCTCCGTGGCCCGCACCTCGGATACCGGCTCCGCTCACTCCCGCACCGAATCGATGGAGGTTCCCACCCATGTCTGAACAGACCGCCTCGGGGCCGAGTCCCGCAGCCACCAGTCCCGCCGCCCCGGTGGTCGGCTACGTGCTGAAGATGTATCCGCGCTTCTCGGAGACGTTCGTCGTCTCGGAGATCCTGGCCCGCGAGGCCCAGGGCGAACAGATCGTGATCTTCTCCCTGCGTCCCACCACGGACAGCCGCTTCCATCCGGAGCTCGCCCGGGTGAAGGCCCCTGTGGTGCACGTGCCGCGCCCCAGCTCGGCCACCCGCCTGTGGGACGCTCTCAGCGCCGGGCCGGCGTCGGGCGTGGCCGAGGCCTGGGAGGAGCTGCGCCGCCACAGCCATGACGAAGCCGCCCAGGCCGTCGCCGTCGCACGGCTGGCCCGCGAACACGGGGTCACGCACCTCCACGCCCACTTCGCCTCGGTGGCCACCACGGTGGCGCGGCTGGCCGGGCGCATCGCCGGGCTGCCCTACTCCTTCACCGCCCACGCCAAGGACATCTTCCACCAGGATGTGGACCCGACCGACCTGAAGGCCAAGCTCGCCGACGCCCACCATGCGATCACCATCAGCGGCTACAACCTGGCCGATCTGCGCCGCCGCTTCCCCGAGGCCACCGACACTCTGCAGCTGGTGCGCAACGGCCTGGAGCTCGAGCGCTTCCCCTTCACCCCGGACCGCGCACGTCGCTCCGACCCGGCGCGGGTGCCCCGGCTGCTGGCCGTGGGCCGGCTGGTGGAGAAGAAAGGCTTCAGCCTGCTGATCGAAGCCGTCGACATGTTGCGCTCGCGCGGGGTCGACGTCGCCGCCGACATCGCCGGGGACGGGCCGCTGGCCGGGGATCTGACCGCCCAGATCGATCGGCTCGGACTGGACGACCGCGTCCGCCTGCTGGGTCCGCTCACCCAGGCCGAGGTCTCCGCGCGACTCGGCACCGACGACGTGTTCGTCGCCCCCTTCGTGGTCGGCTCCGACGGCAACGCCGACGGACTGCCCACCGTGCTCCTGGAGGCGATGGCGCGCGGCATCCGCTGCGTGGCGGCCGATGTCACCGCCGTCGGTGAGGTGGTCGTCCCCGGCGAGACCGGGTGGCTGGTGCCCAGCGGCGACGTCGGCGCCCTGGCCGACGCGGTCCAGGAGGCCGTGGCCGAGTCCTCCGTCCATGACCAGATGGTCCACCGGGCGCGCGCTCTGGTGGAGGAGCACTTCGACTCCCGCCGCCAGGCCGCCGCCCTGCGCGCCCTGGTGCCCGTGGAGCGCACCGCCGCACCCGTCGGAGGTGCCCGATGAGGATCGCCTATCTGCTCGCCGACCCAGGCATCGGTGTCTTCGGGACCAAGGGCGCCTCCGTCCACGTCCAGGAGATGGTCCGCGCCCTGCGAGCGCACGGGCACGAGGTCACCGTGTACTGCACCAAACGCGGCGACCGCCCGGGCCGGCCGGAGACCGAATCGGTCCCTGAGGACCTGGCGGATCTGCCGGTGGTGGTCGTCCCGGTCCCCGGGGCCAAGGACGCCGCGGCGCGGGAGGCCGGTGTGGCTCACGTGGCCGCGGAGATGGCCCAGCTGGCCGCCCTCGACGGCGCTGAGGCCGTCTACGAGCGCTACGCGCTGTTCTCCGACGCCGGCGCGCGGCTGGCCGCCCGCACCGGGATCCCCTTCGCGGTGGAGGTCAACGCCCCGCTCATCGCCGAGCAGCAGACTCACCGCAGCCTGCACGACGAGGCCTCCGCCTGGGAGGCCACGCGCCGCACCTTCGCCGCCGCCGACATCGTGGCCTGCGTCTCCGGCCCGGTGGCCGACTGGGTGCGTCAGGTGGAGGGCGACGCCGCGGTCACCGTCATCCCCAACGGGGTCAACACCGACCGCATCCGGCCTGGTCTCGGCGCCGATGCCGACACCGATGCCGATGCCGAGCACTTTGCTTCCCTGCGCACCTTCACCGTGGGCTTCGTCGGCACGCTCAAACCCTGGCACGGCACCGAGATCCTGCTGCAGGCCGTGGCCGCAGCCACCGGCAATGCCGCCGACGCCGGGGGCACGCGCCCCTGGCGGCTGGAGATCTGCGGTGCCGGCCCTCAGCTGGACCCGCTGCGCGACCTGGCCCGGCGGCTGGGGCTGCAGGACAGCATCCACTTCCACGGTGCGGTGGCGCCGGCCCGTGTTCCGGAGATCCTCGGTCGCTTCGACGTCGCGGTCGCGCCCTACCCGATGCCCTCCCCTGGGGCCGAGCACTACTTCTCTCCGCTGAAGGTCTACGAGTACCTCGCCGCCGAGGTCGCCGTGGTCGCCTCCGCCGTCGGGGAGCTGCCGGAGGTCCTGGGCGACGGCGGCCACGGCCTGCTGGTCGCCCCGGGTGACGTCGACGCCCTGGCCAACGCCCTGGATCAGCTGGCCCGGCGTCCTGAACTGCGGGCCCGGCTGGCCGCCTCCGGGCGGGCCGCCGCCGTCGCTGAGCACAGCTGGCAGCGCCGCTGCGCCCAGCTGCTCGCGCTGCTGCCGCAGCCGGGGCGCCGCCTGGAACACCACGCGGAACTCCAGGCGCCCGAGCAGGTGAGCCCTCGATGAGCGCCGCCTCCGCCGCCTCCCGCCGCCAGCACCGTCAGGCCGTCTCCCGGACCCTGCGGATGCTGCTGCCGCATCTGGGCGAGCACAAGCTGCTGATCATCCTCGGGCTCATCGCCCTGGCCGGTGATGTCGCGTTCCGCATCCTGGAGCCCTGGCCGGTGAAGTTCGCCGTCGACGCCGTCACCGAGGCGCTCGGCGCCCAGCTGGCCGAGACCACGGGTCTCGCCGGGGACGTCACCACCACAGTGGTGCTGTGGGCGCTGCTGCTGGCCGGAATCGTCGGGGGGCGGGCCGTGTGCAACTACGTCTCCACCATCGCGTTCGCCAAGACCGGGGTGAAGGTGGTCACCCGGCTGCGCACCCGGGTGTTCGACCACATCCAGTCACTGTCCCTGCGCTACCACTCCACCGCCTCGGTGGGTGACACCTCTCAGCGGCTCGTGGGCGACATGGGCCGGCTGCAGGAGGTCGCGGTCACCGCAGGACTGCCGCTGGTGGGCAACGTGCTGACCCTGGTCGCCCTGTTCGTGGTGGTCATCATCATGAACCCCACGCTCTCGCTGGTGGTGCTGGTCACCGCCGGGCTGTACTTCGTGATCTCCCGGTTCTCCTCCCCGAAGATCTCCTCGGCCTCCCGAGCCACCCGCAAGGGCGAGGGCCAGCTGGTGGGGGACGCCGCCGAGGCGCTGGCCGCCATCCGCGTGGTGCAGGCCTACGGCCTCGAGTCTGTGGTGGCCTCCAGCTTCGCCGCAGGCAACGCCACCGCGTTGAAGGCCGGCATCCGAGCCCGTAAGCTCGCCGCCCGTCTGGAGCGCTCCACCGACGTGCTGGTGGGGATCTCCACCGCCGTCGTGCTCGGCTTCGGCGGCTGGCAGGTGCTGCGCGGGGTGATGACCCCCGGGGACATGGTGCTGTTCCTGATGTACCTGAAGATCGCGATGAAGCCGCTGCGGGACATGGCCAAGTACACCGGCCGCATCGCCCGAGCGGCGGCCTCCGGCGAGCGCATCGCCGACCTGCTGGACGAGCCGGTGGAGATCACCGACCCGGACCCCGCCCTGCCGATGGGGCGGGTCTCCGGCGACGTCGCGTTCTACCGCGTCACTGCCCGCGACGGCCACGGCCGGGAGCTCTTCGAGGACCTGAGCCTGCACATCCCGGCCGGTCAGCGTGTCGGCCTGCTGGGACCCTCCGGGTCCGGGAAGTCCACGCTGGCGGGCTACCTCCTGCGGCTGGCCGACCCCGACGACGGCGCAGTGCTGGTGGACGGCTGCGACACCCGGCGGGTGCGGCGGGCAGACCTGCGACGCAACATCTCCATCCTGCTGCAGGAGTCGGTGCTGTTCGCCTCCTCGGTGCGGGAGAACATCCGCTACGGACGGCTCGACGCCACCGACGACCAGGTCGAGGAGGCGGCCCGCCGGGCGGGGGCCCATGAGTTCATCCGCGCCCTGCCGCAGGGCTACGACACCGTGCTCGGCGCCCGCGGGGACACGCTCTCTGGGGGGCAGCGTCAGCGCATCGCCATCGCGCGGGCCCTGGTCCGCGACGCCCCCATCGTGGTGCTCGACGAGGCCACCACGGGCTTGGATCCGGCGTCCCGCGCCCTGGTGGAAGCCTCGCTGCGCGAGCTCACCCGAGGGCGGACCACAGTCGCCATCACGCATGATCTCAGCACCCTCCAAGGTCTGGACCGCATACTCTGGCTTCAGGACGGTCGCATCGTCGAGGACGGCTCACCGGACGAGCTGCTCGCCGACGAGTCCAGCCGGGTCGCTCGCTGGGCGTCGACCCAGCAGGAGACCTCGCCCCGGGAGAGCCCCGAGGCGGCGGCCGTCGACGGGACGGCGGGTGTGCCCGCCGCGCGGCAGCGCGCGGAGGACCCCGCCCTGGACGAGAGGGCGAATGCGTGAGCGCAGCACGAACCACAGCGGAGCCGGCACCCGAGGACGCCGCCCGGCCGCTTCAGGCGGCGCGCGGAGCGGTCTCCCCGGAGGAGCTGGAGACACCCATGGAGTCCCCGGAGATCCCCGCGGGCGCCGCCGATCCGGATGAGCAGCTCGCCCAGGCCACCTACCGCACGATGCCGGTGCCTCCGGTGAAGATCCGCGCTCCGCAGGCGCATGAGGCCGATGTGGCCGTGGCCGAGATCGCCCAGCTGGACCAGGTGGCCCAGCTGCTCGACGACGCCGCCCTGTCCAGCTGGCTGGGCATGCCGGTGCGCGGCCGGCACCTGCGGGTGAAGCCGGAGCGCAGCGTGGTGCTGGCCTGGGAGCGCACCGATGTGGACCTCACCGGCGGGGAGCCGGTGGACGTCGACGCCGAAGGTCCGGCGCACCACGGCTGGACCGTCATCTCCCGCGACCAGGACAAGTACGCCAAGTCTCTGGCCCGCGCCGAGCGGGTGGACCAGCGCCTCACCGTCCACCAGGACGAGCCCGTCTATCGGGTCTCGGGCTCCCTGTGGTCGGACCCGGCCCTGGCCCGGGAGCTGCTGGAGGCCCGTCAGGCTCTGGCCGAGACGGCCGGCGCTGAGCTGCCATGGCGGGTCCTGCGCTACAACCCCCGACGTCGGGTGGTCGCCGCCGTGGAGCTCGACGGCGGCCCCCATGTGGTGCGGGTGACCGCTGAGCCCGCCGCCGCGCAGCTGGAGACCGCCGACCGGTGGCGTCGGCTCGGAGTGCCGTTGGAGCCGGTGCGCCCGCTGGGTGACCGCGGCACCGCCCTGCTGACCCCCTGGTGGGGTCAGGGCGACCTGCTGGAGCACCCCGTGGAGTTCGCGGCGGAGACCGCCGGGACCATCGTGGCGGAGCTCCACGTCCGTTCCGGCGAGCTGGGCGAGGCTCCTGACCGGGTGCTCGACCCGGATGTGGCCGAGGCAGTCCACTCCATCGGACTCATCGCACCCTGGCTGGGCCAGCGGGCCGACATGCTCGCCGAGATGGTCTCCCCGCTGGTGGAGGAGGCGGAGTCGGCCGAGCTGGTGGAGCTGCACGGCGACCTCTCTCCCGACCAGGTGCTGGTCTCCGGCGAGGACGGCTCCCGGGTGCGGATCATCGATCTGGACCGCGCCGGGCAGGGCCCCGCGATGCGCGACGTCGGCTCCTGGGTGGCGTCCTGCCGCGCGGCCGACCACGTGGAGCTGGCGGAGGCGTTCCTCCGGGGCTACCGGGAGATCACCCCCATAGATGAGGAGTCCCTGGCCGCGTGGGAGGCCTACGCCCATCTTCGCGCCGCCCTGGACCCCTTCCGCCGGCGGGAGGAGAACTGGCCGCAGAAGGCCTCGCGGCGCATCTCCATGGCCGAGCGGTCGATCCACGGATGAGCGCACCCCGCACCGGGTCGGCGCTGTCGCCGCTGCCCCCGGAGCATCTGGACACCGAGGCCGGGCCGGTGACCGTGACGCGCGTGTGGCCGGAGAAGCGGTCGCCGGCCGCATCGAGTCGAACACGACTTGCGGTGGAGGCCCTTGACACCTCCGGAGCGCTGCGCGCCGGGTGGTATCACAGCGGGACCGGAGTTCTGGAGCTCTTCGAAGCGTGGAGCGACCCGCGACTGCCGCAGCTGACGGAGCTGCGTGGCCCCGGCGCCGTCGTCGTCTCTCATCGGCCGGGTCGACGGGCCGTGGTGCGCCGAAGCCCGGACGGCACCACGTCGGGTCACCAGGACGGCTCGGCCGTGGAGTTCCGCAAACTGGTGCGGCCCGGTCGTGCCCAGAGCATCCTCGACGGCGTGGCGCGCGCGGCGACCTTCGACGGCCCCTTCCGCACCCCGCGGGTGCTCACTCATGACGAGTCCTCCGTGACGTTCGCCTCCTTGGCCGGCGCGGGACTGCATGAGGTCAGTGAGGACGACGCCGCCGCAGGACCCGGTTGGGCCCGGGCCTGGGGCGAGGTCCTGGAGGCGTGGCGCGAGGCGGTGCTCCGCCCGGTCCCGGCATCCGGGCTGCCGGTACATGCCCCGGGAGACGAGATCGGTGTGCTGCGCCGCTGGACGGAGCAGGCCATGCCGGTGCTGCGGACGGGCCAGGCGGAGGCGGAGCTGTTCATCGAAGCCGTGGAGTCGACCGCCGTCGCACTGCAAAGGCTGCCGCAGATGACCCCGCGGCCCGCCCACCGGGACCTGCACGACAAGCAGGTGCTCTGGTCCGCCGACCAGGGGCCGGGGCTGCTGGACGTGGACACCGCCTGTCTCGCCGACCCTGCGCTGGACCTGGGGAACCTGCGGGCGCATGCGACCTGGCGCCGTCGTCAAGGCGTCTGGAGCACGGGCCAGGCCGAGACGGTCCTCCTGGCGGTGGACGGCACGGCTGCGGAGCTGTCCCGGGTGCTGGACTCTCCCGTGGAGGACGCCGTGGCGGTCTATGAGCAGGCCAGCCTGCTGCGTCTGCTGTGCGTCTACGCGTTCCGTCCGCGGTACGCGGCTCTGGCCGACCAGATGCGTGGCGAGCTTCACCCGCGGAACTGAACCTGGGCCGCTGGATCTGTGTCCCTCGTGTCGGGATGCGTCTCCCTGATGAATCGCGACGGCGGTTTCTATCGGTGGTCGTCCCCGCACCGGGGACAGCGCTCGGCCCGCCGCCGTCTTGTGGTCTGGACCAGGACGTAGGGTGGGCCCATGAGTGAGATCGCAGAGGCCAAGAAGGCGGCCCGGGCGCGGATCCGATCAGCCCGCAGCACCCTCGACGTCGCCGAGAGTGCTCGCCGCGCGGATGCTCTGGGACGGGTGCTCGAGGAGCATGTGCCGGCCCGGGCACGCGTGGCCGCGTATCTTCCGATGGCCCACGAACCCGATGTCCGGCCGTTCCTGACCCGGCATCTGCGCCGCGGAGGCCAGGTGCTGCTCCCCCGCGTCGCGGACGACCCGGTGCCCCGCTTGGAATGGGTCAGCTGGGCCGCGCAGTCCGAGACACGACGCCACCCTGTGCTGCCTCTGGACGAACCGGTCGGCCACGCTCAGACGCTGAGTGACGTCCTGGCCGAGGGCCCGCTGCAGATGCTGCTGCCCGCCCTGGCCGTGGACACCTCCGGGCATCGCCTGGGCCAGGGCGGCGGCTACTACGACCGCATGTTCGCCGAAGTGGAGGCCGCTGACCTGCGTGAGCAGGTGTCCGCCTGGGCGGTGGTGGGACCGGAAGAGGTCCTGCCAGCCGGGTCCTTCCCCGTGGAGCCCCATGACCTCGCGGTCGACGCGGTGGTGACGCCCGAGGGGCTCCGCAGACTCCGCTGACCCGCCGGTGCCTCGCGGCGGTATAGAATCAGTGGTCGGCAGATGTCCATGCGGCGGCACCCGACCGGTGAGCCTGCCGACTGTCCCCTGACTGAGGAATCCGATGCCCACGTACTCCTACGCCTGCAAGGCCTGCGGCCACGCCTTCGACATCGTCCAGTCGTTCAGCGACGACTCGCTGACCGTGTGCCCGGAGTGCTCGGGCACACTGCGCAAGAAGTTCGGCAGCGTGGGGGTGACCTTCAAGGGGTCGGGCTTCTACCGCACCGACTCGCGCGGCTCCTCCTCCAGCTCCGAGTCGTCCTCCAGCCCCTCCTCCAGCTCCTCCTCGGCGCCCAAGCCCGCTGCGGCCTCCGCCACGGCCGACTGAGGCACCGGCCCTCGACGTCGGGCCTGCCCTCACCCCACCAGGCTCAGATGCAAACGCCCCTCGTGGGCTGCCTGCGCGATGTCCTGGGCCGTGGACGGATCCACCCCGACGACCACCACCTGGCCGGCGTCGCCGGCCTGCGGAAACCAGTCGTCGCTCTCGCCTGAGGGGACCCACAGCACCGGCGCGGCACGGGCCACGGTCCGCGAGGAGGTGCCGTCCTCCAGCGACTCGGAGGAGAGGATCACATCCACCCGCTGGCCCGGGCTGAGCATCCCCACCAGCGCCGTGTCCGCCGGGCGCACCGGCACCGCCACATGGTCCTCGGGCTGGCCCGCCAGCAGCCCCGGGCCGACCAGCTGCGACGGCAGGACCATCGCCCCGCGAGGCAGAGGGACGGCTGCCTGGCGGCCCAGCAGATCCTCCACGCGGACCGGCTCCTCGCCCGGTACGGCCTCGGCGTCCACCGAGACCTCCTCCAGCACCGCGGCCGTCAACTCATCCCCGGCCGAGACATCCTGGGTCACCCGCACCGCCGTCGCCGTCTCCCCACGGGACTCCACACCCGCGGCGAGCCCGGCCAGCACCGCACCCAGCGCGCAGAGCAGCGCCAAGGGAAACCGCAGACGCCGCAGCCTGAGGCCCAAGCCTCCTCCGCGCAGCCTGCGCGCCACCCGTGGAGGGCGACGTCGGACGCCTGAACGGGGCGGCGTCGGGGATCCCGGTCTCTGGGCCTGTGCACGACGGCTCCGCCGCGTGATCGCGCCGGCAGCGGTCCCCGCGGATCGTCGGGCAGCGACCGCGCTGCGGGAGTCGGCGGGTCCGGCGGATCCGCCGGGGCGCGGCGGCGGTGGGAGGCGAGCAGGTCCTGCGGTGAGCGTCATGCCCTCCACCCTGCCGCTCACAGACCCACACGACGAGAACGTCGGGCGAGGGTGTGGATCGTCGCGCGTGTCAGCGCCGCACGCGACGGCCCTGTGGAGGAACACCCCACCAGCGTCGAGGACTCAGTCCCAGTGGGGTGGGCGCTGCTCCAGGATCCATCGATCCCGCGCGCTCAGGGGCGACTTCCGGTCAGGGTCAGGCCCTCCGGAGCCTGACGCCCCCTTCGAGGCCGGGGCCGCATCGTCCTGCGCAGAGTCTTCCAGCGAGGCGGGGATGAACGCCTGCGACTCGGTCTCCTCCGGCTGCCCAGAGGTGGCGGGCGCGATCACGCGACGCCGTCCCCGGCGTCCCGAGCGCTGCGCCCCCACCCCGTCCGGATCCGTGCCGTCGGGAGCCGGGCCGTCCAGATCCGTGCCGTCGGGCGCGTCGGCCGCAGGCGTCATCGCACCCACTTGCCGCGCTCCCGCGGCGGGGCCCAGGTGGTGGCACGCCGATGCGAATCTTCGTCCTCCGCGTCGGCGGCTCCGCCGAAGCGAACCCGCGCCCCGGCACCATCGCGCGGCAGCCGCTCCGCCAGCGCTCCGGTGGTGTTCAGCGCGATCCGTCCATGCTCGGCGAACTCGGGACCGGCGGCCAGGCCCACCTTCTCCGCGACCACCTCGGTGCAGCGGATCGGATCGGAGAACACCTCGATGGTCCACAGCACCAGATAGTGCCAGCCCAGCGCCTCGAAGGCAGCAGGCCGCTGCCGGGAACGTTCACGCACACTCATCGCCGCGTAGGTGTCCGTGCCGTCGGAGACCATCGCCAGCGGCACCACCGGCGACTGCGGGCTGATCTTCCGCGGGCAGGCCGCCAGATCCAGCGTGCCGCGGAATCCGTCCTCCACACGACCCCCGCGAGCACGGATCCGGTCCACCAGGTCCAGCACCAGCGGGTCCTTCAGGGAACCAGAGCCGGAGGGGTTGTCCTCTGCACGCAGACCCAGCTCGATCAGGCCCCGCATCAGAGCGGCTCCGGACTCCAGCCCGGCAGGGTCCAGGTCCTCGGGCGCCAGAGACGTCACCACGGTCAGCTCGCCGCGCGCCCGCGTCGTCGCCACGGCGAACAGCTCTTCGCCGCGCGGCTCGGAGAGCTCTCCGAAGTGATGCACCGGTTCGCCCTTGATGCTGCGCCCATAGCCGAGCGAGAAGATCACTCGGTCCCGCACCAGATGGTGAGCACGTTCCACCGGGGCGACGACGAAGCTCTCCCCCTCGTCAGAGTCGAAGAAGGGCCGCGCCCAGCTGTGATTGGCCAGGTTCACCCGGATCGCATCCGCCACGCGCCGAGCATGCCACTCGGAGCCGGTGACCACCGCCAGCGACCGGTCCTTGCTGGTGCGCACGTGGTCGAAGACCATGTCCACCACCCGGTTGACCTCCACGGTCGGGGACTCCACCGAGTCGCGTGCCCCCGGTCGGCCCAGGGCGTCACCGAGGTGCTCCACCACCAGACGGCGGCCCTGCCCGGTCAGCTGGGCGGCATCGGGCAGACGCTCCAGATCCCCCTCGTAGAGCGCTTCGGAGAGCAGCTCGGTCAGCTCCTGGTCCACACCCCTGTGCACCCGGCGCAGCCGGTGCTGCGGGAGCACCTCGGCCAGCTCCGCGAAGATCGACGTCGGCACCTGCTGCCCCGCCTCGCGGGCCGCGGGATCCGCCGACACGTGGAAGGGCTTCGGGGTGCCGGAGACGGGGTCGCCGAAGGCGATGACCTGCTCGGCCCGGGAGATCGGGCCCAGCGCGGCCGGCACCGACAGCGTCTCCGCGTCCAGCAGAATGACCGTGTCGAAGCGGGCCTGGGCCGGGAACTGCTCGGCCACACCCAACGGAGAGCTGGTCCATACCGGCACCAGCGGCTGGGTGAGCGCGCTGTCGACGGCGTCCAGCCCGGTCACGGTGGGCTCACCGTCGCGCAGCAGCTCCTTGAGCCGGGCCGCAGCCTCCGGGTGGGACTCGACGGCGGACTTCCAGCGCACCGCCAGCGCATGGGTCAGCCGCTGTGCGCCGGTCTCCACATGGGCGGCATCGGCGGCCCGGAACTCGGCCTCGATGCTGCGGAGATTCTCCCCGGTGGTCATGGCCAGGTAGTCGTCGCCCGAGATCATCGCCTCCAGCGCGGACTGCCACCAGGCCAGCTCCAGCTCGTCGGCGACACGCTCGGCGGGGACCTCGCGGGCGGAGAAGTCGTCCATCAGCTCACGGAAGCCCTGCTCACGCAGCTGTTCCGTGACCAGGGTGCGCTCCGGCAGCGTCTCCAGGGGCTTCTCATCCTCGGCGAGGGTCTCCACCGTGGAGATCATCTCCTCGGCCGGCATGTCCAGCAGATCCCGGTCGGCGTCGTCCTCAGGATCCACCGGCCGCAGCACGCCCACCAGCTTCTCCAGCCGAGTCTGCACATGCCCGATCATGTCGGCCAGCCGGTCCAGGCTCTTGGGCACCTTCGGCTGGGAGTCCTCCACGGCGTGCCGGGACCACTCCTCCCGCTCGGTCTGCACCTCGATCAGCGAGGAGTGCAGATCGTTGATCGACACCCCAGGGCGGACATACTCCTTGGCGACCCGCCGCAGCCGGGAGCGTGCCATAGAGCTCATCTCGATCTCGTGCTGGCGGCGCCACCAGCCGGGTGCGGTGGCGGCGATCAGGTCGTCGACCGGCTTGGCATAGACGTCATGGCTGAACCGGCCCAGCGACTCCTGGACCCGCTGGAACAGCAGCACCTGGGCGTGCCAGTCGGTGAAGCTCTCCCCCATCCTCAGGCCGGTCACCGCGGTGGCGACCTCCATCTGCGCCTTCAGCTTGGGGAGTTCCTCGCGGAGATCCTTCACCAGGGCCATCGCGTCCTCGGTCTCCTGGCGATTCCGCAGCCGGGCGTTGTACCAAGGGCTGTTCCGGGTCTCCGAATCGAAGGCGCCCAGCTCCGCGGCGCGACGCAGCTTCACCGTCACCTGGCTGCGGTCCACCGTGTTGTCCAGCACCGAGCGCTTCAGCCGCACGGCGGTCGACGGCGCCGGGTTCAGCGAGGTCAATGCAGCCAGGGCCTGCATGGCCTGATAGGGCGAGCAGTTCCAGCGGGAGCGCACATTGTGCAGGGACTTCACGTGGTCCAGCAGCTGATGCCGCCGGTCCACGAGACGCTGATGCAGGGCGGCCAGGCGCGGGGGCTCCGCCCGTTCGGCACGTTTGATGGCCCGCACCATCTGCTCCCGCAGGTCCTCACCCGTGGTGGAGGCCGGCACGTGCAGCGCCAGCGTCCCCAGCCGGGCGTCCTTCAGACGACGGCGGAGCTCCTCCAGAGTGGAGGTGCGCTCAGCGACCACCAGCGTGCGGCGGCCGGTCCAGGCCAGAGCCGCCACCGCGTTGATCGCCGTCTGGGTCTGGCCGCTCCCCGGAGGGGCCGAGACCACCATCGAGGCTCCGGCCTCGACGGCGTCCAGCACGGCCTGCTGATCCGGGTCGGCGTCGAGGACGAGCTTCTCCTCCCGGGGGTCCCGCTCGTCCACCGGAGGGGCCTGAACCTCGGGTCCGGCCAGGCGGTCGGAGGTCGCCAGCGCACGCAGCACCGGGTGCTCGCGGTCGAGGGCCTCCGGGTTTCCCAGGTCGGCGAGGTCCGCGAAGGTGGAGACGTAGGTCTGTCGCCACACCTGCAGGGCATCCACGGAGTCGGCCACCAGGCGGCTGAGCAGTTCAGCGGTCCGGACAGGGTCGAAGCGGGCTGTGGCGTAGCCTGCGGCGTGGAACTCCTCCGGGTCCAGGGTGATGCCGTGCCGGCGGTCCATGTGGCGAGCCAGGGCGGGATTCAGCCGGGCGGACGCGGAGAACTGGATCTCGTAGTCGTCATTGTCCGGGCGGGGCCTCAGCGTGATCGGCACCAGCATCACCGGAGCGGTGAACTGCTCAGCGCCGGCGTCGGTGGTCTCGGTCCAGGAGGCGATGCCCGCAGCGAGGAAGCCGACGTCGATGCCACGCTCCTCGGCCATCTCCCGCACCTTGGCGCGGATGCCTCGAGCCGCCTCGCGTCCGGCGGCGAACGCGCCGGATTCGTTGAGCAGAGTGGACAGCCGCGTCCGTCGGCCGGCCAGCAGCTGCATGAGCCCGGAGGAGTTCGACTCGGTGAGGTCGACGGCATTGTGCTGGGAGGGGGTGAACCGCAGCATCGTGTCGTTCTCCGTGCCGGAGTGCAGCGCCTCCACCCAGGCCGTCACCGGGTCGTCGGCCTGCGAGGTGCGGATCTCCGCGAGCTCGCTCTGCGTGAACTCGGAGGTGTCAGCCGGCTGGCAGTCATCCGATGACGCCTCGGCCGACTCCTCGGCCTCGGCCGCGGCTTCGATCTCCTCCGCGGACAGCTGGGTCCTCTCCTCAGACGTGGACTCGTCTCTGCTCACTTCTGACCTTCCGGCAGGATCACCTTCACATGGACGTGTGATGCTAGATCATTCCCATTCGATAGTCCCCGGGGGCTTCGAGGTCACATCGAGAGTTACCCGGTTGATCTCCTGGACCTCATTGGTGATGCGGTTGGAGATGCGGGCCAGCAGGTCGAAGGGCAGGCGCGACCAGTCAGCGGTCATCGCGTCCTCGGAGCTGACCGGTCGCAGCACGACCGGGTGCCCATAGGTGCGACCGTCGCCCTGGACGCCCACTGAGCGAACATCGGCGAGAAGCACCACAGGCATCTGCCAGACCTCGCCGTCCAGACCCGCGGCGGTGAGCTCCTCACGGGCGATGGCGTCGGCGCGGCGCAGGATGTCCAGACGCTCGGCGGTGACCTCTCCAATGATGCGGATGCCCAGCCCCGGCCCCGGGAACGGCTGGCGCTGGACGATCTCTGCGGGCAGCCCCAGCTCGGCGCCCACGGCACGCACCTCGTCCTTGAAGAGGCTGCGCAGCGGCTCGACGAGTTTGAACTGCATGTCCTCGGGCAGCCCGCCCACATTGTGGTGAGACTTGATGTTGGCCGCACCCTCGCCGCCGCCGGACTCGACGACGTCGGGGTAGAGGGTGCCCTGGACGAGGAACTCCACACGGGCTCCTTCGGCGGCAGCCTCCTGCAGCACGGCGGCCTCCGCGGCCTCGAAGGCGCGGATGAACTCGCGGCCGATGATCTTGCGCTTCTGCTCCGGATCCGTCACCCCGGCCAGCGCGCTCAGGAACCGGTCGCGTTCGTCGGCCACATGCAGCTTCGCCCCGGTGGCGGCGACGAAGTCCCGCTCCACCTGATCGGCCTCGCCCTCGCGCAGCAGTCCGTGATCGATGAACACACAGGTCAGCTGCTCTCCCACGGCCTTCTGGACCAGGGCGGCCGCGACGGCGGAGTCGACACCGCCGGAGAGCCCACAGATGACCCGGGCGTCGCCGACCTGGGCGCGGATCGCCGCGACCTGCTCCTCGACGATGTTGCCGGTGGTCCACTCCGGCGTCAGCCCTGCGCCGCCGTAGAGGAAGTTCTCCAGCACCCGCTGGCCCTGCGGGGAGTGCTTGACCTCCGGGTGCCACTGGACGCCGTAGAGCCGGCGAGTCTCATCGGCGAAGGCCGCCACGGGGGCGCCGTCGGAGCAGGCCAGAACCTCGAAGCCCTCCGGTGCACGCTGCACCGAGTCCGAATGGGACATCCAGGTGGTCTGCACCGTGCCGGTGCCGTCCAGCAGCGAGTGCGGCGCCGTGGTGGAGCGCACCTCCGTCTTGCCGTACTCACGGTCGCCGGTGCGGGCGACCTCCCCGCCCAAGGCGTGGGCCATGGCCTGGAATCCGTAGCAGATCCCGAGCACCGGGATGCCGGCCTCGAAGAGCGCGGACTCCACCGCCGGGGCGCCCTCGGCGTACACGCTGGAGGGGCCGCCGGAGAGGATGACCGCCGAGGGGCGACGGTCGATGATCTCCTGGGCCGAGAGCGTGTGCGGGACGACCTCGGAGTAGACGCGCGCCTCACGGACGCGGCGGGCGATCAGCTGGGCATACTGGGCGCCGTAGTCGACCACCAGCACGGTCTGCGCACTGTGGGCCGGGCGTTCGGCGGCGGGGGCGGGGCTCTCAGATGTCACCCGACCATCCTACCGGTGACTCCCCACCCCTGCTGGGCACTCCCTGCTGGGCACTGACCGCGAGTCACCACCTGCATCGTGTTCTCACTGTTTGACGGATCCGAGCATGATCCCCCGCACGAAATACTTCTGCAGGAACGGATACAGACAGATGATCGGCAACGTGGTCAGCAACATCGTCACCG
>NZ_BAAAVT010000012.1:0-124275 GCF_039534665.1 Nesterenkonia aethiopica | reverse complement strand
AATCATTACAACTATCATCGGCCGCATACGTCCTGCGGCGATCAGCCCCCGGCCTCACTCGCCCCGGCGACTATCGATAACGTCATGCCCTCCTACACCTAGGCCCACCGTTCGGGGCCGGGCCCGCCCCTCCAGGACACCGCGTGCGGAGAGCCCCGTCGAGGTCGCCGTCCGGGTCGCCGTCGAGATCGGCCATCTCAGCATGCGGGCGGACCGTGGTGACCTGACGCGTGTCTCACTAGGCTGGACCCATGATTCAGACGCAGTCCGCACAGCCCCGCAGAGCTCTCGTCACCGGTGCCTCGTCCGGCATCGGTGCGGCCACCGCGCACCGCCTCACCACCGACGGCTGGCAGGTCTACGCCCTCGCCCGACGCGCGGAGAAGCTCGAGCACCTCGCCGAGCAGGAAGGCATCATCCCGATCGTCTGCGACGTCACCGACGCCGAGCAGGTCCAGCAGGCCCTGGCCCAGGTCACCGCCGAGGGCGGCATCGACACGCTGATCAACAATGCCGGCGGCGCTCTGGGCGTCGAGAAGGTCGGCGACGGCCGGGTGGAGGACTGGGACTGGATGTACCGGACCAACGTCATCGGCACCCTCACCATGGTCCAGGCGTTCCTGCCGATGCTGCGCGCCCACGGCGAGGGCACCGTGCTCAACCTGACATCGACGGCGGGGATCACCGCCTATGAGGGCGGCGGCGGATACAACGCCGCCAAGTTCGGCCAGCATGCGCTCACCGGCGCTCTGCGTCTGGAGGAGGCCGAGCACAACATCCGCGTGATCGAAGTCCTTCCCGGTCTCGTGCACACCGAAGAGTTCGCCGCCAAGCGGCTGCGCGGCGACGCCGCGGCGGCCGAGGCGGTCTACCGCGGCGTCGAGAAGCCCCTGACGGCAGAGGACGTCGCGGAGGTCATCGCCCACGCGGTGAACCTGCCCCACCACATCAACCTGGACCAGATCGTGGTCCGGCCGGTGGCCCAGGCCGCCCAGCACAAGCTCATCCGCAGGGGCTGACGCCCTCCCGCGGCAGACCGCCGCGCCGGCTGCGCGGCAGGGCCCGTCAGGTCACGCCGCACAGCCGGGCCGGCGACGGCGTCAGTCGAACACCGGACGCTCGGTGCGGCTGCGCTTGAGCTCGAAGAACCAGGGGAAGCCGGCCAGCGTCACCGAGGCGTCGAACAGCGTCCCAGCCTCTTCCCCCCGAGGAATCCGGGTGATCACCGGGCCGAAGAACGCCGTGCCCTGGAAGGCCACGATCGGCGTGCCGACGTCCTGGCCCACCAGGGAGATGCCCTTCTCATGCGAGGCCCGCATCTGCTCGTCGTTGACGTCGGTCTTCGCCTGCTCCAGGAGCGCCTCGTCAAGGCCCAGCTCCCGCAGCGCCTTGGCGGTCGCCTCCGCGAAGTCCTTGTTGTCGTTGTCATGGATCTCGGTGCCGACCGCGGTGTAGAAGCGACCGACCTCCTCCTGCCCGTGGGCCAGCTGCACGGCCGTCGCAGCCCGTGAGGGGATCCAGCGGGCCAGCTGCTCCTCATCCTCGGCCGGCGAAGGGTTCTTGTCCTCGTTCAGCACTCCCAGGCTCATGACGTTCCAGGTGACCTCAACGTCACGGACCTGTTCGACCTCACGGATCCACCGGGAGGTGACCCAGGCGAAGGGGCACAGGGGGTCGAACCAGAAATCTACGCGCTCAGCCATGCTCGGTTCCTCTCTGACGGGATGTCACCGGCGACGGCTTCATCCGTCGGCGGCTCGCTTCCATCCATCCCCAACTGCTGGGTGGTCCAGGTCATTCCTGCCCCACGGCGGCAAGGGCGAGCCGGCGACGCCGTCACCCTGCCCAGCCGCTCAGAGATGCCGGCTGGGCGGGACGTCGAGTCCCAGGAGCGCGTTCTCCGTGACCTCCATCAGTGCCGGGTGGATCCAGTACTGCCCTCTGGCCGCGCTGTGGGCGTCCTGTCCGAAGCTCATCGCCTGGATGACCGGCTGCAGAAGGTTGGAGGCCTGATAGCCCATGGCGTGGCCGCCGAGCAGCGTCCCGTCACGACGGTCGGCGATGACCTTGACGATGCCGGTGCTGTCCTCCATGGCCCATCCGTAGGCGGTGTCGCCGTAGTGCTGGATCTTCACCGTGACGTGCTCGGCGCCGATCTGCTCGACCGCCTGCGGCTCGGTAAGCCCCACCTCCGCCAGTTCGGGGTGGGAGAAGACGGCGGCCGGGACGGCGTGCTGGCGCGAGGCCCGCAGATCGTGGGGATTCTCCAGGTTGTGGGCCACCACCCTGGCCTCGTGGTTGGCCACATGTTTGAGCTGAGCCGCCGAGCTGAGGTCTCCCAGGGCGTAGAGCCCCTCGACGGGCTCCCCACCGGCGAGCACACGCTGCCAGGCGTCGACGACGATCCGCCCGTCGTCGTGGAGGTCCAGTCCCGCCTCCTCAGCGCCGAGCAGATCACTGTTGGGGCGACGCCCGATCGCGATGAGGACGATGTCGACGTCGTACTCCTCCTGCCGTCCGTCGACGGTGAGCAGCTGGGCCGTCGCCCCCGCCGGCTCGCCCCGTCCCTCGGGATCGCGGGCGACGACCGCGCCCAGGGTGCGCTCATAGAGCACGGTCCAGCTCTTCTCCGCCTCGGCCGAGTATGCGCTGGCCAGGTCAGGGTCCAGGGCGGACATCAGACCGACGCTGCGGTTGACCTGGATGACCTCGCTGCCGAGACCGGAGAAGATCCCGGCGAACTCGCAGGCGATGTATCCCCCACCGACGATCAGCACGCGGGAGGGCAGACTCTCCAGGCGCATCACCGAGTCCGAGGTGTGGACCTGAGGCAGGTCGACGCCGGGAACCTCCGGGAGGACCGGCCTGGATCCGGCGGCCAGCACCAGCTGCTCGGCGCGGACCTCGGTGCCGTCCTCGGCGAGGAAGGAGCGAGGGCCCGTCAGGCGAACCTGTTGCTCCAGCAGGGTGACGTGGTCCAGCTCCTCAGCGCGGTAGTGCCGCCCAGCCCGCGAGATGGCGTCCACGCGGGCGAAGATCCGGTCCCGGATCTGTGGCCAGTCCGCACCCCGGAGATGGAGGTCCACGCCGAGCCGGCCGGCCTCCTCGGTGCTGTGGGCCAAAGCGGCGGGGCGCACGAACATCTTGGTGGGGATGCAGCCCACGTTCAGACACGTCCCGCCGAAGGCGTCCGTGCTGCCGACACCGCGGTCGGCCAGCACCACCGGGCGGCCGTCCCAGTGCGGCGTGATGAGCGAGTTGCCGGAGCCGGATCCGATGATGGCCAGGTCAGGGGTGAGCGGAGCGCCCGGTGCGGAGTCGGTCATGGGTCCATCCTATGGCCGTGACGGGGAGCTGATCCGGAGCGCAGGCTCAACGGACAGGGTTGTGACGTCCGCCTCCGCAGGGGCTCCCCTGACGCCGGAGCCGGGAGGCAGAGACCATACTGGAGCACGGAGACGTCCGGTCCTCCCGGCGTCCGCACCACCCGCCCGACCCGAAGGAGAGATCCATGATCTTCATCGTCGTGAAGTTCCAGGTCCAGCCCGAGCTGGCCGACCAGTGGCCCGAGATCACCCGAGAGTTCACCGAGGCGACCCGCGCCGAGCCCGGCAACAAGTGGTTCGACTGGTCCCGCAGTGTGGAGGACCCGAACGAGTACGTGCTCGTCGAGGCCTTCGACGACGACGCCGCGGAGGCGCACGTCACCAGCGACCACTTCCTCCGGGCCATCGCAGAAGGCGGGCCCATGCACCAGGCGCTGGTGTCCACCCCGAAGATCATCTCGCGCCAGATCGACGGCGACGGATGGGACGAGATGGGCGAGATGCAGGTCGGCTGACGACGCAATCGGCTCTGACGAGGGGCCCTGGCTGGGATGCTTGGAGGCTTCCCCGCCAGGGCCCCTCGTCGTGCCCGCTCCCCTCAGACGCGGACGGCGGGCAGCCCCGAGCCGGTGAGCTCGTCGGTGGCCCGCTGCCTGGCGGCGCTCGGCGGCACCAACCAGGAACCGACCACGCAGACGACGAAGTTCAGCAGCAGCCCGTAGGTGCCGCCGTGCACACCCAGGAACGTCGAGTTGCCGCTGAGCGTCATGGCTGCGGCCACCGCGGCGCCGGCGAGCATGCCGAAGAACACCGCCGGGGCCGAGAGCCTGCGCCAGTAGAGCCCGAGGACGAACGCCGGCGCCACCTGGACGAGGATCTCGAATTTGAGCACGAAGATCTGGTACAGCGTCCCCGGCGGATTCCAGGCGATCCACAGCAGCAGGGCGATCAGCACGATGCCGGTGACCTTTCCCACCAGCACCTTCTGCCCGTCCGAGGCCGAGGGACGCACCAGCTTGCCGTAGATGTCATGGGACACCATGGAGGAGAAGCTCAGCAGCACCGAGTCCGCCGTGGAGACGATCGCGCCGACCACCGCGCCGAAGAGGATCACCATCGTCCAGTAGAAGAACGGGTTGAGCGAGGCGACGTCGTTGGCGAGGAGTCCGACCAGCTGCTCCGAGGCGGAGACGTCCAGCCCGGGATACAGGTCGATGCAGATGATGCCGACCACGAAGACCAGCCCCGAGGTGATGAAGGGCATCCACGTCATCCGGGCCAATGAGCGTTTGAGGATCCGCTCCGAGCGTGAGGAGTAGATGCGTTGGATGGCGTGCGGGTACATCGCCGCGCCGAAGCCCACGATCACGAGCATGGACAGCCAATTGATCGAGGTCAGGGTGTCCGGGACGCCGATCTTCTCCGGCTGGCTCTCCGCGATGGAGGCGGTCAGGTCTCCGATGCCGCCGCCGGTGAGCGCCAGCGCACCGATGAGCATGATGACGATGCCGACCATCAGGATGATGCCCTGCATCGCGTCCGTGATGGCCACCGCCCGCATGCCGCCGAGCCATTCATAGACGAGCATGACCACGATGAACGCGATCACCGCCCATCCATACGGTATGGCTCCGCCGGTGAGGCCCGAGACCGCATGGCCGATCGCCACCAGCTGCTCGAGCAGATAGTTGGCCAGGCCCCACAGCATCAGCACGATCGCCAGCGCCGTGACGGCTCGGGACTGGAAACGTTGGCTGATCCAGTCCGTGGGCGTCACGAAGCCGCGTGATCGTCCGACGGCGTAGAGCCGCGGCGCGAACAGCAGGTAGACGCCGATGATCACGGTGAAGAACGGGATCGACTGCAGCCAGGAGAAGCCCTCGCGGAACGCCTGGGGCGCGTATCCCACCACGGTGTTCCCGCTGTACTGAGTGGCATAGAGCGTGAAGAACAAGGTGATGAAGCCGAGGTTGCGGCCGGCGAGGTAGTACTCGCTCACGCTCTTGCCGAGTCCCTTCCCCCGGCCGCACATCCACCCGACGGTGATCATCGCGGCCGCGTAGAGGCACAGGATGATGATGGCGTCGGCACCGGCGAAGGCCAGTTGAGTGTCCATGGTCTCGTCATCCATGGGTGTCGGCCTCCTCCTCGTCCTCGACGATGTGCCACTGCGTCAGGCACACCCAGGTGAGAAAGGCGCTCAGTCCTGCCGAGAGCACCAGCACGACGACCACCCAGTAGGGGATCCCGAACCAGTACGGGGCGATGCTTCCCTCTGGCAGGTACCAGGGGGCGTTGAAGAGGACGAGCGCGGCCAGCACCACCCAGATCCACGGCCTGCGGATGGGTTCCTTCATGTCAGTCCTTCGAAGAGTTGTATACAGCGCGGCAGCGCCAGGGTTCTCCGCGGGTTCTGCGGGGTTCAAGATCGGCTCTGACGAGCCGATCTGCCACCAGGGGTGATGGCGAAGATATGAGCACAGCCAAGATCGTATACTGTCTTCTGTGACAGAGCTAACACCGGCCGCCTGAGTCAGGCATCCGATCCGCGCACAGGAGAGACCGACCCCGATGACCCAGCCGATCCAGCCGACTCCGCCGGCCCAGGCCCTCACGTCCACCGCGAGCACAGGCTCAGGGCCCCTGGCCGGCCTCCGCGTGGTCGAGATGGGGCAGCTCATCGCCGGCCCCTTCTGCGGCCAGCTCCTGGGCGACATGGGTGCCGATGTCATCAAGATCGAGGAGCCCACCACCGGAGACCCGCTCCGCCAGTGGGGGCGCGCGCACCCTCGGGGAGAGTCGCTGTGGTGGGCGGTGCTGGGACGCAACAAGCGGTCCCTCGCTCTCGATCTCCGCCGACAGGAGGGCCAGCGGATCGCTCGGGAGCTCATCGGCGGCAGCGACGTCCTCGTGGAGAACTTCCGCCCGGGCTCCCTGGAACGCTGGGGCCTCTCCCCCGCGGAGCTGATGCGGGAGAACCCCGGTCTGATCGTGGTCCGGGTCTCCGGCTTCGGACAGACCGGTCCGTACTCCTCCCGGCCGGGCTACGGGTCGATCGGCGAGGCGATGGGCGGCCTGCGCCACGTCGTCGGTGACCCGTCGACGCCGCCGTCCCGCGTCGGGATCTCGATCGGCGACACGCTGGCCGCCACCTTCGCCGCACTCGGCGCCCTGTCCGCCCTGCACGAGCGCCACCGCAGCGGCCGAGGGCAGATCGTCGACTCCTCGATCTACGAGTCCGTGCTGGCGGTGATGGAGTCCCTGGTGCCGGACTGGGCCCTGGGTGGGGTGCAGCGGGAGCGCAGCGGCTCGATCCTGCCGAAGATCGCCCCCAGCAACGTCTACCCCACCCGAGACGGGCTCTGGGTGATCATCGCGGCGAACCAGGACACCGTGTTTCGCCGCCTGGCGCGGGCCATGGGAGACCCTGCCCTGGCCGACGACGCGCGCTTCGCCGACCACCACGGGCGCGGCGAGCACCAGGAGGAGCTCGACCAGCTGATCGCCGAGTTCTCCTCCACCCTCGACTCCGCGGCCCTCGAATCCCTCCTGGAGGAGCACGAGGTGCCGGTGGGCAGGATCTTCCGGCCTCAGGAGATGCTCACCGATCCGCACTACGCCGCCCGCGAGTCGATCACCACAGTGCCCCACCCGGTGCTGGGCGAGGTCCCGATGCAGAACACCTTCCCCCGGCTCAGCCGCACCGACGGCGGCATCCGCTGGCCCGGTCCGGCACTGGGGGCCCACACTGACGAGATCCTCGCCGAGCTCGGGCGCGACGCCTCGTCCCGTCAGAGCCTCCGCGACCAGGGGGTCGTGCGATGAACAGCGACAGCCGTCCCGTGCCCTCTCTCTCCGACGTCTGGAAGCTTCCTGCGCGCGCCCGCGTGGTGGAGGTCGGTCTGCGCGACGGGCTCCAGGCCGTGGAGCGGCCGCTGCCCCTGGGGGCCAAGGTGGAGATCGTCCACCGACTCATCGATGCGGGCGTCACAGAGATCGAGGTGGCGTCGTTCGCCCACCCGAAGATCCTCCCGCAGCTCGCCGACGCCGAGGAGCTGCTGCGCCGCGTCCCGCGCGTCGACGGTGTCACCTATCGGGGGCTCGTCCCGAATCTGCGGGGCATGCGGCGCGCCGCCGACTGCGATCTCGACGAGGTGGCCGTGGTGGTTCCGGCAGACGACGGCATGGCACTGAAGAACCAGAACAGGTCCACCTCGGAGCTGCTCACCGAGACGCGCGAGATCGGGCGCCTCGCCGCCGACGCCGGTCAGCGGCTCATCGTCGCCGTCGCCTGTGCCTTCTTCGCCCCCAGCCGCGGCACGGTCCCCTCCGCCGAGCGGATCGCCGTCGTCGAGGGCGCCCTGGAAGCCGGGGCGGACGCCGTCTATCTGGCGACCACCACCGGGCAGGAGCATCCCGCCGAGGTCCATGACGGAGTGGCCGAGGTCCGCCGACGATTCCCGGAGCTGAGTTGCGGAGTCCACCTGCACAATCGCAACGGCTTCGCCCCCGCCAACGCGCTGGCGGCGCTCACGGCCGGCGCCGACTGGCTCGAGGCCTCGTTCTCCGGGCTCGGGGGCGACATGTGGTTCCCGGGGGATCCCACGGTGCTGGGCAACATGGCCACCGAGGACCTCCTGCATCTGCTGGGCGGGCTGGGCATCGAGACCGGCATCGACTTCGAGAAGCACCGCCGACTCGCCGCCGAGGTCACCGACCTGACCGGATTCCCCGTCACCTCCTTCGTCGCACGCGGCGGCAGCCGCGACGACCTGGCCGCCGCCACGTGGCCCGACACCCACCCGGGGAGGGCTGATGGCGACGCTGGCCGATGACCTCCTGGGACTGATCGCCTCCGGCGAGTACAGCGGCGGCCAGTGGCTGCGGGAGGGAGTTCTGGCTGAACGTCTGGGCGTGTCCCGCACACCGGTGCGCGATGCGCTGCGTGAGTTGGCCGCGCTGAGTGTGGTCGAGCTGGTTCCGCACCGCGGCGCCCGGATCCGAGAGCACAGCTTCTCCGACATCGAGCAGATCTACCGCGCCCGGGCACGGGTGGAGCCCGCCGTCGTGGCCGACGCCATCCCGCGGCTGGAGCGTGGACACCTGGAGCAGCTGAAGATCATCAGCGCTCGCATGCACACGCTGGCCCACGACCCCTCCCGTCGCCCGGAGCTCTCCCGGCTGAACAACGCGTTCCACCGGATCTTCCTGGACGCGGCGGGCAACCGGGCCCTGGCCGCCTCCGCGCGACACCTGGTGACGCCGCTGCTGGTGGCCCATGTCTTCGCGGCCTACTCGTCGGAGGCGCTGGCCCGGTCCCTGATGCATCACGACGAGCTCATCCTGGCCGCGGAGGCCGGAGACGCCGAGTGGGCGGAGGCCATCATGACCGCCCACATCCTCAGCGGACTGCAGGGCCACCGGGCCGCCCGGGCCGCTGCGGAGGAGGAGAGATCCGGCGACCCGGCCGGGACTCCGCCCGCGCTCGGATGACCTCGTCGGCAGTCGTGCGGGTGTCACACCCGGCCGCCCCCGGGAGTCGCCACCACAAAGCACCGGGGAGTCCCTATGATGGGACGCGTGCAGATCATGAGCGTGTCCAGCTTGAAAGGCGGGGTCGGCAAGACCTCGGTCACCATGGGGTTGGCGTCTGCCGCCCTCCAGCAGGGGGTCAGGACGCTGGTCATCGACCTTGACCCCCACGCTGACTCGACCACCGGGCTCGCGGTCTCCCGCGGCGCCGGCACGGAAGCGGGTCAGCTGCTCAAGGACGCCCGCAGGACGCGGGTCTCCGAGCATGTGGTGCGCTCCGGCTGGATCGACCTGCTGCCGGACGACCAGCGCGCCGACGCAACTCTCGACGTCATCGTCGGCTCCGCGCTGTCGGCCACGTTCGACCGCCCGGACATCCGTCCGCGGGACATGCGACGCCTCCGGACCCTCCTGACAGGCCTGGAGGGCTATGATCTCGTACTCGTCGACTGTCCCCCGTCACTGGCCGGACTGACGCGCATCGCCTGGGCCGCCTCGAACCAGGTGCTCCTCGTCGCCGAGCCCAGCCTGTTCTCCGTCGCCGGGACCGAACGCACCATGCGAGCCATCCGGCTGTTCTCCAACGAGTACGCCCCCCAGCTGAAGTCAGCTGGTGTGGTGGTCAACAGAGCCCGCGCCGACTCCACGGAGCACGAGTACCGGCTCCTGGAGATGGAGCGCCTCTACCAGGAGAAGCTCATGCTGCCTGTGCTGGAGGAGAACGCCTTCTGGCAGCAGATCCAGGGCGCCGCTTACCCGGTCCACCAGTGGCCGGGCGACCAGGCTCGCGATCTGGCGAAGTCCTTCGACCAGCTCCTCGACCAGCTCCTCTGAGCGTCTCGGCGTCCTGCGCCGCGACACCTCTCCCGGACATGAGGAAGGGGCCCGATCCGCGGATCGGGCCCCTTCCTCATGTCCGGGAGTCTCTGCTCAGGAGGCCTGCGAGCGTCGCCGAGCGCGCATCTTCGCCAGCTCATCCTGCTGGCTGAAGGCGGACAGCTCCTGCTGGACCGCATGGTCTCCGGTCGCCGGAGCCGCCGCCTCATCCTCGGCGTCGGTCCGCTCCCGGGGCAGCTCGGCCAGCGACCCTTCGACCTCGCGCCACACTCTCCCCACGGCGATCCCGAAGACGCCCTGGCCGCCCTGGACCAGGTCGATGACCTCATCGGCCGAGGTGCACTCGTAGACCGACGCGCCGTCGGACATCAGCGTGATCTGCGCGAGGTCCTCGACTCCGCGCTCCCGCAGGTGCTCGATGGCGGTCCGGATCTGCTGGAGGGAGACCCCGGTGTCCAGCAGCCGCTTGACGACCTTGAGGACCAGGATGTCCCGGAAGGAGTACAGGCGGGCCGAACCGGAGCCGGAGGCATTGCGCAGGGACGGCTGCACGAGCTTGGTGCGCGCCCAGTAGTCCAACTGCCGATACGTGATCCCGGCCGCCGCGCAGGCCACAGGGCCGCGGTAGCCCATCTCCTCATCCAGGTCCGGCAGGCCGTCGTCGAACAGCCGCTGCTGCAGGACAGGATGCTGCGGAACTCGGCCCGGCCCCTGCTGCGCATCGCTGCGAGAATCAAGACTCACGTATACCCTCCTCGGTGCGGTCCCGCCGGGGGAAGTTCGTCGCCCTCGGCCGACACCTCACGGTGCGGACCGAGCGAGTCAGGACGACGCATGCGGAAACCTTCTTCCTCGACGGTAGAACGGCAGCAGCCGGGGGTCAAAGACATCCGCTCCGACCGTGGCGGCGTGTCGCCCGATGCGACGCCGGGGCACAGGACCCCGACGATGACGACACCCCGGGACGACGCCCACACTCTACTCCCCTCCGAGGGCGCGCGCCCACAGCTGTCGACCAGCTTCCCGCTCAGGAGGTGGACTTGCCGAAGTCCTCCGGCTCCGCGCCGTCGAGGAACTTCTGGAACTCTTTGATCTCGTCCGCGGAGATCGGTCCCCGCCCCGCCACATCGGCCGCCTCGGGACTGGCGCCCGGGGGTGCGGCGGGCCGCTGACCCGCGCCGGAGGAACCGGAGTCCCCGCCGTCGGCGGTCCGGTACCGCGGCGTGACGGCCACGGCCCGGAGAGTGGACTCGGCCATGGTGATCCGCGCCGCCGTGCGGACCGCCACGGCGATCGCATCGGATGCGCGGGAATCGAGCACCTGTCCGCGACGCAGCCGGATGGTGCCGAAGTAGGTGGAGCTGTCCAGGAGTCCGATCTCGATCGACTCGACGCCGTCGGCCAGGCCGGTCAGCGCATCCACCAGCAGGTCATGGGTCATGGGCCGCGGGGGCGTCTGCCCGTCCATGCCCATCGAAATGGCAGTGGCCTCCGAGGTGCCGACCATGATGGCCACGTGGAGATCCTCCATCCCCGGCTCTGCGCCGCGGAGCATCACCACAGGCTGATGTGAGGGCACCTCGATGCGCACGCCCACCACGTTCAGACGGATCTGCCGCTGTGTCATCGGACTGCGACCTCCCCACCTCCGGTGCGCCGGTCGCCTGGACTGCGGTGCACGCGCGGACGCGCACGACGGCCGTGCACTTCCATGGTCACCGCCCCGGGGAGCAGTTGTCCAGACCTGGCCGCACGTCAGAGCGCGTCGACAGCGGTACGGCTCAGTTCCGGTCCAGCGACTCGACCGCCGAATCCATCATCGAGGCTCGGAGGTCCTTCAGAGACTGCAGCATCTCCTTGGAGGACTCGGCCACCCGGGCCCGCGCGGCGGCGTCCTTGCGGGCCGCGTAGGGGGCCATCGCCCGACCGATCAGGTCCAGCTCGTTGTCTGCCGAGCGGCGGATGTTGACCAGGTGCTTGGGTTCGAGCCCGTAGCGCGCCAGGACCCGCACAGCGCGGACCGCCTTGAGGTCATGGTGGCTGTAGTTGCCGTCCGCGTCCGCCCGGATGATCCGGAACTTCTCGAGCGTGTCGAGCATGCCGCGCGTCGCCCCCGACTGCGCCCGCAGCTCCTTGCGGGTCAACGGGCGGATCCGGCCGGTGATCTGCGCGGCCATCTCCGTGGTGACCTCGCGGGGACCCACAGGGGCCGCCTCGGGAAGCTCCTCGGGCTGCTCCCCCGCGTCCAGGGCGTCCATCGTCTTCTTGATGACGTCCAACGGCATGTAGCGGTCCCGCTGCAAGGCCAGGATGAAGCGGAGGCGTTCGACGTCGGCGGCGCAGTACTTCCTGTACCCGGACGGGGTGCGGGCCGGCTCCACCAGGTCGCGCTCCTCGAGGAACCGCAGCTTCGACGCCGTCAGGTCCGGAAACTCGTTCTGGAGCTCCCGCAGGACCTCGGAGATCGTGAAGACATGCGTGGTCGCCGGGTCGACGTCCTCAGCGGACGCCTTCGGCTTCCTCATGGGCGAGACACTCACGGCGCATCCTCTTTCAGGCTCAGGGGGAAGGTAGAGGAGAACAGCCTCAGGATAACGTGCTCAGCAGCAAACGCGGCTCATTTGCTTCCTGCGTAGTAGGTGAGCCGGAATTTGCCGATCTGCACCTCGTCCCCCGCCTTGAGCGTGTAGTGGTCCACGCGGTCATGGTTGACGTAGGTGCCGTTGAGGCTGCCGAGGTCCTCCAGCTCGAACCCGCCGGCGATCCGACGGAAGGTCAGATGCCGACGAGACACCGTGACGTCGTCCAGGAAGATCTCCGCCTCAGGGTGACGGCCCACGGTGGTCACGTCCTTGTCCAGAAGGAACCGGGCCCCCTGATTAGCGCCGGAGTGGGCCACCAGCAGCGCGGACCCCTGCGGGAGCGCCGCGATGGCCTCCCTGTCGTCGTCGGTCAGGCGCGGCTGTGCGGCACGCGCCTCGGCAGGCGGCAACGAGATGCTCGTGGTCTCAGCGATGTTCTCTCGCTCATCCGGTGCGCCAGAAGTCGTGGACACGGCGGCCTCCCTTCCCTTCGACGATGTCGTCTCAGCCTACCTGGCTTTCATAGTCTTCGGCAGACAGCAGGCCGTCCAGCGCGTCCGCGGCGGAGAGCTTGACCTCGAAGAGCCAGCCGGCGCCGTAGGGGTCGGAGTTGACCGAGCCCGGATCGGCCTCCAGGGCCTCGTTGACGGCCACGATCTCGCCCGCCACCGGGGCGTAGATGTCCGAGACGGACTTGGTCGACTCGACCTCTCCGACCACGTCACCGGCGGCCACCGTGCTGCCGGTCTCAGGGTGCTCGACATAGACGACGTCGCCCAGGGCGTCCTGGGCGAAGTCGGTGATCCCCACGCGGACCACGCCGTCGGTGTCCGTGGTGGCGACCCACTCATGCTCCGCGCTGTACTTCAGCTCGGCCGGGATGGTGCTCATGTTCAACTCCGCTCGTCATCGGGCAGGATCCGTGCACCGCTGGTGCAGCGGGACGGACGATCCATGGACAACTTAGCACCTGTTCCGGGCCAGGTCAGCCGAGGATCCCCTCATGGAGCGCGCGCAGCACCGCATTGGTGCGGTCCCGGGCCCCGAGCTTCTGCAGGATGACGGAGATGTGGTTCTTCACCGTGCCCTCGGCCAGGTGGACCAGCTCCGCGATCTGCCGGTTCGGATACCCTTCGGCCACCAGGCGAAGGACTTCGAGCTCACGCGACGTGAGCTCCTCGACCCCGACGTCGGCGGCCCCGACCGGAGGAGGGCCGGAGCGGATCGCGCGCAGGAGTCGGTCGGTGATGGAGGGGGCGATGAGGGTGCCGCCCTCGGCCAAGGTGCGCACCGCCCGGGCGAGCTGTTCGACCGTCACGTCCTTGAGCAGGTAGCCGCGGGCGCCGTGCCGCAGGGCCTCCAGGACGAGGGCGTCGTCGTCGAAGGTGGTCAGCACCAGCACCGGCAGCTCGGAGCCCAGCTCCCCCAAGGCACCGGCCTCCAGCTGCTCCAGGAACCACAGGCCGTCGTGGCGAGGCATGCGCAGGTCCAGCAGCACCACGTCCGGGCGGGTGCGCGCGACGACGTCGAGGGCCTCGGCTCCGTCTCCGGCCTCACCGACCACTGTGGTCCGTCCCAGCTCCAACAGGGTGCGGACGCCTTGGCGCACCAGGGTCTGGTCGTCGACCACGACGACGCGAGGGTCCTCCCGGTGGCCGAGTTCGGGGGTACCCGACGGTTCGGTGCTCATGCTCTGTCCGCCTCCTCGAGCGTCGATCCGGCGCGTCGTCCGTGCGCCGGGAGGTCCACCTGGACGGTGAACCGGCGTCGGGGGGTGACGGTCAGCGTTCCGCCGAGCAGCTCGACGCGCTCACGCAGGCCGGTCAGCCCGTGCCCCGGCGTGACGCTGGAGGGAGTGGTGCCGTCGTTGACCCCGGTGAGGACGATCCTGTCCTCCTGGCGCGCGACGTCCAGACGCAGCGTCCAGGCCTCCGAATGCTTGATGGTGTTGGTCATGATCTCCTGGGCCGCCCGCACCAGAACGTCCTGCTGCTGCTCATCGACCTCGACGTCGGTCTCCACCCGGATCCAGATGTCGAGGCTGGGCACCGCCGCGGCCACACGCTGGAGCGCCTCCGCGAGGTCACCGTGGTCGGCGGCGCGCATCTCTCCGACCGTGCTGCGGACGTCCCCCAGCAGCTTCTTGGCGAGCCCGCTCGCCCGCTCGACGTGTTCCGCCGCAGAATCGGCGCTGCGATGGCGCGCCGCCTCCAGCTCGAGGTTCAGCACCGTCAGCTGATGCCCGAGCAGGTCATGCAGGTCCCGCGAGATGCGTAGCCTCTCGGCGGTCTTCGCGGAGTCCTCCAGCAGCACCGAGGCGGCCGTGAGCTCCACCGTCTTCTGCTCCAGGGCGGCCCGCATGCGGGCCTCCTGCTGCAGGCTCCAGGTGGACAGCACCGCCGCCAGGTGGATGAACAGGTAGAAGATCGGTGTGGCCACGTAGTCCACCACGCCCGCCCCATGGGCCCAGGCATGCACGGCGATCACCACGGTGTTCAGTGCGACGACACCCACGACGGCGGCCATCGGCACCACATAGGTGCCCACCGCAGCGACCACCACGAGGATGACCACCAGCATGCCCTGTCCGGGCAGCGTGAGCAGCAGGGCCCACGAGCTCAGCACGGCGAGCGCGTAGCTGGCCAGCTGGATCCTGCGGTCCGTCACCGGAGCGGCGGCGAAGAACACGCCGGCGAGGCATGCGACCAGCAGAGCGGACCAGGCGAGGACCGGGATGTAGGGACGCATGCCGGTCAGCAGGACCACTACCCCGACCCCGAGGCACAGCGCGAGGATCGCCGCACCGGCGCTGAATTCTGCGCGCCGCTGATGCGACGCCGACGTCCGTCTCTGGTGGGGGCCCATAGGGCGAGACTAGCGCGTCGGGGCTGATCCCTCTCCAGTGCCGAAAGTCATGTCCGACTCCATGACCGCCGGCACTGCCGCGCCGTCGCGCCCCGGGCGAGGCTGGAGACATGACGAACACACCGACGCTCGCGGTGGATGCCGAGCATCTGACCAAGCGATACCGCAGAACCACGACCAACGCCGTCGACGACATCAGCCTGAGCATCCGTGCCGGGGAGACCTTCGGGATCCTGGGCGCCAACGGAGCGGGCAAGACCTCCACGGTCGAGATGATCGCCGGACTGCGCCGTCCCACGTCCGGACAGGTCCGCATCCTGGGGCTCGACCCCTGGCGCGACCGCACCAAGGTGCGAAAGGTCCTGGGCGTCCAGCTCCAGGAGGCGTCCCTGCATGACGCCCTCACCTGCGAGGAGCTGGTGGACCTCTATCGCAGCTTCTATCCGGACCCGCTGGGCACCGAGGAGGTGCTCGAGATGGTCGAGCTGCGGAGCAGGGCACGCACCCGCTTCTCCAAGCTCTCCGGGGGCCAGCAGCAGAGACTCTCCATCGCTCTGGCGCTGGTGGGCCGCCCGGAGGTCGTCATCCTCGATGAACTGACCACCGGTCTGGACCCGAGCGCCCGCCGCCGGGTCTGGTCGGCGTTGGAGGCGCTGCGGCGGCAGACCGTGATCCTGGTGAGCCACGCGATGGATGAGGTCGAGAGACTCTGCGACCGAGTCGCACTGATCAACGGCGGGCGGGTCATCGCGCAGGGAACCCCGGAGGACCTGAGGCGCCAGGCCGGCGCCTCGACACTGGAGGACGCCTTCGTGGCGCTGACCGGCCGGGCGTTCGACACCGACGACGAGGAGGAGACCTCATGAGCAGCACCCACCCGCAGCGGGAGCTCCAGAAGGAGCTGGCCGCCGTCCGACCCCACAGTCCGGGCCCCCGCGCCTGGTGGCGGATGACCGTCGCCGAGGCGAAGATGGTCGTCCGGGACACGGCAGGACTGATCCTGCCCCTGGGCATGCCGGTGCTGATCCTGGTGATGCAGGCGCTGGCGTTCGGTGACGAGGCCCTGACGGATGAGCTGTCCGTCCTCGACGTCTATGTGCTGCCGCTGATGCTGCTGATGGTGGTCGCCTCGGTCGCGGTGGTCAACATGCCCAGCTTCCTGGCCACCTATCGCAAGACGCACATCCTGCGGCGTCTTGCCGTCACCCCCGCGTCACCGGCGATGGTCCTGGTCGCCCAGGCCGTGGTGAGCGTGGTGCAGATCGTGGTGGGCATCGTCCTCGCCTTCACCGTGGCCAGCGTCTTCTTCGACGCGAGCCTGCCCACAGACGTAGTCGTGGCGCTGGCGGTGATGGGCGCCGCGATCGCCTCGCTGTACGCCATCGGCATGCTGGTCGCGGCCGTCTCGCCCACTCCGAACGCCTCCCTCGCGCTCGGGCTGATCGCCTTCTTCGGGCTGGCCGCCCTCGGCGGTCTCTTCGGTGGGATGCAGAACCTGCCGGAGACCCTGCAGAGCATCGGAGTGTGGCTGCCCTTCGGCGCCGCCGTCGAGGGCCTGCAGCAGGCCTGGCTGGGGCAGACCGTGGACGGCCAGATCTGGGTGGCGTTGGCACTGTGGACCGCCGTGGGCGGCGGCGCGGCGGCGCTGCTGTTCCGCTGGGAATGAGCCCCACGCCCTCCCTGGGACACCAGAGCGAGGCGGGCGCCTCACCCCTGGTCAGGGGTGAGGCGCCCGCCTCACGAGTGCGGTGCCCTCAGGACTCCCGCTGGGCGGCGGCCCGCTCGGCGTCGCGCTGGCGGTCCTCCCTTGCCATCCGGGTCAGCTCAGCGCCGGCCTCGGCGTCCCGGGTGAGGTTCTCCCCGGTCGCCGGATCGAACAGATGGATCCTCCGGGAGTCCACCCACAGCGTGGCGGCGTCTCCACCGCGCAGCCGGGACGTGGCATCCACAGAGACCACCAGCTGGGTGCGCAGCTCGTCGGCGTCCATCTCCTCAGCCAGCGTCTGGAGGACCTCGGCCACCCGGGGGTCGTTCTCATAGGAGACGTATACGTACTGCTCGTTGCCGAGCCACTCGGTGTGGGTGAGCGTCGCCTCGAACGTCGTGCCCTTGGCGAGCTGCGTCTCCGTGAGCGTGGCGGCATCCTCGAAGAAGTCCGGCCGGATGCCGGCCAGCACGATCTCCTTGCCCCGTCCCGCGTCGGCCGTCCCCTCGGGCAGCTGGATCTCCCCCAACGGTGTCTGCAGGACGTCTCCCTCCACCGTGCCGGGCAGGAAGTTCATGGACGGGGCCCCGATGAAGCCGGCCACGAAGAGGTTGGCCGGCTGCTCGTAGAGCTCCCGCGGGGAGGCTATCTGCTGCAGGACCCCCTTCTTCAGCACGGCCACCCGGTCGCCGAGGGTCATGGCTTCCGTCTGGTCGTGGGTGACGTAGACGCTGGTGGTGTTCAGGCTGCGCTGCAGCTGCGAGATCTCTGCACGCATCTGGCCGCGCAGCTTGGCGTCCAGGTTGGACAGCGGCTCGTCGAAGAGGAACGCATTGGCGTGCCGGACGATCGCCCGACCCATCGCCACCCGCTGCCGCTGACCGCCGGAGAGGTTCGCCGGCTTCCGTTCGAGATGATCCGTGAGCTCCAGCATGTGTGCCGCCTGCCGGACTCGGTCGTCCACCTCCTGGTCGGAGAACTTCCCCTTCGTCAGCCGCATCGGGAAGGCGATGTTCTCATAGACGGTCAGATGCGGGTACAGAGCATAGTTCTGGAAGACCATCGCCAGGTTGCGGTCCCGGGGAGCCTTCTCGTTGACCCTCTCCCCGTCGATCAGCAGATCGCCGGAGGTGATGTCCTCCAGGCCCACGATCATCCGCAGCAACGTGGACTTTCCGCAGCCGGACGGACCGACCAGAATGACGAACTCGCCGTCCTCGATGTCGATCGAGACGTCGTTGACGGCGGGGAAGCCGTCGTCGTACTTCTTCACGATGTTCTTCAGGGTGATGGATGCCATGCTGACGTCTCCTCCACGGTCTCGACGCTGCGCGCAGCGTCCGGGTCTTCAGGTCTGGGACTCCCGCCCTGCGGGATGCTGAGTGAGCCGGCGACGCCGGTCGGTGCGGGTACGGTCATCCCTTCACCGCCCCCTGCGTCAGGCCGGAGACGATCTGACGCTGGAACAGCAGCACGAGGACCACCACGGGGATGGTCACCACGATCGCCGCCGCGGAGATCGCACCGGTGGGCTCCTCGAACTGGGAGGCTCCGGTGAAGAACGCCAGCGCCGCCGGGACGGGGCGTGCCGCCTCAGTGGAGGTCAGCGAGATCCCGTAGACGAAGTCGTTCCACGCGATGAAGAAGGCGATGATCGCGGTGGTGAACACCCCGGGCATCGCCAGCGGGACGATCGCCCGACGGAAAGCCTGCCACTGGGTGGCGCCGTCCACCTGCGCCGCCTGCTCCAGCTCCCACGGGATCTGCCGGAAGAACGCGGCCAGCGTCCAGATGGAGATCGGCAGGGTCAGCGACAGGTAGGGGATGATCAGGCCGAGCCACGTGTCGTAGAGCCCGATGACGCGCCACACGTTGAACAGCGGTGTGACCACAGAGATCACCGGGAAGATCGAGACCGCCAGGGCCGAGGCCAGGATGACCTTCTTGCCGGGGAAGTCCAGCCGGGCGATCGCATAGGCGCACAACGTAGCGAGCACCACGGCGACGAACGTGGCGATCAGCGTGATGCCGATGGAGTTCCGCAGCGCCGTCAGGAACAGCTCCTGCGCGTTGCCGAAGAAGATCATCTCGTAGTTCTGCCACGTCCACACCGTCGGGAGGAACGTGTTGTTGCCGAGGTCTCCGGGCGTCTTGAAGCTCGTCGCCAGGATCGCGGCGACGGGGAACAGTGCGTAGCCCAGCACCACGACAGTCAGCACGGTCCAGGCCAGGCGCTGGCGGCCGGTGAGCGTTCCGGAAGCAGCCATCACTTCTTCCCTCCCTTGCCGCCGGCGTCCGTGCCGCTGGCGAGATCGACTTTGAAGAACTTGATCGCGACGAAGCAGATCAGCAGCACACACAGGAACAGCACCACCGAGATGGCCGAGCCGAGCCCGATCTCCAACCGTCCGATCGACGTCCGGTAGGCCAACAGCGAGAGCACCTCGGTGCCCGCATCGCCTCCGGTCATGATGAACACGTTGTCGAAGATCCGGAACGCGTCCAGTGCACGGAAGAGCACCGCCACCATGATGGCGGCCTTCATGTTGGGAATCGTCACCCGGGACATCTGCTGCCACCAGGTGGCCCCGTCCACCCGGGCGGCCTCCAGGAGCTCATCCGGGACCTGAGCCAGTCCGGCCAGCAGCAGCAGCGCGATGAACGGGGTGGTCTTCCAGATCTCCGAGGCCATGATCACGGTGATCGCGGTGCCGAAGTTCGCAAACCAGTCGAGGTCTCCCCCGATACCCGGCACGAAGCCGAACCAGCTGTTCACGAACCCGGAGTTGATGTCGAACATGTAGTACCAGGCGAAGGCCGAGACCACGGTGATGATGCCGTAGGGCACCAGGATCGCGGTCCGGAGCATGCCCCGCAGGCGCTTCAGGGCCCGGTGCATCACCAGGGCCAACGCGAAGCCGAGCACCAGTTCGACGGCCACGGTGACCACCGTGATGAGCACCGTGACCAGCAGGGCGCGCCAGAAGACGCCGTCGGTGAAGATCGTGGCGTAGTTGGACAGGAACACGAAGTGTCGCTCGTCCGGGGCGGTGAGCCGGAAGGAGAAGAGCGAGTCGAAGACCGCCTGACCGATCGGGTAGGCGGTCACGGCGAGCATGATGACGAAGGCGGGTCCGGCCAGCAGCCAGCCGAGGCGCGCCTCCGCCTTGGCCCGGTCGGACTTCGCGGCGTGGTGCTGCACCGCAGCCTCCCGCCGGGCTCGGCGGCTGTCGTCAGCGGTGGTGGTCACAGGAGACGCTCCCCTCTCAGCACTTCACCCACGGTGGTGTCGGCCTCCGCGGGGGTCCGCTCGGGGTCGACACCGCTCAGCGGGGTGTAGTTCAGCTGGATCGTGGTCGAGATCTCGTTGTAGTAGGGCGTCTGAGGTCGCGGAGCGGCATTGTCCAGGGCCTCGCGGATGTCGTCGGCCATCGGGAAGTCCTCTTCGACCTGAGGGTCGTCGAAGGCCGCCTCCGAAGAGGGCGGGTTCCCGTTGGTGACGAAGTACTCGGTCTGGTTCTCGGGGGCGACGATGCATTCGATCGCCTCATAGGCCAGCTCGGGGTGCTCGGACTGGGACCCCACCCCGAGGTTGATCCCGCCCAGCGGAGGTGCCGACGGGGTGTCGGCATCCATACGCGGATATTGCGCCCACCCGATGTCGTCGGGCAGCTCCGCATCGACCGTCCCGTCCTCGGCGGCCGCGTTGGTGGCCGCCCAGACGAACGGCCAGTTGACCATGAAGGAGCCGGCGTCCCGCTGGAAGAGCAGCATCGACTGGCCCTCGTCCATCGACGCGATGCCGGGGCCGCCGAGCCCTTCTGCACCGATGCGATGCAGCACCTCGGCCGCCGCTCGACCCGCGTCGGAGTCCAATGCGGTCTCCAGCTCGTCGGCCGGTGCGGTCGGGTCGGTGATGATCGACTCGCCCTGGGACTCGATCAGGGCGTTGAGCCATACCGTCATCGACTCGGCACGGATGCCCTGGACGGCGAGGTGCTTGTCCTGCTCCTCGGCGACGTCCATGATCTGTTCCCAGGTGACCGGCTCGTCCATGTCGAGCCCGGCCTCCTCCACCACGGATTCGCGGTACCAGAGGAGCTGGGTGTTCGCCCAGAACGGGATGGTGACCAGTTCGTCGCCCCACATCGCGCCGGCCAGCGCGCCGTCCAACGTGTCGGAAGTGGTGCGTTCTGCCACGTCCTCGGGCACCGGGGCGAGGAATCCGGGCTCTGCGAGCTCGGGGATGAACGGCGGGTCGAGGCTCATGATGTCCAGCGAGGTGTCCCCTGCCGCGAGGCGTCGGGCGAGCTGCTCACGCTGGGACGGGGCATCATTGGGCAGCAGCGAGGTCTGGATCCGGTAGGCGCCGTCGGACTGGTCGGTGCATCTTTCCGCGATCACCTGCTGGCCGCCGTCGTCGGGGTTGATGTACCAGGTCAGGACAGGGGTGGCGTCTCCGTCACCGCAGGCGGAGAGGAGAAGCCCTCCGGCGAGGATCGCGGCCGCCGCGCGGGCCGGGCGTGATCGCGAGCGGCGGGCCGACGTCGCGGATCTCCTCCTCCGCGGACCGCCCGCGACCCTCGCAGGGCCTCCGGGAATCGATGAATCGGGCATGGACCGTCCACCTCTCTCAAGTCGGGGTGGCATCGCCGAGGAAAGGGCCAGGAACAGGTGCGCCCCCGGCGATCGTTCTGTGAGTGCCCTCACTATATACCCCGAGAATCCCTGATCAGAGGGGTGACATACCTGCCTCAAGCACGGCTCACGCGGCAGACGGCCCTGGGCGGCTCGACGGGGACGGGCCGCGGATGCAGGAATTCCCCGCCGGAACGGTCCGGCGGGGGATTCCTGAGGTGGGGGCGCTGTGGCCCGCCTGCGACGGCTTCGGTTAGGCAGACTTCCTGCGCAGCTTCTTGACCTCGGCATGAGTGAGCAGCACAGGCTCGGCACCCTCTCGGACGACCTCCTCGGTGACGGTCACCTGCGCGACATCGTCACGACTCGGCAGGTCGAACATCACAGGATTCAGCACCGCCTCCAGGATCGACCGCAGTCCGCGGGCCCCGGTCCCCCGGGCTTCGGCCTGCTCCACGACGGCGGTCAGCGCGCCCTGTTCGAACTCCAGGTCGATGCCGTCGAGGGCGAAGATCTTCTGATACTGCTTCAGCAGCGCATTGCGCGGCTCGGTGAGGATGCGGATCAGGGCCTCCTGGTCGAGGTCCTCGACCGTGGCGACCACAGGTAGGCGTCCGATGAACTCAGGGATGAGGCCGAACTTGTGCAGATCCTCGGGTTCGACGTCGGCGTAGGTGATGTCGTCCCGGCTGATCGTGTTCAGCGGCGCGCCGAAACCGATGCCCTTCCGACCCGCGCGCGAGCCGATGATCTCCTCCAGCCCGGCGAAGGCGCCGGCCACGATGAACAGCACGTTGGAGGTGTCGATCTGCATGAACTCCTGCTGCGGGTGCTTCCTCCCGCCCTGCGGGGGGACGGAGGCCACTGTGCCCTCGAGGATCTTCAGCAGCGCCTGCTGGACGCCTTCTCCGGAGACGTCGCGGGTGATCGAGGGGTTCTCAGACTTCCGCGAGATCTTGTCGATCTCGTCGATGTAGATGATGCCCTGCTCGGCCTTCTTGATGTCCCCGTCGGCGGCCTGGATCAGCTTGAGCAGGATGTTCTCCACGTCCTCGCCCACGTAGCCGGCCTCGGTCAGCGAGGTGGCGTCGGCGACGACGAACGGCACCTGCAGCTTCCGGGCCAGCGACTGTGCGAGGTAGGTCTTGCCCGATCCGGTGGGCCCGACCAGCAGGATGTTGGACTTCCCGATCTCGACGTCGTCGAGGGGCCCCTTCTCGAGCGAGGCGGTCTTCTTCGCCGTGCCGAGCGCCTGAATGCGCTTGTAATGGTTGTGCACCGCCACCGCCAGGAGCCGCTTGGCCTTGTCCTGACCGATGACATACTCGTCGAGGAAGTCGTGGATCTCCCGGGGAGTGGGGAGCTCGAAGTCATCAGGCTCCTGAACCTCGTTGAGGTACTCCTCGATGATCTCGTTGCAGAGCTCGATGCACTCGTCGCAGATGTACACTCCGGGGCCTGCGATGAGCTTGTACCGCACCTGCTTCTGACTCTTCCCGCAGAAGGAGCACTTGAGCAGATCGGCGCTCTCTCCGATTCGTGCCATGCCTCGCAATCCCCTCAGATCATCGGGTCCGGTCGTCCCGGGGCCTGTGCCGTCGGAACGGTGACCGCCCTCCCAAGGCGGTACGGATCAAGACTACGTCACCGCGGTGACATCCTTGGCGACCATGACTCGCCGTGTGTGCCGGGTCCTCCGCCGCTCGGCGGAGGACCCGGCACACACACGCAGCGCTCAGACGGGCAGCTTGCGGGAGGTGAGGACCTCGTCCACCAGGCCGTAGTCCTTCGCCGCGTCCGCGGAGAGGAACTTGTCCCGGTCGATGTCCTCGCTGACCTGCTCAGCGGACTTATCGGTGTGCTGGGCCAGCACCTCTTCCATCCAGGTGCGGATGCGACGGACCTCGTCGGCCTGGATGGCCAGGTCGGTGGCCGTACCCCGCTGGCCGCCCATGGAGGGCTGGTGGATCAGCACACGGGCGTTGGGCAGCGCCAGGCGCTTGCCCGGGGTGCCTGCGGCCAGCAGCACCGCCGCCGCGGAGGCCGCCTGCCCCAGGCAGACGGTCTGCACGTGCGGACGGATGAACTGCATCGTGTCGTAGATGGCGGTCATCGCAGTGAAGGAGCCGCCGGGCGAGTTGATGTAGAGGGTGATGTCCCGCTCGGAGTCCATGGACTCCAGCACCAGCAGCTGGGCCATGATGTCATCGGCCGAAGCGTCGTCCACCTGGCTGCCGAGGAAGACGATCCGGTCCTCGAACAGCTTCGCGTAGGGGTCCTGACGCTTGAAGCCGTAGGGGGTGCGCTCCTCGAACTGTGGAAGGATGTAACGGGACTCCGGGGCGGGCATGTGCGGCATCGCCTGCGGGATCTGGGTGACGTCGTGGTTCATCGAAATTCTCCTGAAGTGTCCTGGTGGCCGGTCTCGTCGTGGCCTGTGTCGTCCGGGAGGTCTCAGACTCCGCCGCCGCCGGAGACGGTCGAGGAGCGCTGGGCGATCTTGTCGAAGAAGCCGTACTCCAGCCCCTCCTCCGCGGTGAACCACTTGTCACGGGCGTTGTCGTTGAGGATGGTCTCCACCGACTGGCCGGTCTGCTCAGCGGTGAGCTCGGCCATGACCTGCTTCATGTGCTTGATCAGCTCCGCCTGGATCCGCACGTCGGACTCAGTGCCACCGATGCCGCCGGAGGGCTGGTGCATCAGGATGCGCGCGTGCGGAGTGGCGAACCGCTTGCCGGGAGTGCCCGAGGAGAGCAGGAACTGCCCCATCGAGGCGGCCAGGCCGGTGGCGACGGTGACGACGTCGTTGGGGATGAACTGCATCGTGTCGTAGATGGCCATCCCGGCGGTCACCGAGCCGCCCGGCGAGTTGATGTAGAGGTAGATGTCCCGCTCGGGGTCCTCGGCCGAGAGCAGCAGCATCTGGGAGCAGATGGCGTTGGCGTTCTCGTCACGGACCTCCGACCCCAGCCAGATGATCCGCTCCTTGAGCAGACGGTTGTAGATGTAGTCGTCGCGGGACGCCGGGTCCACGGTCGACATGCTGGGCAGGCTCTCAGACATGGACGTTCCTCCACTCCAGTGTTCTCTCACGTCAGGACGGTCGAGCGGCGCTGCGAGATCGTCGCGCGCCGCGCAGGGCCGTCCGTGCTGTCCCCGACATTACCTGGTGACCGTCCCGGCCCGAGGCGCGCCGCGACGTCGTTCGCTGTTGGCGCAGGGTGCGGAGCTCCGTGCTTTGACGCACCCCCTGCTCACGACGACGGCGGGCCGCCGGGCCTCTCGGCACAGCGGCCCGCCGTCGTCGGGCTCAGTGCTGGGTCAGCACCGGTTCAGCGCGTCACGGACACGGACTCGCTCCGGTCCGGCGGCTGCTCACTTCTGCTCGTCGGACTCCTCGTCCGCCGAGTCGGCGTCCTGCTCGTCGGCGGCCGTCTCGGTCTCAGCGACCTCGGCGACCTCCTCGGCGGCGCCCTCCTCCTCGTCGTCACCCTGCGGGGTCACGAAGTCGGACAGGTCGACGTCTTTGCCCTCGGAGTCCTTCACGACGGCGAGCTCGAGGACCTTGGCCAGCGCCTTGCGGCGGCGGACCTCGCCCATGATCATCGGCACCTGGCCGGCCTGGTCCAGCATCTGCGCGAACTGGTTGGGTTCCATGCCGTACTGGGAAGCCGTGGAGACGATGTACTCGATGAGCTCGCCCTGGTCGACGCCGATCTCTTCCTTGTCGGCGATCAGGTCCAGCACGATCTCGTTGCGGAATGCCTCGCGGGTCTGCTTCTCGATCTCCTCGCGGTGCTCCTCGGTGTCGTGGTCGTCGCCCTCGGCGTGGCCGCCCTGGCTGAAGTGCTGCTCCACCTGTCCCTCCACCACGGAGGCGGGGACGGGGACCTCGACGAGCTCCATGAGCTTCTCCAGGACCTTGTCGCGGGCCTCGACGCCCTGCTCCACGACGAGGTTCTCCTCGGCCTTGGTCCGCAGGTCTGCGCGGAGCTCCTCGATGGTGTCGAACTCCGAGGCCATCTGGGCGAACTCATCGTCGGCCTCAGGCAGCTCGCGCTCCTTGACGGCCTGCAGGGTCACCTTCACGGAGGCCTCCTCGCCGGAGTGCTCACCTCCGGCCAGGGTGGTCTCGAAGGTCGCGTCCTCGCCGGCGGAGAGTCCTTCGAGGGCCTCGTCGAGACCCTCCAGCATGGTGCCGGCACCGACCTGGTAGGACAGGCCGGTCGCGTTGTCGACCTCTTCGCCGTCGATGCTGGCGGCCAGGTCGAGGGTCACGAAGTCGTCGGTCGCCGCGGGCCGCTCGACGTCCTTGAGGGTGCCGAAGCGCGAGCGCAGCTCGTCGAGCTGCTCCTGCACGGCGTCCTCGTCAGCGGCGCGGGCCTCGACCTCGACCTCGAGGCCTGAGTACTCGGGCAGCTCCACCTCCGGCTTGACGTCCAGCTCACCGGTGAACTTCAGAACGCCCTCGTTGGTCTTGGGGTCCGGGATCTCCTCGATCTCCACCTCGGGGCGGGACAGCGGAGCGATCTCGGCCTCGGCCAGGCCCTGCTGGTAGAACTCGTTGAGGCCGTCGTTGATGGCGGTCTGGACGACGTACTCGCGGCCGACGCGCTGGTCGATGATCGGCGCGGGAACCTTGCCCTTGCGGAAGCCGGGGATCTGAACCTGCTCCGCGATGCTCTTGTATGCGGCCTTGATCTTGGGCTCAAGCTCCTCAGAGGTCACCTCGACGGTGAGCTTGACTCGAGTCGGGTTCAGATTTTCAACGGTGCTCTTGACCACGTGGGGGCTCCTGATAGATGACGACTGATCATGTCTGATGCGAGCTCTGGCAGAACCCGCAGCGTCGGCCGCGGCCGAGCGGCGCCGCGAGCTTCGATGCTCCCGCTGCGCCTCGGCCGCCGTCGGGGTGACAGGATTTGAACCTGCGGCCTCACGCTCCCAAAGCGCGCGCTCTGCCAAGCTGAGCTACACCCCGATCGCCCGCCACCCGGACTGCGCGGCCCCCGCAGCGCGGAGGAGACGGCGCCCGACAGACGGCACGGACCGATACACAATAGCGCGCCGCCGTCGGTCACGGCGAATCCGCGCCGCACTCTGCGGCAAGAGCCCGCGTCAGGTCTTCCATCAACAGCGCCTGCGTCCGTTGGTCCTGCTCGGCGTCTGGCTGAGGCCAGCTGGACAGTTTGACGATGACCGTGGACGACTGCGGATCCAACCAGAGGTGCTGACCATGGATGCCGAGGCCGGTGACGTTGCCGCGCCGGTTTCCCGTGCACCACCACTGCCGCGTATAGGAGCCGCCGGGGTAGACCGAGGTCCAGCCCTGGTCGACCATCTGGCGGGGATCTCCGCCAGCCAGGATGCTCTCGGCCCACTGCGCCGCGACCACGCGCCCTCCGGGCGCTCGTCCGCCGGCCAGCACCATCTCTCCTACCCGGGCGAGGTCGCGCGCCGTGCAAGAGACTCCGCCGTCGGCATGGGCGAATCCCGATCGATCCACCGTCACCATGGCATCATGATCCGGGCGAAGTCTGGACCACACACGATCAGCCAGCTGGTCTACGTAGCGGGCCCCGGTGGCCCGCTCGATCGCCCACGCCAGCACATCGGTGGTGGCCGAGCAGTACTGGAAGCGCCCCTGAGGACCCGCCCCGGTGAGCGTACGCAGGAAGCCCGGAGTGTCCGCGGGGTCACCCGGACGGGCGGTGCGCCAGCCGGCGCTGCGGTCATGGCGCTGTAGCTCGGAACGGGGATTCAGATAGTCCTCGTCGTAGTCCACACTCACCGTCATGTCCAGCAGGTCGCCGATGGTCGCTCGGGCGTAGGCCCCGTCGGCGAGCTCCGGCACGAAACTGACCACCGGATCGTCCAGGCGCCAGAGGCCGTCCATGACCAACGACCCGGCCACGAGCCCGCACAGCGACTTCGACACGCTCATCACCAGGTGCAGGTCGTCCGGCCCGCAGCCAGGGGCGTACCACTGGGCGCACACCTCTCCTCCACGGACGACGAGCAGCGCATCCGTGTGGGTCTCGTCGAGCCGACGCGCCAGGTCCGGAACCCTCTGCAGCGCAGCGGGCACCTCCCCGGCCTGCTGCCCCACGGCAGTGTGGGAGCGGCTCCCGCGGCGAGGGATGCGCGCTGAGGGCAGGACCTCCGAGAGGTGGGTGAAGGCCCAACGGACGTGCGGAGGCTCCTGCCAGGTGTCGACCCCGGGACGCGGCGAGACCTCCTCCCCCGACGGGTCGGCCGACGTCGGCAAGTCGACCTGGAGGGAGTGGCCGTCGGCGGTCATCGCGACCCTCCTCGCACGTCGCAGGTGACTGGACGATGCATCCTGCGACCTCCGCGGGTCATGACGGCATATACCGTGCCTGCGACGACCATGGAGACCGGGACCGAAAGGTCCAGGTGACCCAGCGCCGCGGAGAGCGGGCCGGTGCCCAGGTCCGTGGTGAGGGCCAGCGCGCCGGAAGCCATCCCCGCCAGGAGGGCCGTCAGCCCGGCCGGGCTGCACCCTGCCACGCCCCAGTACGGGCTCGAGGGCGTCGCGTCCAGCAGTCCCGGCCCGTCATAGCGGTATCGACGCATGAGTGCGTCCATGCACAGCAGAGTCATCGTGGGCGCCGAAATCACGATCAGGAGCTGCAGCAGCAGGTTCACCGCTTCGAGCAGGCCAGTGGAGAACACCAGCACGAGGGTCAGGACGGTCGCCATCACACCCACCACCACTGCCGCGGTGATCCTCCTGATCGGCAGTCCGATCGCCTGCAGCACCATGGATGCCGTGTAGGTGGTCATGGCGTTCAGCGCCACCGTGTTCAGGACCACACCCAGGACGAACAGCACTCCCAGCCAGGCAGGCAGCAGCCCCAACAGGGCATGCTCCACCCCGATCTCGAGAGCCACCGGGCTCATGGCGGTCGCCAGCAGCGCCCCGACGGCGGTGAAGACGATGCATGGCAGTGCGCCGCCGGCGGCGGTGGCCGTGGCGATGCGCCATCGTGGGGTGTCCTGGGGAAGGTACCGCGCCATGTCGGGGCTGTTTGAGAAGGACAGCGGGGTCGAGGCCAGCACAGCGAAGCCGATGCTCAGCACCACCCACAGCTGGATCCCCTGCAGCGGCTCCGGCTGACGGAAGCCCCAGTCCACCGCGGTCAGGCTCACCACTGTGACCATCACGAAGATCACCAGAAGGACCCCGGTGATCCAGCCATAGGCCCGCGTGATGAGCCCGTGCCCGTAGACGGCCACCAGAACTGTGATCACGGAGACGGCGAGGGTGACGGCCACCCGGGCCGTTCCGGAGTCGGCCAGCCCGGTCATGGCGACGATTTCGGCTCCCATGAAAGTCGAGGCCAGCCAGTTCAGGGCCAGGAAGACCGCGGAGATGAGTCCCCCATAGACGACCATGACGCCGGAGTTCCCGCGGATGCCGTAGACGGCTCGCGTGATCGCGGAACTCGCCGTCCCGGCCGCGGGACCGGCCGCAGCAGCGATGCCGGTGAAGATCCACGGCAGGCTGCCCACCACGATGAGGGTCATCGCCTGCCACAGCTCGAGCCCCATGAAGACCAGGGAGGCACCGATGGTGAAGTTGAGCACGCTGACCATGGGCGCGGCCCATATGAAGAACAGGTCGCGCGGCCGACCTCTGCGCTCCTGCTGCGGCACCAGGCCGATGCCTCGCGTCTCGAGCTCGACGGGCGCCTTCTCCGGGGCATGCGCCGCGTCCTGCACCGCCACGGAGCCCGCCGGATCCGCCGCCGGGTGTGCTTCTCGCGCTCGTGCCGGGGCTGGACCGCTGTCCAACCTTCCCGGGTCGGGTGTCGCGGACTCCCCGCTGGCCCGATGCCTGCGTTCTTCCATGGCCTCTCCCCCTGTTCGAGTGTCGCGTCACCCCTGCGACCCGACTATTGGCCTTATGACCAATACGCTGTTGGTCACCTACCCAATAGGATGGAGGGCATGGTGTCAAGGATCACATCCACAGCTTCCCGCAAAGACCCGGAAGAACGACGGCACGAGATCATCGCGGAGGCCGCACGGCTCGCCGTCGCCGTCGGCCTGGAGAGAATCACCCTGCGCGCAGTGGCGGCCGGCATCAACGTCAGACCCGGGCTGATCAGCCACTACTTCCCCACGGTCGACGATCTGCTGGTGGCCGCCTGCGAACGTGCGCTCTCCGACGAGCGCTCCCGACTGATCCCCGCCGAGGGAACCCCCCTGATGCGGCTCGCTCAGATGATCGCCCGGCTGGAGGGCGGGCATGCCGATGACCTCTCCCGGCTGTGGCTCAATGCGCGACATCTCTCCCGGCACCACCCACGCCTCGCAGAGACCCTCGTCGCGCAGGAGGAGCTGGATCGGGAACGCCTGATCGCACTGATCGAGGATGGCATCGCCGAGGGCACCTTTCCCGCACAGGATCCGTTGACCGCTTGCGTGCGCATCTTCGTCGCGGTCGACGGCGCCGGGGCCTATGTCAACTCATCGCTGGCCGGTGACTCTGCAGCCCACCATGCGGCGTACCGTCGATTCATCACCGATGTCGCCCAGTGGGCTCTGGGACTCCCTCCCGACCGCCTCCGCGAGAAGGTCGACCTCGTCGTCGCGGAGCTCTCCGGGCCATGAGGCCACCGACAGCGGGATGACCGAGGATGCACGGTGAGGCCGGACTCAGGGCTCGTAGTGGATCGGCGCGTTCGGCCCCAGCGGCAGGTCCAGCCACATCCACCCCGTGGTCATCACCGTCCAGGCCGCCATGAAGGCCAGCGAGTACGGCAGCATCACCGAGATCAGAGAGCCGATCCCGATGCGCTTGTCATACTTCTGTGCCACCGCGATGACGATGGCGAAGTAAGTCATCAGCGGGCTGAGGATGTTGGTGGCCGAGTCCGAGACCCGGTAGGCCGCCTGGGTGAACTCCGGAGAGATGCCCAGATGCATCAGGATCGGCACCATGACCGGGGCGAGCATGGCCCATTTCGCCGAGGCCGACCCGACCAGCAGGTTCACCACGGCCACGAAGCCCATGAACAGCAGGATCAGCGGCAGCCCGGTGAGGTTGATGGACTCCAGGAGGTCGGCTCCGCCGACCGAGACCAGCAGGCCGATGTTCGACTGGTTGAAGTAGGCGATGAACTGGCCAGCGGTGAAGGCCAGGACCAGGAACATGGCCATCCCGGCCAGCGTCTTGGAGACATGGTTGATCACGTCCGTGTCATTGCGGACCACCTTCGTGACGATTCCGTAGACGAGCCCTGGCACGAAGAACGCGATGATGATGACCACCACCAGGGAGCTCATGAACGGCGATTGGACGACCGCGCCGTCCTCGCCGCGCAGCACACCGTTCTCCGGGACGATGAGCAGCAGGAGCAGACCCACGGTGATCACCAACGAGATGCCGGCGGCGATCATGCCCTTCTTCTCCACGGCGGTGATCTTCAGGGCCGAGCGGTCCTGATCCGCCAGGACGCCTTCGCCGTGCCAGGAGCCGAGGCGCGGCTCGACCACGAACTGGCTCACCAGGGTGCCGACGACGGCCAGCAGCGCGGTGGAGGCGATGATGAACCAGTAGTTCATGGCGAGATTCATCTGCTCGGCATAGGCCGGGTCCACGGTCGCGGCGGCCTCGATCGTGAGCTCACCGAGCATGACGTCGGTGGCCGAGAGCAGCAGATTCGCGCTGAACCCTGCCGAGACGCCTGCGAAGGCGGCGGCGATGCCGGCCAGAGGGTGGCGCCCCACGGCGATGAACAGGATGGCCGCCAGCGGGGGCAGCACCACGTAGCCGGCGTCGGAGGCGACCGAGGACATGATGCCTGCGAAGACGATGCCGAAGGTCACGAGGAACCGCGGGATGGACAGGATGAACGTCTTCAGCGCCGTGCCGATCAGCCCGCTCTGCTCGGCCATGCCGATGCCGATCATGGTCGCCAGGACCACACCCAGCGGCGCGAAGTTGATGAAGTTGTCCACCGCTGAGGTGAACATCCATTCGATGCCCTCCGCGGAGAGCAGGTTGAAGACCTCGACCTCCTCGCCCTCCAAGGGGTCGATGACGCTGATCCCGGCCTGCGAGAGAGCCCAGGACAGCACGACGACGAAGGCCGCGAGCAGAGCGAACAGCGTGGCCGGGTGCGGCAGCTTGTTGCCGAGGAGCTCGACGATGTCGAGGAAGCGCTGGAAGAGGCCGTGTCGCTTCCCCGAACCGGTGATGGGTCCGCGCGGGGCGTCCTCGCCCTCGGGTCCTGACGCGCTTGAGCCGGGTTCCGGCTCCTGAGTGGTGGTGCTCATCGGGTGGGTGTCCCCTCGGATTGTTGTGCACAAGACAAGACACCCGACGGCGGGTCGGCCGGCGGGCGCTGAGGCACACCATATTGCGTCGACTTGTGATGTGCGTCAACTCTGACGCACCCGTGAGCACTGTCACAGGCGTCTTCCGAGGTCAGTGACCAGCAGTGATGTGCCTCCGAGCCTCCCCGGAACGCCCGAGTGTCTCGGCGCGCCGGACCGGCTGGAGTCCGCTCCATGCGGCGGGCCGCCCCTCCTCCCGGCAGGGAACTCCGTCACCTCCTGTGGGTCTCGACGGCGCGCACGGGCGCATCCGCGAGGCCGGCTTCTCCTGAGCGGTCGATGGTCCCGCCCGACGACCATGCCTGACGATTGCGTCACTCCAGGTCAGACCTGGTTCGATCACACTGGTGTGCTGTCATCCTGCCAGGCGCGCCTGCCTCGGTCGGTGCCGGTTCCGGCCCCGAGATCTCGTGGAATCCGGTGAGGCGCGCTGGTCTTGTGGGCCCTGTCATCGAGGCATACTCTGGCGGCATCCGCTCAGGAACCGCCGAGCGGGCAGAGCACTGAGGAGTCCTGTCATGACCAGTCTCGCCACTGTCACGTCCTGCGCCGCCACGTCGTGCGCCTTCAACGATGGCGCCTGCCGCGCTGATGCCGTCACCATCACCGGTTCCGCCGGCTCCCCCAGCTGTGGGACCTTCATCGCCCTGGATGTCCGCGGCGGTCTGCCGACCGCTGAAGGACACGTGGGGGCGTGCCAGCGCTTGGAGTGCGTCCACAACACCGACCTGATGTGCTCCGCCGAGGCCGTCACTGTCGGTGGTGACACCGCGAACTGTCTCACCTACTCACAGGAGTGAGCTGACGGGGCGCCCGAGGGCTCGGGGCCTCAGGCCACCTGCACGCACCAGGCCCGCAGCGCGGCCTCGAATCCGGCCGCATCCGTGACCGGCTGGTCGAACGCGATCAAGACGGCCCGCACCTGATCGCCCTCGCGCACCAGCCACGTGCACCCCTCGGCGTCGACGTCGAGCAGCATCTGCTCCACTGACCCGTCGAGCTCCCGCGGAGCCGGCAGGGTCCGCCCGAGGATGCCGCGCCGCACACCGTGCGCGAGTTCTTCCATCAGCCGCGCCACGACCTCGGGGGCGAGTGCAGCGGCGGTGTCCAGCGCGCTCCATTCATCGATGCCCAGCGGCCATGCCCCTGGCTGCGCCACCTGGTCCCACGGAAGCTTCTCCACGTCCTCGCGGGCGTGGACCAGAACGCTGTCGCTCTGCACCATGGCCACCCGCGCGAATGGCGCCGCGGCGGCTGCGACCAGCTCGTCTGACAGGGCGTGCTCGGTGAGCGCATGGTGGGCGGCATCGGGACTGAGCATGTGCACGCGACCCAGCGCATGGAGACTCGCGACCTGCACCCGGACATCCGCCTGCGCACCGAACTGGTCGATCTGCAGCCGGACGTCGGCCTCATCTCCTTCGGCAGCGGTCGGCGTGCCCTCTGATCCCAGGACGACGAGCCAGGCGCCGACGTCGGTCATCCCGTGGGCGAGGACCGCAAGCTCCCGCTGTGGCTCCTCCCGATATGCCACGAGACTCAGCCGACCGGCGCCCGCCAGCAGCCGCTGGGCCGTCGACGTCGCGCACCGACGGCGCAGCGCCACCCCGTCGACCAGGCGCGCCACATCGCGCGCAGTGCCTGCCTTCTCACCGGCCATAGCGTCTCCCTCGGATGGGTCGGAGGAGCCGGACGCCCGCTCCGCAACAGATCCTCATCCATTGAAGCACAGCCACAGACCTTTAGGACACACAATCATGAGGTAATTCACGCCCTCGATCCCTCGCAGGGCTCCCGTGCGCCACGCCGGCTCACGATCAGTGCAGGTCAGCCTTCCGGCTGGTGACGGTCTCCGAGAAAGCTCGATCACTCCCAGCGGATGTCATCGGGCGACTTGTCACCCCGCAGACCCCTCCACACGGCCCGACTCAGGGAGGCGGCCGTCTGGCCGGGAGAGCTCTAGGCCACGGCGTCGCTGTCGCTCAGGCCCTGCAGCGGGTCCAGCCCGTCTGCCACGCGCCGCAGGACCTCATCGCATTCGAGCTGCCGCAGATCAGGATCCTCCAGCTCCTCCCAGGTACGAGGCGCCGCGACGGTCGGACGCGGACGTCCTCGCAGGGAGTAGGGGGCCACGGTGGTCTTGCTTCGGCTGTTCTGGCTCCAGTCGATGAACACCTTGCCCCGTCGGGCGGACCGGTCCATCCGACTGACCACCTGGTCAGGATGCTCCTTCTCAAGCGCCTGCGCGAGCCCCTGGGCCACGGCGGACACCTCGGGAGAAGTGCGTGAGCCGTCAAGCGCCGCATACAGGTGGACCCCCGCCGAGCCGGAGGTCACCGGGATGCCGGTCAGCGCCATGCCGTCCAGCAGCTCGGCGCACCAGCGGGCCACCTGGGCACAGTCACGCAGGTCCGAGCCGTCTCCGGGGTCGAGGTCGAGGACCATGCGGTCCGGTGGCTGCGGGTCGCCGGCGTCGTCGACACGCCACTGGGGGACGTGCAGCTCGAGGGCCGCCACCTGACCGAACCATGCCAGCACCGCCTCATCGTCCACCAGAGGGTAGGTGGTGGTGTGATCCTGGTGCTGCTGATCGATCCGCGGCACCCAGTCCGGGGCGGAGTCTTCGAGGGCTTTGCGGAAGAAGGGCTTCATCGGGCTCTCCGCCGTGCCGACACCGTCGGGCCACCTCTTGCGGGTGACCGGGCGGCCACGAAGGTGCGGCACCATCACCGGAGCGACAGCCCGCAGGTACTCCTGCACGTCGGCCTTGGTCATACCGGTGGCCGGATACATCTGCTTGTCCAGATTGGACAGGCTGAGTCGTCTCCCTGCCACCGTGACGCGCCTGCGCTGTGCTGACGAGCCTGTCGACATCGGGAACCTCCTGTCTCCGACGGCCGTTCCGATCACCAGTGTCAGGCACCTCCGTTCCCGGCGGAACCGCTGCGGCGCCTCGCAAGGCCGTAGGAGGCTCCAGGGAACGGTCCTACACAGGTACGACAGGGTCGGCCAGGGCCAGGAGAAGAGGTGGGCCTGAGCCAGGCGTAGGATGGCGCTATGGCTTCTCGTGCGTTCGACGGCCCGCAGAAGGATCCCGGGATCGCCCTGGTGCTCACCATCCTGGGCTTCTTCTTCGTGGCAGGGCTGCAGTACTTCTACCTGGGGAAGATCCTCAAAGGGATCCTCTTCCTGCTGACCCTGGGATTCTTCTACATCGGCACCATCATCTCGCTGTTCACCATCCGGGGCGAGACCCGGCGGGTCAACAGGCAGCGCCTGTTCGGCCTGCGCTGAGGCGCTGCCTCACAACATCACCGGGCCAGCTCAGCGAGCGCCTCTGCGTCGCGCAGCGTGATGACCCCGTAGCCGACACCGATCACGCCGCGCCGCTCCAGGTCCTTGAGCACCTTGTTCAGCGAGGGCCGCTGCACGCCGATCATCGCGGCCACGGTGCGCTGAGGCAGCAGCACCTCCCCCTGCACTGCCTCATCCAGCAGCACCTGGGAGATCTGGGCGGGCAATGACCGACCCAGCAGGCCGATGATGCGGTTCTGGCTCATCGCCAGGCGCTCGGCGATCGAGGCGAGCCATCGGCGGGCGATCGCCGGATGGTGCCCCAGGAGGCGCTCGAAGCCGTCGGCCTCCAAGTGCAGCGCGGTGACCTCCTCCAGTGCTCGGCCCGTGTACGGGAACGGCATGTCCAGGAGCAACTGCACGTCGCCGTCGACGTCCCCCGGATGGAGCACGTGGACCACGGAGCGACGCTCCCCCGCCCCCGCGATGAGCTCGACCCGCCCGCTGCGGATGATCCACACTCCCGCCGACTCGGGCTCGGCTCCGGGGGCCATCCCGTCGGCGAAGAGCTTCTGCCCCGGCTCGAACTGGCGAGTGGTCAGGTAGGTCGCGATGGCGGAGACATCGGTGGCGCTCAGGGGCGCCGACGCACCACGGCCCACGCAGCGCGCCACCCAAGCGGCCTGCCGCAGAGCGGCCATCTCGGCGTCGGGGCCCGCCGTCTCGGCCGTCACCTGCTGCCAGGGAAGGGTGAGGAATCGTGAGGGCGCCATGGCATCGATTATGTCATCAGGCTGACATTCGGGTCAGCACCTCGCGTTCGGCGCCGTGGAATGGAATCACCGGGGAAACGCCCCGGTGCCGCACCTGCGGCATGTGGAGAGGAGAGGGACATGACTTCCACTCAGGGAGCCCACGCCGCCGGAGCGGCGGGAACGCTGACACGCCGTGCCGTCCATGGCGGCCTGGGAGGACTGGCCGGCGGCGTCGTCTTCGGCATGATGATGGCGGCGATGGGGATGTTGCCCATGGTCGGCGCCCTGGTCGGTGTCGAGAGCGCCGCCGTCGGAGGCCTGGTCCACATGGGCATCTCGCTGCTGTTCGGCGTCGCGTTCGGCGTCGTGATCACCAGCGCTCGGCCTGCACCGCTGCTGCTGCTCGGTGCCGGCTACGGCGTCGTGCTGTGGGGCGTCGGTGCCCTGCTGATCATGCCCGCCATGCTCGGCATGCCGGTGTTCATGATCAACGCCATGACCCTGCAGAGCCTCGTCGGGCACCTGATCTTCGGGCTCGTGGCGGCGACCGCCGTCTGGCTGCTGCGCCGTCACGCCGGGAGCCTGGACCTCGGGGACATGCGGGCCCAGCCCGCCTGACCGTCAGGTCCTCAGCACCGTGCCGACGGGTGCCTCACGGTTCCGTCGGCACGGTGCTGAGCTGGTGCGATGAGGATCACAGGCAGAGAGGACTCCTCAAGTTGGCAGGGCCACGAAGCCGGTGCTAGAGTTTCATGTCGTTGCGCAGATGACTGAGCAACGGATCGCGGAAGCGACGACCTGCAGCCGAGGGCCTCTAGCTCAACTGGCAGAGCATCAGACTCTTAATCTGCAGGTTCCGGGTTCGAGTCCCGGGGGGCCCACTCTGACGAGTGCAGGTCGTCGCCTCCGCGGGAAGCCCCGTCTCCAGCTGGAGACGGGGCTTCCCGCGTCTGCGCCGGGGCCATGTCGACTCGGGCCGTCGCCGTGCGCAGGGCCCGGGCTCACACGGGATTCATGTCCTCGAGCCGGTCCAGGAAGAAGTCCACGAACTCCGTGAAGTCCCGGACGTCCCGCCGCTGGTCCAGCGTGACCTCGGGCAGCTCGTCGAAGCTCACGCGACCCCGGACGTCCAGGACCACGCGGTGACCGGTGGACAGGGCGATGGTCACAGACGCCCGCTCGGCGTCGCCCTCAGCGGCCATGCCCGCCAGGTTCGTCATGTTCACCGGCAGGGGCACCCTCGGCGTCGCGTCGTCCGCCGGATCCGCGGCCGCCCCGGTGATCCGTGGCATCGCTTCGGCGAGATCCACCGGGCACAGCACGATCTCAGTGGGCTGGCGCCGGTAGCCGACCAACAGGTGCTCGGCCATGCTCACGGCGTCCTGGACCGAGTCGGCGCTCTCCCCGGGAAGGACGGCACGAGCATCATTCGCCTCGAGATTGGCGGCGTAGAGGATGTTGTAGGAGCCGAAGTTCATCACCGAGACGTCGAAGGTCCCGCGCAGGGCCGCGACCAGGCGCTGCTCCTGCTCTCCGCGGTTCGGCTGCTCCACCATGGCGGCCAGTCTACGGACCACGGCGGACCGCGCCCAGGACCCTACACACCGTTTCCCCCACCGCCGCGTCCCCCAGGCCGACGATCGACAGGCCGACGATCGATAGGCTGGGAGGTGCTCCACGGCGACCCGAGGACATCTCGAGCCCGCCCGAGGAGACGCCCGTACTGCGCCGCCCCCGGCGGCACCCCCACGTCGAAAGGTTCCCTGCATGGCACAGCGACTAGCACCTGGTGACGCAGCACCCGAGTTCACCCTGCCCGCGGTCGGCGGAGGCACCGTCAGCCTCGGCGACCTCCGCGGACAGAAGGTCATCGTCTACTTCTACCCGAAGGCCTCCACCCCGGGCTGCACCAAGGAGGCCTGCGACTTCCGTGACTCGCTGGCGTCGCTGCAGTCTTCCGGATACGCCGTGCTCGGCCTCTCCCCCGACCCGGTCTCCGCACTGGAGAAGTTCACCGCGAACGAGTCGCTGAACTTCCCGCTGCTCAGCGATGAGGACCACCAGGTCGCGGAGGCCTACGGCGCCTGGGGCGAGAAGAAGAACTACGGCCGCGTGACCGAAGGGCTGATCCGCTCAACGATCGTCGTCGACGAGGACGGCGCGGTGGAGCTCGCCCAGTACAACGTGAAGGCCACCGGCCACGTGGCACGGCTGCGCGACAAGCTCGGGGCCTGAGACGCCGCACCGCGCTGGCGTGAGCCGCACCGCCGGCCCGGCGGGGCGGCTCTTGTAGACTGATGGGCCGCGGCCGCCACAGCCTCGACGGCGCGCCGCGGCATCGGCGGGCGTGGCGGAATTGGTAGACGCGCTGGATTTAGGTTCCAGTGTCTTTGACGTGGGGGTTCAAGTCCCCCCGCCCGCACTCACTCGGTCCGGGGGCGCCGTCGTCCGCCGACGAGCACCCCGACCACCACCAGCACGGCCCCGACCAGCTCCAGCCCTGCCGGTCGCTCCCCCAGCAGCGCCCAGGCGGCGACGAGACCCACCACCGGCACCAGCATCGAGTAGGGCGCCACCGTCCCGGCCGGATGCCGCCTCAGCAGCCAGACCCACACCACCGGCGCCAGCAGCGAACCGACCAGTACCGTATAGGTCAGTCCCGCCCACGCCGGGGCCGCCTGCCAGGAGATCGAAGCGGCCAGGGCGTCTCGGATCTCCTCAGGCCCTTCGACCACGAGGGACAGTCCCAGCAATGGGACAGGAGGCACCACGGCCATCCATAGCACCAGGGCCAGGGGATCCTCGGCCTGAGCCCGCCGGGAGGCCAGGGTGCCCGCAGCCCAGCCCACCGCACCGAGCAGGACGAGAAGGAACGGTGCCCACTCTCCGCCGCCACCGCCGCGCGCCCAACCGGCCAGCGCCAGGCCCCCCAGCGCCAGACCGGCACCGGCGGCGGCGCTGCCGCTCGTCGGCTCGCGCAGCAGGATCACCCCGAGCACCAGGGTCAACGGGGCCGCGCAGGTGAGCACCAGCGAGGCGACGCCCGCGGGGAGTCCCGCCGCCATGCCGAGATACAGTCCCACGAACTGCACAGTGCCGGTGCCCAGTCCGAAGCCCAGCAGGTGCCGGAGCCGCACCCCCGGCCACGGGACGAAGATCACCGCGGGAAGCGCCAGCAGCAGGAAGCGCGCTCCGGCGAGGAACAACGGCGGGAAGTGCTCCAGGGAGATGTGGATGGCGATGACGTTCAGTCCCCAGCACAGCGAGGCCAGGACAGCGAGAGCACGGTGGGTCAGGGTCACGGCTCCATCCTCGAAGCCTTGACCCCTCAGGTCTACCTAATACTTCTTACGCGATCATTTAGGCTGACTGAATGGAGATCCGTCACCTGGAACTGCTGCGCGAACTCTCCGCACGGGGCAGCCTCGCAGCCGTCGCACGCGCCACCCACCGCACCCCCGCCGCACTGTCCCAACAGCTGCGCACGGCCGAGCGGGACCTGGGGGTGAAGCTGGTCGAACCGGTCTCCCGAGGGATCCGCCTCACCTCTGCCGGTCAGCTCCTCGCCGACGGCGCCGGCGACATCCTGCACCGCCTGGCGGCCCTGCGGGCTCAGCTCGACGCCACCACCGGGGAGCCCCGCGGCACCGTCGCCGTGCAGGCTCTCCCCAGTGCCGGCGCCGCGCTGCTTCCGGACCTCGTGCAGAGGTTCTCCGAGACCGCCATCACCGTCGAGCTCAGTGACTTCCTGTCCATGGACCGCTTCGCAGACTTCGCTCGGGACGCGGACGTCGTGGTCGGTCACCGGACTGTGCCGCAGCAGGACGACGCCTCCGACCTCATCACGACCGTGCTGGCTCGGGAGCCTCTGGACATGGCACTGCCGAGCGACCACCCCCTGGCAGCCGAGGAGCATCTGCATCCCCGCCAGCTCGTGGACCTTCCGTGGATCGGGGTGCCCACCGGCTACCCCTTCGATGCCGTCCCTGCGGCAGTCGAGCAGGCCACGGGGCGGGCGGTCCACCGAGCAGTGCGCCTGCGGGACAACCACCTCGTGGAGGCTCTGGTGGCCCGTGGAGCGGGAGTGGGCGTCCTGCCGCGGTTCTCCTCCCGCATCGGCCCGGGAGTGACTCTCCGGCCCCTGCGCGGCGTCCCGGCCGAACGGACCATCATCGCCCTGAGCCGACCGGAGAGGCATGCCCGCCAGGCGGTGCGCACCGTGCTGGCGGAGCTCGAGAGGATCGGACGACGGCTGACTCCCCCGCGCTGACTCCCCCCGCACCGACCGGCCCCTCCCGGGCGCTTCAGGCTGTGCATTTCAGGCCGTGCGCGCGGAGATGCGGCGCCTGCATCGTGCCGGCGTCCGACCGCACAGGCGGTAGCATTGTCAGGTCCGTCCGCGACTGTCACGAGGAGACCTGCCCGCATGGCCGAAGAGCTGAACCGCCGGCAGATGCTGGGAGCATCGACGGCGGCGGCCGCCGCCGGGCTGCTCCTCGGGCCGACCGCCGCCTCACCCGCGGCCTCAGCATCGTCGACGGCGCCCTCCCACGTCGACGCCTCCCGGGATGAGCGTCGTGACCGCACCGCCGTCATCGCAGGGGTGTCGGCCGTCACCTCCCTGGATCCGTCGCTCGCCGTCGACACGGAGACCGAACGGGTCTGCCGGCAGGTGTACGAGGGCCTGCTGGGCGTGGACCAGGAGACCGGCGCCACCGAGCCGCTGCTGGCCCGTGACGTGGATGTCGACGAGGCCGGGCTCGTCCACCGTTTCACCCTGCGTGAGGGAGTCCTCTTCCACGACGCTACGGCCCTTGACGCCGACGCCGTGGTCGCCAACGTGGAGCGGTGGGGGCGGCTTCCCGAGCTGCATGGCTCCGGCAATCTCCGCCGCACCGCAACCCTGCCGTTCGAGGCCATCTTCGGCGGCTACCTGGGAGACGAGGACTGCGTCCTGGAATCGGTCGAGGCCGAGGATCCGTCCACGGTGGTCCTCACGTTGAGCGAGCCGATCGTGTTCCTCCACCAGGCACTGACCCTGCCCGCCTTCGGGATCGTCTCTCCTGCAGTCCTCTCCGACGATGACCCGGGCCTGGTGGCCCGCTCCCCGGTGGGGACCGGAGCCTACCGCGTGATGGAGACCCATGAGGGGGACGTCACCTTGGAGGCCTTCCCCGACTACTGGAACGGCCCGGTCACGGCCTCCGCCGAGGAGACTCCGGACGGTCCGGCCCCCGAGCGCGTGGAGATCCGCGCCATCCCTCGGTCCTTCGATCGGCTGCGGGATCTGCAGCGGGGCCAGGTCGACGTCTACGACTACATCACCGCGGACAATCTGCGCCCGCTGGTGCAGTCCGGGCGCCTGATCCTGCAGCGTGATCCGTTCTCCGTGCTCTATCTGGGGTTCAACCTGGCCCATCCCGTGATGGAGGACCATCGGGTCCGCGAGGCCGCCGCGCGGGCGATCAACCGCTCCGACCTGGTGAGCGAGCACTTCCTGGAGGGGACGCGCCCGGCGCACCAGTTCACCCCGGCTGCCCTGGGCGTGCAGTCCGAGACCGCGGAACGGTACGGCCGTGACCTCCAGGAGGCCCAGGATCTCCTGGACGACGCCGGCTATGACGGGGAGCCGCTGCGCTTCTACTATCCGATGACCGCGACCCGCAGCTACCTTCCCCGCCCCGAGGCCGTCTACGCCTCGCTGGCTCGCGATCTCACCCAGGCCGGCTTCGTGATCGAGCCCCGCCCCGTCCCCTGGGACGCCGGCTACCTGGAGGAGCTCCTCGAGGACGACGACCGAGCGATGCACCTGCTGGGGCGCAACGGAGGCTACCGGTCCCCGCACTCCTTCTTCGGTCCGCTGTTCCAACGCTCCTCCCGAGAGTTCGGCTATGACTCCGACGACGTCCAGGATCTGCTGCACCAGGCGCGTTCCGAGACGGACGATGAGCAGCGCGCGACGCTCTACCGCGAGGTGGCCGACGTCGTGGCCGAGGACCTTCCCGCGCTCCCGCTGGTGCATCCGATCTCCGGTCTCGCCCTGGGACGACGCGTGGCCGACTACCCCATGTCTCCGGTGCTGTTCGAGCCTTTCCGGCAGATCCGCATGAGCTGAGCTGATCCGTCCGTCACACTGCCCGCCCAGATTTCATGGCTCGAGTTCCCCGGCGGTAAAGTCTCCTCGGAGCCCGTCCGAGTTCAGCCGCCCCCGGTGAACCGGCTGACCTGCGTGGCCAGCACCCGGCTGGCCCACCCCCACCCGCCGGACAACCTCAAGGAGAGTTCTGTGGCCACGTCAACGTCGACCAGCGCGGACAAACGGTTCGATGTCATTCTCATCGGAGGTGGCATCATGTCCACCACCCTGGGGAGCATCCTCCAGGAGCTCGAGCCGAACTGGTCGATCGCCCTGTACGAGACTCTCGACCAGTCGGGTCAGGAGTCTTCGGACCCCTGGAACAACGCCGGCACCGGCCACGCCGCACTGTGCGAGCTGAACTACACCCCGCGCGACGCCGACGGCAGCATCTCCCTGACCAAGGCCCGCGGCATCAACGAGCAGTACCAGGTCTCCCGGCAGCTGTGGTCCCACTGGGTGGAGTCCGGCACGCTGGGCTCGCCACGGACCTTCATCAATGCCCTGCCGCACATCAGCTTCGTCTGGGGCGAGGACAACGCCCGCTACCTCAAGGACCGCTACGAGGCCATGAAGGCCGAGCCGCTGTTCTCAGACATCGAGCACACCGAGGACCTCGACGAGATCGCCTCCTGGGCCCCGCTGCTCGCCGAGGGCCGCGATCCCCGACAGCGCGTGGCGGCGTCGAAGATCGACTCCGGCACCGACGTCGACTTCGGCTCGCTCACCCGGCAGCTGGCCAACCACCTCAACGAGGCCGGTGCGGAGGTCCGCTACGGCCACGAGGTCACCTCCATCTCCCGCGGCTCCGACGGCCGGTGGCAGCTGAAGGTGCGCAACTCGGCCTCCGGAGAGAAGTTCACCGCCACGGCGCGGTTCGTGTTCGTGGGCGCAGGCGGCGGGGCGCTGAGCCTGCTGCAGTCCTCCGGCATCCCAGAGATCAAGGGCTTCGGCGGCTTCCCCGTCTCGGGCAAGTTCCTGCGCAGCACAGACTCCGCCGTCGCCGACCGGCACCACGCCAAGGTCTACGGGCTGGCCTCGGTGGGCGCCCCGCCGATGTCGGTGCCGCACCTGGACACCCGGTTCGTGGAGGGACGCCGCACGCTGATGTTCGGCCCCTACGCCGGGTTCTCCACCAACTTCCTGAAGAACGGCTCCATCACCGACCTTCCGTTCTCGGTGCGTCCGCACAACCTGCTGCCCATGATGCAGGTGGGCGCGGCCAACACCGATCTGGTGACCTACCTGGTGAAGGAGGTCTCCAAGTCCGCGAAGAAGAAGATCGAGACCCTGCGGGACTTCTACCCTGAGGCCGAGACGGACTCTTGGGAGCTGATCACCGCCGGCCAGCGTGTCCAGGTGATGAAGAAGAACGGTCAGGGCAAGGGTGTGCTGCAGTTCGGCACGGAGCTGGTGGCCGGCGCCGACGGCACGATCGCCGGCCTGCTGGGCGCCTCTCCAGGCGCCTCCACCGCGCCCTCCATCATGCTCAAGCTGCTCGAGCGCTGCTTCCCCGCCCAGGTGGAGTCCTGGAAGCCGCGGCTGCAGGACATGGTCCCCTCCTACGGGCGTCTCCTCAGCGAGGACCCCGCCCTGCTCTCCGAGGTCACCGCCGCGACGAACCGTTCGCTGCAGCTGGAGAACTGAGTTCGCCCGCGCGCCATCGGAGGCCGCCATGGACCGGTGTCCTGTCTGAGAGAGGCTGACGTGTCCCGACTCCTGCATCCCGCACCCGAGACCTGGCGCACCCCGTCGGGTCTCACGGCGCACCTGTGGCGTCGGCCCTTCGCCGACAGGGCACCGGTGCTTCTGGTGCACGGCTATGCGTCGAACGTGCTCTACAACTGGGTCAAGACGGGCTGGCTGGATCCGTTGGCCGCCCAGGGCCGCAGCGTGCTCGCCGTGGATCTCCCCGGGCATGGTTCCTCGGCCGACGTCGACCCGACCGGACTGAGCGTGCAGGACCTGCTCGACGACCTCCACGGACTCAGCACCGAGATGGTGGCCGATGAACCCTCGGGCGACGCCATCGCGGTCCACGGCTATTCCCTGGGGTCACGGCTGGCCTGGCAGCTCGCGGCCGCTCACCCGGAGCTCGTGGCCTCGTTGATCGTCGGCGGCGCCCCGGCCGCCGATCGACTGGCCGGGCTCGACGCTGAGGCGGCGCGCCGGTGGGCCCGCGACGGCGTCGTCCCCCAGGATCCGCTGACGCGATCGGTGGTGACCGTCGCCGCCGCCATGCCCGACCAGAATCTTCCGCATGTGGTGGAGCTGCTCCTCGCGGTCGCCCGGACACCCTTCGACCCCGCAGCAGCCGTGCCTGCCGCACCGACCCTGGTGGTGGCCGGTGCCCGGGACGAGATCGCCGCCGGCTCGGCACGTCTGGCAGAGCTGGTGGTCGCCGCGGGGCACCCGGCACGTCTTGTCGAGGTCCCCGGTCGCGACCACGTCAACGTGCTCACCTCGCGGATCTACAAGGACGCTGTGCTCGACGCGCTCCCCTGAGAGCCGTCCGGGCGGGGCCCGGCATGGCGGCGCATGCCGCCTCGCAGCCGCTGGCCACGGCGCAGGGCCACGAGGGCTGGGGCGGCAGCACCGGCGATGACGACGACGGAGCTGAAGACCCCAACACCTGCCTCTGCGAGAAGCCCCGCGGTGATCAGCCCGACCACCAGTCCGATGAGCAGAGAGCCGGCCACGCTGCTGAGAGTCGAGACGAGCTCGGCCGTCGGAGCCCGTCGAGCGACCACCCGGTAGACCTCCACCAGCAGGACGCCGGCAGAGGCTCCGAGCATCAGGTAGAGCCCGACCGCCGCGCTGGCCCGCAGCAGCGTCCCCACCCAGGAGCCGCCCTCGGCCGGCCCCACGGCGAGCAGCGCCGTCAGCAGCCCCGCCGTCAGCAGCTGCAGCAGCGCGAAGAGCCGGCGCCGCCGCAGGACGTCGAGGGCGCGCAGGCGCCGAGGCAGGCGCCGGGAGCTGAGCATCGCCGCTGCGGCGCACAGTCCCAGGAGGAGGCCCAGGGCCTCCGGACGGTGGGACTGGGAGGAGAGGACCAGAGCCGAGATCGCGGAGCCGCCGATCGCCACACCGAGCCCCAGGCTGACGAGGAGAGCTCCGACGACGCTGGGGCCGGCCCCTGCACGACGAGGCTGCACGGCCCGGGTCGGGTCCCCAGGCCGTTCCGGACACATCCCCCGGGCCCCGGCCACCATCTGCTGGCCGTGCTCCACCGCCGGCCATGGCACGCGCAGCGGCTCCAGAGGTCCTTCGGGGACCTCCGCCGAGCCCCCCGCCGCAGTCCTGCCCGCATCCCCAGGGTCGGAGAGCGGGTCCGCCACAGGGTCCATGGCGTAGGCAGGGACTGCGAGCGCTCCCAGCAGCGCCGCCATCATGAGCCCGGCCCCTGGCCCCAGCCCGCCGCTGAGCAGCGCCGCGAGCACCGGAGCCAGCACCAGCAGCAGCTCGTCCACGGCCGCTTCGCGGCGCATCCAGGCGCCGAGCCCGACACCGAGGTCAGGGCGGTGATGATGGAGGTGCCACCCGCGGGCCCGGCTCATCGCACTGGCCGATGGGGCGGTCAGTCCGGCCCCGAGGGCGAAGATCACGGCGACGGAGACCACCAGGGATGAGGGACCGTCCGCCGCATCCGTCGCGACCGGGGTGGACCCGGCGGCGGTCAGCTGGAGGCGAGGCAGCACCGCCAGGACGAGGACGAGCAGGATGACGTGCGCTCCAGCGGTGGCGAGCAGCACAGGCCGTTGACCGTGGCGGTCAGCGGCTGCGCCGGCGATCGGCACCGACAGGGCCAGGCCGATCAGGGCGAAGCTGGTCATCAGCGCGGCCGTCATCGGAGAGCCGGTGCCCGCCGCGGCCAAGAGCATCCCGGCCGGAAGCAGGGCCGCCGGTGCCCGCGCGGCGACACCGAGCCACTCGACCGGCCCCGGACTACGCATCCATGCCTCCCAGTCTCGAGAGCACCTCCGTCCCGGCCTCAGGCCCGTCGTCCGCCGGACCTCCCACCGGGTGTTCCGGGGAGTCTATGGCACCGGGGAGCACCATCCGCGCAGTGGAGCCGGTGCGCCGCCGGATGACGCGCAGCTGGGTGGGGATCGCCCGGTGCATCTCCGTGACATGACTGACCACCCCCACCCGGCGCCCCTCGCCCTGGAGCCGGTGCAGGGCCACCATCACGTGGTCGAGGCTCTCTTCGTCCAGAGAACCGAAGCCCTCATCGATGAACAGGCTCTCGAGGCCGATCCCGCCGGCCTCCGACTGGACGACCTCGGCGAGCCCCAGCGCCATGGCCAGGGATGCCATGAAGGTCTCGCCTCCGGACAGGGAGGAGGTGGGGCGCTGGTGGTCGCTGTGCTCATCGTGGACCTTCAGCTCCAGCCCGTGGCGGCGGCCCGGCCCCTCGGCGTCGTCATGGAGGAGACGGTAGCGACCTTCGGACATGGTCTGCAGGTGCCGGGTGGCCGCCGCAGCCACCTTCTCGAGGCGGGCAGCCAGGACGTAGCTGGTCAGCGTCATCCGCCGGGGGTTGTCCGGCCCGCCTCCACCGAGCGTCTCCGCCAGCTCGGCGAGACGCCGGTGCTCGATCAGCTCGGAGTCCCGTGAGGCGAGAGCCGCACGGAGCCTCTCGGCGGCCTCGGCCACGGCGTCCCGACGGTCGGCGGCCCGGTCCCGCGCCGTCCGCTCAGCGTCGCGCCGCGTCGACGCCGCCTTCGCCTCCTCGACCGCTTCGGTGACCGCATCTTCTGCGGGGGTCGTCGGCTCGCGGCGACGGACCTCCCGCGCCGCGGAGATGTCCTCGGACTCCTCGGCGAGCGCCAGACGTCCGGCCTGTCGGTCCCACTCCTCCACCTGCTGGTGGTGCTGCCGCCGCAGCGCAGGGTCCAGGATCGCGCCGTCCAGCGCCTCCCGCGTGCCCAGCCCAGAGTCCACCAGCTGTCGGTGCGCCTCGCTGTGGGCCTCCTGCGCCGTCTTCTGGGCCGATCGCCAGGTCTCGATCCCCTCGGAGGCGGACCGGCACGTCTGGTGCAGGGTGTCGAGAGCGTCCAACCGAGCGGCGACGCTGCTGTGGGAGCCGCGCAGTCGGCCGAGCATCTCATCACGGTCTGCGAGCTCCGCGGTGAGCCGTTCGACCTCCTGGGCGGCGTGCCCGACCGCGAGCCCGGCCGCTTCGTGGAGACGCCGCTGCTCGGCCAAGTCCTCCCGCAGCGCCGTCCTGGAAGCCTCGCGCCGGCGCTGATCGCGCCACGCCTGGTCCGCGGCGTCCCGCCTGCGCCGCGCGTCGGCGAAGGAGGCCTCCGCCTCATCACGACGCACGGCGGCGCCGCCCTCCCCGAGGGACTGCTCCGGTGCGGCCGCCCGGATCTCGGCCTCGGCCGCGGCCAGACGGTCCTCGATCTCCGTCATGCTCGCTTCGGCCGCCTCCAGGAGGGACTCTGAGCGGGCGCGCTCCCGGGCGGCCTCGTGCACCCGGGCGGTCGCCGCCTCCACGTCCTCCTCACTCGCCGTCTCCTCACTCGCCGGCTCGTCGTGGGGACCCGGCTCGGGGACGCTGTCGCCGCCCGGCTGCCCGGCCTCCGTCTCCGTGCTCGGCAGGGCGGCCGTGCGGCGCATGGCCGGCGCGGCTGCCGCGGGGTGCTCGGTGGCTCCGCAGACCATGCACGGGACGCCGGGACGCAGGTCGGCGGCCAGTCGCCGCGCCACCGCCTGGAGATGATCCGCCAGCAGCTCCCGACGCCGGGACTCCGCCATCTGCTCCGCCTGCTCCGCACGGTGGGCCGCCTCCTGCGCCTGGCGGACGGCGGCCCGCCGGCCCTCCAGCTGGTCCACCAGCTCCACCCGTCGCCGAGTGAGCTCCATGAGGTTCTCGCACGCGGCGCGATGGGAGTCCAGCTCCTCCGCATCCTGCCACTGGGCGTTCAGCGCCGTCTCCTGCTCCTGCAGCGCGGCGATCGCCTCCTCGGCGGCCTGCCGGACGGCTCTCTGCTCGTCACGCCGACGTTCAGCGGCGGTCAGTGCAGTCGCCGTCTGACGCCGCTGGGATTCGAGACGGGCGGCGTCCTGGTCTTCCAACCCTCCCCGTAGGGCCGTCACCTCGGAGATGAGGTCCCGCAGTGCGTAGGGGGCGGGGTCGCCGGCCTCGGTGGTCAGTGTCGAGGCGGCCGTGGACGACGCGTCGACGTCGTCCTGATCGGCCAGCCGGTCCCGCAGGTCGCGGAGCTGATCCAGCGACCTGCGCCGTACGTCTTCGGTGTGCTCCGCGAGCTGCTGAGCGTGTTGGAACCACCGGCGCACTTCGGTGGCCTTCTGGTGCTGCTCCAGCTGGTCACGGATCTGGTCCACCGCCTCGCGCCGGGCCTCATGGTCGGCCTGGCGCTGCTCATGGTCGCTCAGCAGAGTCAGCAGACGACGGCGGCGCTGCAGGTCCGCAGCCCGCTCGGAGGCGCTCTCCGCGGCCGCTGAGGCCAGCTCGACGCGCTGCTCGAGATCCCGGGACATCCACGCCCCCAGCAGTCGGACGGCTTCCTCGAGGTCTTCGGGCGGCACGCTGGTGAAGCGGGCGAGTTCCGCTCCCAGCACCGGCTCGAGCATGGACTCGGCCTGTGCCCGCACGGTGTCTGCGGTCACCTCCACCCGATGCTCAGCCTCCACGATGCGTTGGCGCAGAGTCTTGGCACGATCGCTGAGCTCAGCTTCGAGACGCTGGTAGAGGTTGGTGTCGAAGAGCTTCTGCAGCAGCTTCTGCTTCTCCGTACTGGTCGCATGGAGGAAGTGTGCGAACTCTCCCTGCGGCAGCAGGATGACCTTGGTGAACTGGTGGCGGTCCAGCGGCAGGATGTCCTGGATCTCCTGGGAGGCGGCTTGGACGCCGCTGGTCACCTCGCGCCACAGAGCACCGTCGTGGACCTTCAGCACGACTGTCTGGTTCTGGGCGACGAATCCGGACTTCGCCCGGCGGCTGGGCCGTCGGTGCGGCGGGGTGCGGCGGATCAGCCACCGTCGGTCTGCCTGGGTGAACTCGAGCTCGACCGCCGGCTCGCGCTCCGGCGGCGCATGGTGGCTGTGGAGCCCATTGACGTCACGCTGGCCGGGGACGTCGCCGTAGAGGGCGAATGTGATGGCGTCCAGCACCGTCGTCTTGCCGGATCCAGTCCGTCCGTGGAGGAGGAACAGGCCGTCGGCGCTCAACGCGTCGAAGTCGATCTCCTCGGTGCCCGGGAACGGGCCGAAGGCCGTCAGGGTCAGTCGGTGGAGCCTCATGGCTGAATCTCCTTCCCCGGTGCAGCGGTCCCGCTGCGGGCGAGCTCCCTCCGCACCGCCGCCACGGCGTCGTCGAGGATCTCCCGTTCCTGTCCATCGGCCCCGCGACCCCGCACGTGCTCCAGGAACGACTCCACCACCTGCCCCGGCGTCTCGGCCCGGTGCATCGCCTCGGCATAGGTCAGGGCCGCGCCCTGACGCTCCGGAGGCCGATGCACGAACGTCGCCAGATACGGATAGGCCTCCTGGGTCCGTTGGAAGGCGCGTTCGGGGCGCTGCGGGTCGGTGACGGTGACCTGGACGAAGTCTTCCCGATGGCGGCGGACCATCTCCTCGTCGAGGATCTCCTCCAAGGGCCCGCTCAGCTGGGCGAGTCCCCGCCCGATGGCCCAGTCCACCGCGGTGATAGCCTCCCAGTCCGCGCTGTCCCACAGCCAGGCCCCCTTGGCCTGGCGCGACTCGGAGAAGGAGTAGCGCAGCGGAGAACCGCTGTATCTGACCCGCGGGGCCAGCCTCTGGCGACCGTGGAGGTGCCCCAGGGCCGTGTAGTCGAACTCGTCGAAGAGCTCGAGCGGCACCACGGCCAGCCCTCCGGAGCTCTCCTCGGAGTGCTCCACGGGCTCCCCGGCTGGCGCTTCCACGCCGATCACCCGTTCTGAATCCGATCCCACTCCCCGGGCGGCGAACAGGTGCGCCATGAGCACGGTCCTCACCTGCCCTGACTCCGTCAGCTCCCGTCGGCGACGCTCGACGTCCTGACGGATCCGTGCGATGACCTCGGTCATCACCGCCGTGTGGGTGGCGCGCCGCAGCTCGAGCCGGGAGCTGACGAGCTGAGGCTCCAGATACGGCACGCCGTAGACGAGCACGGTCTCGGATCCGTCCTCGAGCACCACCGGGGACCAGGCGTCGTCGAGCGCCGTGCGCAGATGCACACCTGAGGCCGCCATCAGCCCCCGGCCGAAGCCCAGCCGCTGAGCGGAGTCATGGTTGCCGGAGGTGATGATCACCGTGGTCCCGGCCTCGGCGAGACGCAGCAGGCAACACTCCAGCATGCTGACCGCCCACTCGGGAGGCAGGGCCCGGTCGTAGACGTCGCCGGCCACGAGCAGCACGTCCACGCTGTGCTCCTCCACGGTGCGGCAGACGGTGTCCAGCATCTCCTGCTGCGCGTCGTGCAGCGAAGTGCCGTGGAATCCGCGTCCCAGGTGCCAGTCGGAGGTGTGGAGCCATCGCATGCCACCACGGTATCCGCACGGTGTGACCCGTCCGCCGCACGGCGCGCACCAGCTCGCCAGCGCAGGGTCGCCAGCGGAGGGTCGACAGCACAGGATCGACAGCACAGGATCGACAGCGCAGGGTCGATAGAGTAGGGGCGTGAGCAGTGATCAGAGCCCGTCAGCACAGAGCCCGTCCACCGCTGGTCCTGCCGCGGCAGACGCCGCACCCTCCCCCGATGCCCTGCTGATCCGCCGTCTGGGCCCGGTGCTGCGGGCGGGCCTCAGCGCCGCACTGGCTCCCGACCGGGAGACGCACCTCCTGCACGCGGAGGCCGCCCATCAGCTGTGCCTCGCGGACGGCCTCCTGGAGCTGCTGGACTGGACGCGCCAGGGTGTCCCCGCCGACCCGTTGGCCTGCCTGTGGCTCAGCTCCCTGCGGTGGCACCGGCTGCTGACCGGGGCCTTCCCCGATGGAGCCCCTGAGCCTCCGCGACGACCGCTCGACGCCGGTCTGGCCGCTCTGCTGCAGGAACCGCATCCGCGCCTGCGCCTGCAGGCAGACACCGGTGGGGTCTCCCTGGCGGGTCTCGCCGACGGCGAGATGGCCTACCTCTCGGCGCCCTCCCAGCCCTCCGCCCGCGATGCCGCTGGACTGGTGCGTCTGGTGCCGCTGGCACTGGTGCCCTATGTGGAGGAGCAGATGCTGCTCAGCTGGGCGGAGCAGGCACTGGCCCTGACCCAGGGGCATCCCGAGGTCCTCAGCGCCGCGCGCGAGCTGATCAGCCTGATCCGGAGCATCGCTCAGCGTCCGCACATGCCCGAGGCCGAGCGACAGGCGGCCGTGCGGCGGGCCGATGACCTGATGGCCGGTGCCGACGACGGCGCCCGCGCCGTCGTGCGGGCCCAGGTCGCCGCGACAGCCGCCTCGATGCAGCAGGACAAGCCGATGGAGCAGAACAAGCCGATGGAGCAGGACAAGCCGGTGGAGCAGAACAGCCCGGAGGACAGTGCCGCCCGCGTCGGTGCCGCATCAGCTCCGGTGCTCCCTCAGGAGCTCGAGGACGTTCTGAGGACATCTCTGCTCACGGACTGGGAGCAGGTCACCGCTCCGGCGTGAGCCGCACGGCCGCCGTCGGCGGCGGCTCGGTCGCGGCGGGCCACGCGCGTCCCAGCATGCCACTGAACTCGGACTCGTCGAGCACCCGGAGTGGCTGCCCGAGATCCCGCCGGCGCAGCGCGTCCCGGGCCTTGTTCGTGTGCAGCTGCTCCTGATCCGCGGGCCCCTGTACGGTGTACCCGTCACCGACCACGACGATCGTGGTGCCGGCGGTCACCCGGGACGTCGTCTGACCGCCGTGGGCGGCCACGAGCCGCTTCGCCTCAGGTCGGGGAATGCTGAGTCCGCCGGTGAAGACCACGTGCTGGCCGTAGAGCGGATGCCGGGGATCCGCGTCCGCGGCGGGCGGGAGGTTGCGGCCCTCGTCCTGCCAGCGCAGCAGGTCGGGCAGCGCCTCGTCCGGCACCGTGCGCAGTCGAGAGTCGAAGATCGGCCCCATGGCCCGCACCTGCGTGGTGGCACGGGAGACACGGTCCGGTGCCCCAGACCAGGCAGGAAGCCGCAGCCGCTCCAAGCCCTGGGCGAGGAAGAGCTCCTCGAGGTCCGCGGCCCCGGTCCGCGAGGCGATGTCGCAGACGATCGCCGCCGAGGCGCGAGCGTCCTCGAGCGCATGATGGTGACGGCTGAGCACATGCCCCGCTTCGGCCGCGGCGCGAGGCAAGGCGTGGGAGGGCAGGTCGTAGACCGCTCGGGACAGCTGCACGGAGCACCAGGACTCCAGACCCGGGGAGTCCATGCCGCTGACCTCCAGGGCGGCCTGGAACACCTCGACGTCGAAGGAGGCGTTGTGCGCCACCACGGTGTCATCGCCGATGAAGTCGATGACCTCGGGGAACACCTCGGAGAAGCGCGGCGCAGAGGCTACGGCCTCGGCGGTGATCCCGTGCACAGCGACGTTCTTGGGATCGAAGCGGTCGTAGCCCTCCGGCGGTCTCAGCTCGCGGTACAGTGTCTGCGCCTCGGCACCGTCGCGGATCCGCACCAGCCCCACGGAGCAGGGCGATCCCCGGAACCCGTTGGCCGTCTCGAAGTCGACCGCGGTGAAGTTCAGGCTCACCGCTGGCCGGCCCCCTGGAGGGCCGCCGCGATGTGCTCACGCAGGGCGGCGAAGGCCTGCCCCCGGTGAGAGATCGCGTTCTTCTCCGCCATCGTCAGCTCCGCGCAGCTGCGGGTCTCCCCCGTCGGCTGGAGGATGGGGTCATAGCCGAAGCCGCCTTCGCCTCGCGGCGCGCCCAGCAGCGTCCCCTCGAGGCGGCCGATGCGCGTGGTCTCCTGGCCATCGGGGGTCACCAGGGCCGCCGCACAGACGAACGCCGCGCCGCGGTGTTCCGCGGTGATGTCGGCCAGCTGTTCGAGCAGCAGGTGCAGGTTCCGCGCATCGGAGGACTGCGCCCCGGCCCATCGGGCGGAGAAGATCCCCGGCGCTCCTCCCAGGACGTCGACGGCGAGCCCGGAATCATCGGCCACTGCCGGCAGGCCGGTCGCGTCGGCCACGGCCCGGGCCTTGATCAGGGCGTTCTCCTCGAAGGTCACGCCCGTCTCCGCGACGACGGGGCAGCCGGCGGCCGCGGCGTCGCGGACAGCGGCCTCCAGGTCGAGACCCTGCAGCCCGGGGGCGTCGGCGAGCAGGGCACGCAGCTCACGGACCTTCCCGGCGTTGTGGGTGGCCAGCACGAGGCGGGCTCCATGAGGGGCGGAGGTGGTGCTCACGAGGCCAGCGCCTCCTGCTGCAGTCGAGTCAGCCGCGCAGTGCCGGTCAGAGCCAGGTCCAGCAGGGAGTCCAGCTCGTCCCGGCGGAACGGGGCTCCTTCAGCAGTGCCCTGGACCTCCACGAACTCTCCGTCGCCCGTGGCGACCACGTTCATGTCGGTCTGCGCCGTGGAGTCCTCCGAGTAGGGCAGGTCGAGCACCGGCGTGCCGTCTGGCAGGATCCCCACCGAGATCGCGGCCACGGATCCGGTCAGGACTTCGGCGCGACCCGCCACGTGGCCCTGCTCCCGAGCCCACGCCACCGCGTCGGCGAGCGCCACATAGGCGCCGGTGATGGCGGCGGTGCGCGTGCCGCCGTCGGCCTGGAGGACGTCGCAGTCCAGGGTGATCATGTTCTCCCCCAGTGCGGCCGTGTCCACCACTGCCCGCAGGGACCGTCCGATCAGTCGCGAGATCTCGTGGGTGCGGCCGCCGATCTTCCCCTTCACGGATTCGCGGGAGGAGCGGGTGTTGGTGGCCCGCGGCAGCATCGCGTACTCGGCGGTGACCCACCCGGTGCCGCGGCCCTTGAGCCATCGAGGGACGTTCGACTCGAAGGAGGCGGTGCACAGCACGCGGGTGTCACCGAACTCGATGAGGGCGGATCCCTCGGCATGTCCGGACCAGCCTCGGGTGATGGTGATCTCACGCAGCTGGTCGGGTGCGCGGCCGTCGGCTCGCAGGAGGTTCTCAGTCACGCTGTGGTCTCACGGTCCTCTCGGGATGATGCGACGGATGTGGTGACGGCCGGGGTCGGCGCGCCCACCTGATAGGTGACGCCGCCGACTGCGACGGCGATGTCGCCGTCGTAGGTGGCGGCCGCGTGCTCCAGCAGGACCTTCTTGGAGGTCCATACGGGGATGTGGGTCAGCAGCAGGCGCCCCGCCTCGGCGGCGGAGGCCATCTCACCGGCGCGTCGGCCGTTGAGGTGGACGCCCTCGATGTGGTCGTCACGGCCGTCCTCGAAGGCGGCCTCGCACAGGAACAGGTCCGTGCCGCGCGCAGCCTCTACGAGGTTGTCGCAGGCGTCGGTGTCGCCGGAATAGGTCAGCGTCCTCAGGCGACCATCGGCTCCCGGAGCCTCGACGCGCAGGGCATAGGCCTCGTCGATGGGATGCCGCACCGGGATCGCCGTGATGCGGAAGGGCCCGATCTGCTCGACTTGCCACGGGTTCCAGCTGTGGAAGTCGAAGTCCGGGTGCATGCCAGGGTCGGGCTCCATGCCGTAGGCGTTGGCGATGCGCTGATCGGTGTTCAGCGGCCCGAACACCGGAAGGTGGGGGCCCGGCCAGCCCCCGGGGCGCCAGCGGATGGCCACGTGGAGGCCGCACAGGTCCATGTAGTGGTCCGGGTGCAGGTGGCTCAGGCACACCGCATCCAGGTCCTCCAGGGCGATGTGCTGCTGCGGCTTGCCCAGGGCGCCGTTGCCGAGGTCCAGGATGATCCGCCACGTGCGCCCGTCGTGCTCGGCGCTGAGCAGATAGCACGACGCCGGGGACTCCGGCCCGGGGAATGAGCCGCTGCATCCGATGATCGTCAGTTCCATGTCCTGCCCCGTCCCCTCAGGTCGTGTCTCCGCCGACGGTGGGCGACGCGGCCGGTGTCGATGGACCGGCCTGCGCGGCCGCACGGGCCAGCATAGCGTCGGTGACCTGCGGAATCACACCGGTCGGATAGGTCTCCGTCACGTCGTCGAGCTGACGGACGTCCCCGACCTCGGGCCCCAGGAAGCGGCGGGCCAGCCGGTGGAAGGACGCCGCCGACCCGGTGGAGAGGAAGACGTGCTCCCCCGCGCCGGCGGAGTCGTCTCTGAGCAGGCCGTGGCGGGTCAGCGCCCGGAACAGATCCTTGGCGGTCTCCTCCGCCGAGGAGACCAAGGTCACGGCGTCTCCCATCACATAGGACAGCACGCCGGTGAGCAGCGGGTAGTGCGTGCAGCCCAGGACGAGCGTGTCAACGTGAGCTTCACGCAACGGTGCCGTGTAGCCCTCGGCGAGGGTGATCAGTTCGGGCGAGGCGGTGATGCCTCCTTCGACGAACTCCACGAACCGGGGGCAGGCCGCCGAGGTGATCTGCAGGTGCGGGGCCGCGGCGAAGGTGTCCTCGTAGGCCCGGGATCCGATGGTCGCTTCGGTGCCGATGACACCGATGCGTCCGGTCCGAGTGGCGGCCACCGCCCGGCGGACCGCCGGCTGGATGACCTCCACCACCGGGATGCCGTACCGCGCGGTGTACCGTTCGCGGGCGTCCCGCAGCACCGCCGACGAGGCGGAGTTGCACGCGATGACCAGGGCTTTGACGCCGGAGTCGACGAGTTCGTCCATCACGCCCAGCGACTGCGCCCGCACCTTGGCGATGGGCAGGGGGCCATAGGGCCCGCGGGCGGTGTCGCCGATGTAGAGCACAGACTCGCCGGGCAGCTGGTCGAGCACGGCGCGCGCCACGGTGAGCCCTCCGACACCCGAGTCGAAGATGCCGATGGGAGCCTCCGGTCGCGGCGGGGCCGTCACCGTCGGTCCCCGCCGTCGGCGTCGGGGGTCCCGCCGGGGTCCTGCTCGTCCTGCTCATCTTCCTCGGGGAGGAGCTCGACCATGGCGGTGAAGAGCGTCTCCTGCAGCCAGGTGATGAAGGTGTAGATCTCGGCCATGAACGTCTCGGTGGTCTTGGCCCGGGAGGAGACGGCGGACTGGTGGACGGTCTCGGCGTCGGCTTCGGTGCGGATCCCGAGGCGGGTGGCCAGGGTGAGCCGGACGTCGTTGAGTGCCCGTCCGAACGGCGGGGCCTGCTCCTCGGTCACGTGGACCGGGGAGGTCTCCAGCAGCATGCGGGCGGTGCGCAGGTCGGAGATCTTCGACTCCCGCAGCGAGCCCTCGGAGAGCCGGCGCAGCTGCGCGGCCTGCTCGGGGTCGCCGGAGGCGTCCGGCAGGAGTCTGGCCAGGACCTCGTCCTGGGGCGCCTCCAGGCTCTCGGAGGAGTCGAGTCCGGCCAGCTCGGCGCGGAAGTGCGCGAAGACGGAGGCCTCCTCGGTGCTCTCAGCCCGGTCCTCGCTGAGCGGGGGTCCCGAACCGGCTGGATCGGAGGCGTCGGCGAGCTCGGCGGTGCGCGCCTCCAGGAGCTCGATGACGTCGGCGCACAGCGAGCTGAGCAGGCGTCGCTCATGGGCGTCCAGATCGGCGCGGTAGCCGCGGGATGAGGCGCGGAATGCGGTGGCCACGGGTCAGGACTCCTCGAGGGTGGCCTGCAGGCCGTAGTGATGCATGGCAGTGACGTCCCGTTCGGCCTGCTCGCGGGTTCCGGTGGCCACCACGGCGCGCCCCTGCTCGTGGACCTGCAGCATCAGCTGGTGGGCCCGCTCCCGCGGATGGCCGAAGTAGGTGCGGAACACCCAGGCGACGTAGGACATGAGATTGACGGGGTCGTTCCAGACGACGACCTGATACGGACGCTGCACCTCAGGGAGCGACGAGAACTCGGCCTCGAGATCGGTCTCCTCACGGGTGAGCGTCGACCCTTCCACGGAGCTCATGGCGAGTATTCTACGCTGGAGGGCGTGACAGATTCATTCCGCCGCGAGGCCTCCGGCCCGTCCCCGGCCCCGAGCTCGTCCACCGCCCTGCTGACCGACCAGTACGAGCTGACCATGCTCCAGGCCGCGCTGCACTCGGGCGCGGCGCACCGGCGCTGCACCTTCGAGGTCTTCACCCGCAGCCTGCCTGCCGGGCGCCGCTACGGCGTCGTCGCCGGCACGGGTCGTCTGCTCGAGGGACTGGCGGACTTCCGCTTCGGGGACGAGGAGCTGGGCTTCCTGGCGGACCATCGGATCGTCGACGACGCGACGCTGGACTTCCTGCGCGGCTACCGCTTCAGCGGCAGCATCCACGGCTACGCCGAGGGTGAGATCTTCCTGCCGCATTCGCCGGTGCTGCGCGTGGAGTCCACCTTCGCCGAGGCGACCCTGCTGGAGACCTATGTGCTCTCGGTGCTCAACCATGACTCGGCGGTGGCCTCGGCCGCGTCCCGCATGACCATGGCCGCGGGCGATCGACCCTGTGTGGAGATGGGTTCCCGCCGCACCCAGGAGTCCTCAGCGGTCGCCGCGGCGCGCGCAGCCGTGATCACCGGATTCTCCGCGACCTCGAACCTGGAGGCCGGACGCCGGTGGCAGCTGCCCACATTGGGCACCGCGGCGCACGCCTTCACCCTGCTGCATGATTCCGAGGAGCAGGCCTTCGCCGCCCAGGTGGAGGCCTTCGGCGCGGGCACCTCGCTGCTGGTGGACACCTATGACGTCGAGGCGGCGGTGCGGCGGGCGGTGGAGATCGCCGGCCGGGAGCTGGGCGCGGTCCGCCTGGACTCGGGCGACCTCGTGGAGCAGGCCCATCAGGTCCGCGCCCTGCTGGACTCGCTGGGCAACACCGAGACCCGCATCATCGTCACCTCGGATCTCGACGAGTACGCGATCGCCCGTCTGCAGTCCGCTCCGGTGGACTCCTACGGGGTGGGCACCCAGCTGGTGACCGGATCGGGGGCTCCCACCGCCTCGATGGTCTACAAGCTGGTGGAGCGCACCGACGACGACGGCGCCCCGGTTCCGGTCGCCAAGACGGCGGTGGGCAAACGCAGTGTGGGCGGCACGAAGCATCCGGTGCGGACCTATGACGGCGACGGTGTGGCCGACGCCGAGGTGATCGGCGTGGGCCACGCCCCGCAGCTGGAGACGGACTCGTTCCGCGAGCTGATGGTGCCGCTGGTCGTCGACGGCAAGATCCGCACTGAGCACACCGGCGCGCCGGGGGTCGAGCGCGCCCGCGAGCGTCACCGGGCTTCGGTGGCGGAGCTGCCGCCCGCGGCCGCCCGGCTGCAGGACGGCGAGCCGGTCCTGCCCACGATCTTCTCGTGAGGCCCGGGGCTCACCGACCCGCAGCTGACCGGCCCGCAGCTGACCGGCCCGCAGCTGACCGGCCCGGAGCCGTCACTGGTCGGCCCCCTCGGCGGCCGTGTGCGGTGCCACACCCTCTTCGCTGAAGAGGCTGATGATCTCGGCCTCTCCCGGGCCGGCCGCGCTGAGGTTGTGCGGGATGAGCGTGTCGAACTCGGCGGCCTCTCCGCGGCCGAGGATCAGCTCCTCGTCGCCGAGCTGCAGCCGCAGTCGGCCGGAGGCCACATAGAACCACTCATAGCCCGGATGGGTGTGCAGCTGCTCCTGCCGGGGACGTTCCGCGTAGGTGATCCGGAACGCGTTGACCGGGGACCGCTCCTCGGACAGCGGCTGGACGACCATGTCCTCGGTGCGCCAGCCGGGGCGACATACCCGTGGGTCCGGCGTCTGGAGGACCAGCAGGTCGTCGACGGCGATCCCGAGCTCACGCGTCAGAGGCAGCAGCAGCTCGAGGCTGGCCTGCCGCTTTCCGGACTCCAGCCGCGAGATCGTCGAGGCGGAGATCCCCGAGGCACGGGCCAGTCGGTCCAGGGTCCAGCCGCGTCCCGTCCGGGCGGCCCGCAGCCTGATGCCGACCTGGGCGAGTTCCTTCATCTGCGGCCATCCTCTCCGACGACACGTCCTGTCCCCTCGATCCTGCCCCGTTTTTGCCGTTTCTGCAAGATGTCTTTCTGAGAACGTGTCGCAGGAGGACCATGGAGCCATGACCACAGACACTCCTCACATCACTCCGTCCACCGACCACTCCCCCTCCACCGCCGAGGGAGAGCAGTATGACGCCCTCGTCATCGGCGGCGGCCCCGCCGGGCTCAGCGCCGCCGTCTCCCTGGGACGCTCCCTGCGGCGGGTGCTGATCATCGACGCCGGAGCCCCGCGCAATCGCTTCGCCTCCCATATGCACACGGTGCTCGGCCACGAAGGGATCGATCCCGCCGAGCTGCTGCGTCGCGGCCGCCAGGAGGCGCTGAGCTACGGGGCCGACATCATCTCCGGGCGCGTCACCCGGCTGGCCGAGGCCACCGGTGCCGGCCCCGCGTCCATGGTCGCCGCCCTGGAGGACGGCCGGACCGTCTTCGGCCGCGTCGTCATCGCCGCCGCAGGCCTGGCCGACCAGCTCCCGGAGATTCCCGGCCTGGCCGAGCGCTGGGGCCGTTCCGTGCTCCACTGCCCCTACTGCCACGGCTGGGAGGTCCGGGGACAGCGCATCGGCGTGCTGGCCACGAGCCCGTTCGCCCTCCACCACGCCGAGCTGCTGCGCCAGTGGACCGACCGGATCACCTTTTTCAGCGCCGGCGCCGGAGAGCTCTCCGAGGAGACCGCCGCCCGCCTGAGCTCACGGGGCGTGAGGATCGAGCCTGTCGAGGTCACGGAGGTCGAGGGGGCAGGTGATGCGCTCTCCGGGGTGATCCTGGCCGACGGGCGCCACGTGCCGGTGGACGCGCTGTTCACCCTCGGGGCGCCGCGCCCCCATGACGGCTTCCTCGCCGGCTTCGAGCTGGACCGAACCCCGAGCCCCATGGGTGACGTCCTCGCCGTCGACGCCACCGGCCGCACCAGCCACCCACGCATCTGGGCCGCCGGGAACGTGGCCAGCCCGGCAGCCAATGTGGTGGTGTCGATGAGCGGGGGCACCATGGCCGGCGCCGGGGCCAACATGGCGCTGGTGACCGAAGACTTCGACCTCGCCCAGCAGACCGCCCAGCAGCAGGGCGCCGCGCTCGACGGCACGCCAGGAGCCCTCGCATCGCGCACGTGACCCCTCCCTCGGCGGTGCAGTAGCGTGGTCACCACGTGGACGATCCCACGCCCACCGTCGAAGGAGGAGTTCCATGGCCGACGCTCTGATCATCGTCGACGTCCAGCAAGATTTCTGTGAAGGCGGCGCGCTCGCCGTGCAGGGCGGCGCCCAGGTGGCCGGCGAGATCAGCGAGCACCTGGAAGTCGCCCACGCGGACTATGACGCCGTGGCCACCACTCAGGACTGGCACATCGACCCGGGCGGCCACTTCTCCGCCGACCCGGACTTCCGGACCAGCTGGCCGGTCCACTGTGTGGCGGGCGAGCGCGGAGCCGAGCTGCACGACGACCTGGACACCGAGCACGTCGGGGCCCGCTTCCTCAAGGGGCTGTACTCCGACGGCTACTCGGGCTTCGAAGGGATGTTGGGAGACCCGGAGCGGGTCGGCACCCTGGAGGGCGAGAAGGGCGTCAAGGTCACCCCGGGCGACGCCGTGGCCGAGGACGCGCCGGACCTGCACGCCTGGCTGACGGAGCAGGAGATCGACACCGTCACCGTGGTGGGGCTGGCCACCGACCACTGTGTGCGCGCCACGGTCCTGGACGCCGTGGAGAACGGGTATCAGGTCCGGGTGATCCGTGAGCTGACCGCAGGGGTGGACCCGGACAGGACCGCAGAGGCCTGGGAGGAGTTCGCCGAGGCGGACGTGGAGATCCTCAGCCTCGACGACCTGTGAGCCCCGCACGGCCGGCCCTGCCGGCACCGGCGGGATGCACGGTGCCGCAGTCTGCTCATCTCCGGCCGACGAACCAGTTCTGCAGCTTCTTCAGCCGAGCCTCCAGCTGCGCCTGGGTGGCCTGGCCCACCTGAGGCCCGCCGCAGGCCTCCCGGAGCTTGTTGTGCACCGTGCCCTGGTGCATGCCCGTCTTGGCCGAGTAGGCCGAGACCGAGGAGTTGAGCTGGCTGCGCAGCTTCTTGAGCTGCCGGTGGTCCACCACGTCGGCCGGCCGCTCCCGGGCCGCCTCCGGTCGGCGCTTGAGCTGCTGGGCCTGGTGCTGCTTCAGCAGGGTGGAGACCTGCTCCGGCTCGAGAAGCCCGGGGATGCCCAGGAAGTCCATCTCCTCCTCGGAGCCCACGGCCCCTCCGAGGCCGAACTCGTCACCGTCGAAGAGGACCTTGTCGAAGGCGGCGTTCGAGTGGAGCGCGGCGAACTTCCCCTTGGTCAGCTCCTCGGAGGCGCGGTCCTCCTTCTCCGCCTCGTCCAGGAGGTCCTGCTCCGGGATCTCGCCCTCCTCATCGTGGGCCTGCGGCACCTCCAGGGCGTGGTCCCGCTCCTCCTCCATCTCGTTGGCCAGCTCGGTGAGCACCGGCACGGAGGGCAGGAAGACGCTGGCGACCTCGTTGGCCTGGCGGCGACGCACGAAGCGACCGATCGCCTGGGCGAAGAACAGCGGCGTCGACGTCGAGGTCGCATAGACTCCCACGCACAGCCGAGGCACGTCCACGCCTTCGGAGACCATCCGGACCGCGACCATCCACATCCGCGAGCCGTCCGCGGAGAAGTCCTCGATGCGTTGCGAGGCCTCCTTGTCATCCGAGAGGACGATCGTCGTCTTCAGACCGGTGAGCTGGTCCAACTGGGCGGCATAGGCACGTGCCGTCTCGTGGTCGGTCGCGATGACCAGCCCCCCAGCGTCCTCCACCTTCTCCCGCACGTTCAGCAGCCGCCGATGGGCGGCCGAGAGCACAGCGGGGATCCACTCACCCTCGGGATTCAGCGCCGTGCGCCAGGCGTGATTGGTGATGTCCTTGGTGGCGGCCGCCCCGAGCTGGGCCTCCATCTCCTCACCGGCGGAGGTGCGCCAGCGCATGTTGCCCGAGTAGGCCATGAAGACCACGGGCCGCACGACCTTGTCCTTCAGCGCAGGTCCGTAGCCGTACGAGTAGTCCGCCTTCGAGCGTCGCACACCATCGGCATCCTCCACGTAGTCGACGAACGGGATGGGTGAGGTGTCCGAGCGGAACGGTGTGCCGGTCAGGGCGAGCCGGCGCCTGGCGGGGATGAAGGCCTCGCGGATGCCGTCGCCCCAGGAGAGTGCGTCCCCGGCATGGTGGATCTCGTCCAGGATCACCAGGGTGCGTCCTGCTTCGGTCTTGTTCCGATGCAGGGCCGGCTTGTTCGCCACCTGGGCATACGTCACCGCGACTCCGATGTACTGCCGGCCGTGACGGCCGTCGGAGTTCTTGAAGTTCGGGTCGATGGCCAGGCCGATGCGGGAGGCAGCATCGGCCCACTGATGCTTGAGGTGCTCGGTGGGCGCCACCACACAGATGCGATTGATCTCCCCGGAGTCCACCAGCAGCTTCGCCACACGCAGAGCGAAGGTCGTCTTGCCGGCCCCGGGCGTGGCGACCGCCATGAAGTCCTGCGGAGACTTCTGGATGTAGAGGTCGAGGGCCTCCTGCTGCCATTGTCGCAGCTTCGGCGCGGTGCCGCGGGCGGCACGGTGCGGATAGACCGGCGGCATCGAGGCCCCGACGTCGGTGCCGACGTCGAACAGCGACTCGGTCTGAACGCCTGAGGAATCAGTCACGGCTGTACTTGCACCCTTGATGGTCGAGTTCCGGTGATGACGAGAGGCGGCTAGGACGGCCGCAGGCGCGGGTCTGCGCCGCGAAGGATCTGCTCATGGCGCCGGCGCACTGCGCACCCGGCGGCCCGGTGAAGGCCACACGCTGACGATGCCCCGACAGGCACGCACACCGGGGCGAGATCGGATCAGTGCACCAGGAGCCGCGCTGATGGGGCAGGCTCAGCGATTCCGGCCGAAGCCGAAGAAGCCGCCGCCTCGACGACCGCCGGACTCACCGTCGCCGTCGCCGCCGCCCTGAAGTCCTTCGTAGATCTCCTGGCACTCGGGGCAGACCGGGAACTTCTTAGGGTCCCGGGACGGAACCCACACCTTCCCACAGAGGGCCACGACGGCGCCGCCCTCCAGGGCGGACTCCATGATCCGGTCCTTCTTCACGTAGTGGGAGAAGCGCTCGTGGTCGCCCGGCTCGGACAGCTGCTCCTGGTGCTCCCGCTCGATCGTCGCCGCGCCGCCGGGCGACGGAGCCGAGGACGGGTCCGCAGTGTGCATGCCGAAGGGGACCCGGGCCGCGGCAGCGGCGAGGTCCTCCTCACGGGACGGGCGGAGGCTGTGCTGGTGAACCATCATGGCCGCCATTCTACCGGTCCACCCTGACAGAGGGGAGCAGGCGACGTCGGCGTCGCTCACCCCGGATCCACAAGGTGGGCGCGCAGTCGCCGGTGCAGGGCGACGTCGAGGCCGGCGCGTTCCAGTCGGTCACGCAGTCCCTCCGGGCCGCCCAGCTGCTCCAGCATCGCCTGCATCGTGGCCGCCGGGGCCCGCAGCATCGCGTGGTTCCGGTCGACGTCCCGCATGCGCCCGTCAGGGGCCGCGACATGGCCTGCCGACCTCAGCCGGGTCAGCACGGCGGGAACTCTGGCATCGGTGGCGGTGTAGTCGGCGACGATGTCCTCGGTCCGGGCCCCCAGAGCTGCCAGCACGGCGGCCACCACCACACCGGTGCGGTCCTTGCCCGCCGCGCAGTGGACCAGGGCACCTCCCGGATGCTCCGCGACGTGCCGCACCGCCTGCACCAGATCGGCGGCCCGTCCGTCCACCAGCGAGGCGTACCAGCGGCCGGCGCCCTCAGGGCTCGTCGTCTGCTCGAACACCGCCGCCATCACCTCGGGGTCGGCCACCTCCTGGGTCAGCGGAAGATGATGCCTGCGCATGCCATAGTCGGCCGCCAGACCCGGGCCCGTGGCCCGCAGCTCCTGGTCCGAGCGCAGGTCGATGATCCTCCGCAGACCAGTGGCGGTCAGCTCTGCCAGCTGGTCCGCCGAGGCGAGGGCGACGTCGTCGGCGCGCCACAGCCGCGCCGGACGCAGTCTCCCTCCACGGACGGGCAGCCCCCCGAGGTCCCGCAGGTTCTCGAGCCGGGACAGCCGCAGACGGGGCCGGGAGCCCGACTGCGCGGGTGAGGACTCAGGCATGGGCCTGCACCTGCTGGAACAGCTCCGGCTGGCTGCGGTCGAAGACCCGTGCGCCCAGGAGGAGTCCCGCCCCCAGGAGGCCAGCTCCCTTGAGCACGGCGACCGTCGCCGTCACCGCGCCCACCCAGCCGATGCCGGTGAACGTCCAGACGATCCAGCCCACCAGCTCCGGGACCATGAGCAGTCCGATGGCCGCCATGGAGAGGAGCTGGATCACCATGACCCGCCCCAGCGCGCCCTGCGGCTGTTTGAACGGGCTGTCCCCCGGCTTGGGCACCGGGTAGGTGAAGCGCGCCGAGACCAGGGAGGAGACGCCCACAGCGGTCAGCAGCATCCCGACGCTGACCGTCGCCGTCAGCACCATCGGCATCGGCCCACCGGCGATCCAGGAAGGGACCATCGCGGCGAGCAGCGTCGCCGGAAGGGCGAAGGTCAGCAGGGCGACAGCCCGACCCGCGCGATCGTCGATGCCGCGGATCCCGGCGGTCACATGCAGGCTGAAGGCCGTGTGGTCATAGGAGACGTCCGCGGAGATCGCATAGCCGAGGGTGAAGGCGAGGAACGGTCCAAGGCCGTAGAGGAAGACCGTCTGGCCGGTCTGCAGATGCAGGAAGATCGCCAGGATCACCAGCCCGGGGACCACCACCAGCGATCCCCCATACCGCGGGTCCTTGAGCCAGTACGTCAGCGACCGGGCCGCGACTGCGCCCCACGGGCGGTCGGGGAAGATCGCGAAGAGACCCAGCCTGCCCTGCTGAGCGGATCGTCGTCGTGTCTTCGGTGCCGGCGGTCGTTCGGTGAGCGTGACGAGACCGGCCCGGACCACCAGCAGGGCCGCCGCGATCGTCGCAGCGAGCACCAACAGGTGCAGCGCGAGGGCTCCCCAGCGACCGGCGGCGACGTCCCCGGGCAGCGCCGCCCCTGCGCCGAGCGGGGTGTAGGACACCACACCGGCGATCGTCGGCATCGCCTCGGCGAGACCTCCGGCGGTGTTCTGCACCATGGTGATCGCCGGCCAGATGAGCATGGCGAGCCCCAGGCCCAGGATCGCCATGAGGTCCCGGAACCGGCGCCCGTCGAGCCAGGCGCTGGCCGCCGTCACCGCGGCCTGGCTGACCAGGGAGAACGTCAGCAGCAGCACGGGCGCGCTGACCAACGCGACGACCAGGGCGGCAGGCTCCGCCCGCCAGTAGAGGATGTAGCCGATCAGCCACAGCAGCGTCAGGACCGACCCGATCGAGACCAGCCCGCACAGCAGCAGACCCACCACCAGGGTGCGCCGCGGCAGCCCGTAGGTCACCAGCTGCTTCGGATCCATCACCGTGTCTCCGCCGGTCAGGAAGAGCGGGACCAGCAGCCAGAGGAGCATCACGCCCGCACCGAGCAGCACCGAGTACGTCTGGCGCAGCTCCGGCTCCAGGCCCACCAGAGGTGACCCGCCGGCCACCATCCCGGCGACCACCAGTCCCGTGATGCCCACCCCGTAGAGCAGGGCGAAGAGGGTGCCGACCACCTGCCAGGCGGATCGCTTGAAGCTGTTGGCGGACAGCGTGAGCTTGAGCCGGATCAGAGTCGCAACCATGACAGCTCCTGTTCGCCACCTTCGAGCCCGACGAGCTCCACGAAGCGGCTCTCCAGGTCCTGGCCGTCGCGGACCTGCTCGACCGTGCCGGAGGCCAGAAGCCGTCCCTCGGCGATGACGCCCACATGCGTGCACATGCGCTCGACCAGGTCCATCACGTGGCTGGAGAGGATCACGGTGCCGCCGGAGGCCACATAGCTGTCGAGCAGCCCTCGAATGGTGCGGGCGGAGACCGGGTCGACCGCTTCGAACGGTTCGTCGAGCACCAGAAGCTCCGGGGCGTGGATCATCGCGGAGGCCAGGGCGATCTTCTTGGTCATGCCTGCCGAGTAGTCGGCGACCAGCGTGTCCGCGGCGTCGGCGAGGCCCAGCACGCGCAGCAGGTCAGCGGAGCGCTGAGCCACGGTCTCCCGATCCATGCCGCGCAGCAGCCCCGCATAGGTCACCAGCTGCTCACCGGTGAGCCGATTGAACAGCACGACGCCGTCGGCCAGCACGCCCATGCGCCTCTTGGCCGCCAGAGGTCGCTCCCAGACGTCGATGCCGCCGACCTCCGCCGCGCCCTGGTCCGGGCGCAGCAGCCCGGTCGCCATGGAGAGCGACGTCGTTTTGCCGGCGCCGTTGGGACCCACGAAGCCGTAGAAGGATCCGCGGGGGACCTCCAGGTCCAGGCCGGCCACCGCGAGCTTCTCGCCGAAACGCTTGGTGAGGCCTCGCAGCCGCAGGGCCGCGACGCCGGCGTCCTGGCGGGGCGAGCCGGCCGGAGCGGGGAACGGTGTCTCAGCGATGTCTGCCATGGGCCACAGGCTACTGGCCCGATCGGATGTCGAGCATCCACCCTCGGGATGATCCAGGAGGTCGGTGTCCGCCGGCGACGGGCTCAGAAGAGAGCGCGGGCGAGCTGCTGGCGGGACCTGTTCACCCGCGGATCGGTGTCTCCGACGATCGAGTAGAGCTCGACCAGATGCGCTCGGGCCTTCTCTCGGTCATCACCGGTGTGCGCCCGGATGAAGCCGATGAGCCGTGCGAAGGCGTCCTCCACATGGCCGCCCAGGACGTCCACGTCGGCCACGGCGATCTGCGCGTCGACGTCGTCCGGGTTCTCGGCGGCCCCAGTGCGCGTCTGCTGCACGTCCAGGTCCTGGGTGCGCCGCATGAGCTTCACCTGGGCCAGTCCCAGCGAAGCCTGGGAGTCATCCGGCTTCTCCCGCAGCGCCTTCTCATAGGCGGCGACAGCGGCCTCGAGGTCCCCACGCTCCAGGGCGTCGTGCGCCTCCTGATGCAGGGGCGGCAGCTCGGGCTCCTCGCCGGCAGTTCCCGCACGGCGGCTCTGCGGGGGCAGCTTCTGTGTCATGCCGTTCTGGGTGGCCAGCTGGACCATCTGGGTCACGACCTCGCCGAGCTGATCCGCCGGCACGGTGGAGTCGAACTCTCCCACCGGGCGTCCGCCGATGAAGGCGGTGGCCACCGGGATCTGGTCTGCACCCTGGGCCTGGGCGAGCTCAGGGCTGGTCGAGGCGTCCACCTCGGCCAGCAGCACGCGGCCCTGCTGGGCATCCACATGGTCGGCGAGCGTCGTGCGCATCGTCGCCGAGGCCTCGTCCGCACCATGGATGAGGACGAGGACCGGGGCCTGTGCGGAGAGCTGGACGATCTGCTGCAGCTGCTCGGGCCGGATCGGCACGACCCAGCTGTCGGCGCCGGCCGCGTGCTCGCCGCCGGGCTGGCCGGGATCGGGCTGCGGTCCGCCGCCGCCCAGCTGGGAGAGGTCGACGGCGCCGCGCGTGTTCACCGACGCGTGCGCCTCGGTCTGGGATTCGGGTCCTGGCTGGGTCACAGCGCTCACTCCTCCATCAGTGCTGCTCATCGGTTGCTGCTCCTCATGACCGGAGCCCGGCCGTGCGCGGGCCCACGGCCGCCTCAGTCGAGGATGTGCACGTCATTCACGATATCGTGCACGCCCAGCAGAACGACCGGGTCCTCGTCCTCGGCGGGGATGTGGAGGATCATCGATTCCCGGCTGACGACGTCGGCGTCGGCGGTGGTGGAGCTCGTGCCTGCGAGCTCGGCGAGCGTCTCGTCCTCGAAGATGATCTGGTCCCCCGGCTCGTGCGGGCGCAGCTGCATCGTCGAGTCGAAGGACCCGACGGCCAGCACGGAGCCGTCCGGGAGCCGGAGAGCCGTGGTGCCCTCCTCGGCCAGGGGCCGGGTGTAGGAGATGTCGATGTCTGCCGCGGACTCCTGCACCTCTTCCTGGTAGGACTGCAGGTCTTCGATGTAGGGGTTGTCCTCGACGTGCATGCCGAAGTAGTAGTCCCGGTTGTTCAGGAACACCGCCGTGCGCACCATGGCGAAGTCGGGGGCGAACCGCGCCACCTCCGCATCGGGGTCCACCGGCACCACACCGCCCTCCTCAGCGGAGATCGCCGGGAACTCCGTGCCAGGCATCATCATCACCGCCTGGGTCAGGCGGTAGTTGTCCCGCGCGGACTCCTGTTCGATGACCAGCACCTGCGGGATCTCCGAATCCTCGTGCCGGGTGATCACGACTGCCTGACGCGGGAACTCACCGGAGGAGGTCACGGCGGCGGCCAGCACCTCGGAGCCGACGGGCTCCGGCGCTGAGCCGTCAGCGATCTCCTGGTTCCGGTAGGTCAGCTCACGGACTTCGAAGGCATTGCCCGCCACGCGCTCCTGCAGGACGTCGACGTCCTGCTCCTCGTCGCCGGCCTCGACCACCTCCGCGATGTCGTCGACGATGCGCTGCAGCTGACTCTCGAGCAGCACGGAGTACTCCCCGGCCTCCGGCAGGTCGCCGGCCTCTCCGGTGCCGGAGGTGCCGCCCTCCTCGGCGCCCTCCTCGGCGTCCTCCTCGGCAGCCTCGCCGTCGTCAGCGCCGTCAGAGTCGTCAGCGTCCTCATCGTCAGCGGCCGCATCCTCTGCGGCCTCGTCCTCCGCCTGCTCCTCCTCCGGCGCGGCCTGCAGATCAGCGGCGATGTCGACCCCCGGCACCGCCGGGACGGCGACGGCGGCCAGCAGGGCGACCGACGAGCTGCGCCACCAGAAGGATCGCCGGCGGGGCTCCGGGGACTCAGCGGTGGGCTCGGTCACCTGGACCTCCTCGTCGTCCTCGTCGCCCTCAGGGTGCGCGTCGGCTGGTTCGTCGGTCTCGGTCTCCGAAGGCTCGTCGGCAGACGTGGCACCTTCAGCGTCGGCACCCTCGTCCGCTTCCCGAGGCGAAGGATCGACCTCGGCATCCGCCAGGGCGGGATCGGTCTCTGGGGCGGTGTCTGCGGCGGTGTCTGCGGCCTCGTCGTCGGCGACGTCGGTGGAGGGCGCCTCCACGGCCGGCACCACGGTGGTGGGCTCCTCGGCCCCGGGTTCATCAACGCCGGGTTCCTCAACGCCGGGCTCATCGGCCTCGGGCTCATCGACCTCAGTGGCTTCGCCCTCGGACGCGTTGCCCTCGGGAGCTGAGCCCTCGGGTGCAGTGTCCTCGGGTGCGGTGTCCTCGAGCGCCATGCCCTCGGGCGCCTCGTCATCGAGCGCCTCCGCAGAGGCCGTCGTCTCGGTCTCGGCGGCGGAATCGGTGCCCGCCGCGACAGGCACGTCGTCGTCGGCCACGACTTCCCCGTCATAGGCGGCGGCGAGCACATCCCGCTCCTTCCGCCGAGCCGCCAACGCCCGGTAGAACAGCACCAGCGCCAGAAGGATCAGCAGTCCGCCGACGATGATCAGGGCGATCCCCCACGTGCTGTCCACGGGCTGCTCGACCTCCACGGCGACGGCCGACGGGGCGGGCTCCTCGCCGTCACGGAAGATCATCAGTGCCCAGTCGCCGCTGTCATCCGGGGCCACCCAGCGGTAGACCAGCGGCCCCTCAGCGGTCTCGGTGGCCACCCACAGGTCCGAATCGGAGGGGTCCGGCACCTCGGACTCACCCGCGACGTGCTCCGCCACGACCTGCGCGTCCTGCTCGGGAGACGGCTCGTCGACGCCTGAGATCTGCACATGGGCGGCGTCGTCCACCCACGCCTCGATGTCGTCCAGACGTGCCAGGGCGATCGTGTACTCCCCCTCGGCCTCGAGGGTGAACTCCTCGCGGCCGTCGTCCAGGTCGACGACCCCGTCGGTGATCACGGTCAGCGGGGCGTCCTCGAGCTCAGGAGAGTGCGCCGTCACGGTCTCCTGAGGCGCCCAGACGGTCAGCTGGCCGATGCCGATCGCCAGAGCGGCCAGTCCGAACAGGAAGGCGAGGAGCGAAGACAGGAAGCGCACAGGCGGAGTGTCCTTTGAGGCGGGGGCACGATGACGGGCAGGCCGACGACAGACGGCCCGACTCTCTAGATTAGCCCACGATAACGATACGGTCACGCCGCGAGGCGTCACGCACCGACCGGCATTCCGGATCGTCCTCCGCCTGCCCCGGGCGACCCGGCGTACCCTGACTCACCCCCGATCCGGCCCCGCCACCCTCACGTGGAGCGTCTCCAGCCTCACGCGCAGATCATCAGGTCGCCGCTAGGGTGGTCATGTGAGCTTCCTGCAGCGCCGCCTGAGACGGCTGGCCTCCCGTGGTCGAGGCCGTGGAGTGTCCGAGCCGCGCCGCAGCGTGCCGGGTCCCCAGGACCCGGGCCCCACCGAGAGAGGAGCTCCGTCCGCGTCAGAGCCAGCGCCCCGTCGTCGACGGTTCTCCGGTCTGCGCCGGGCCCTGCAGCCCATCATCGTCGACCCCGACGAGCCGGTCCTCCGCTATGACGCCTACGGGCTTCCGCCCGAATCCGGCCCGGAGACGAGACCGCCCCAGGACCCGCAGGAGCCCAGGACGGACGAGGCCGCGGCCGACGTCGCCGGGCCCGGGCCCACATCCGCCGCAGGGGACCAGGAGGGCGCGTCCCGCGAGACGGCACACTTCCAGGAGCCGACGCCGTCCCGTACGCTGCAGCAGGTCACCCAGATCACCCGACCGGTGTACACGGGCTTCATGTTCACCGTCGGCGTCGGCCTGGCGCTGCTGATCTTCTACATCGGCCAGACCAACACGCAGCTGCTGATCTGGATCGGTGCCGCGCTGTTCATCGCCCTCGGTCTCGACCCCGTCGTCCGGGCGCTCGAGCGGTTGGGCCTGCCCCGGCCCGCCGGGGTGCTGGCCACCATGCTGGCCTTCGTCACGACCGTGTCCACCTTCATCGCCTGGCTCGCCCCAGCCGTCACGCAGCAGATGTCGAACTTCGTGACCTCGATCCCGCAGATCGTCTACGACATCTCCCGTTCCCCCTGGTTCCGGCGGCTCGACGAGGACTTCCAGGTCCAAGACATCATCGACAACGAGGTTGCCCGCTTCGTCGCCGATCCGTCGAACATCACCAACGCGCTGGGCGGCCTCTTCGGCGTCGGGGCCGCCGTGCTCACCACCGGCTTCGGGATGCTCGTGGTGGCGGTGCTCGCGCTCTACTTCCTCGCCTCCCTGCCCACGATGAAGGCCTGGGGCTACCGGCTGGTCCCCCGCTCCCGACGGCCCAGGATCCAGCATCTGGGCGATCGCATCCTCAACGGGGTCGGCTACTACGTCATCGGTCAGGCCTGTGTGGCCTTCCTCAACGGGGTGGTCGCCTACATCGCGATCACCATCGCCGGCGTGCCCTTCGGGGCGCTGTTCGCCGTCGTCGTCGGGGTGCTGGCCTTCATCCCGCTGGTCGGTCCGGTCACCGGCGGCTCTCTGGTGACGCTCATGGCGCTCACCGTCGACTGGCAGACGGCCGTGACGTTCGCGGCCATCTACTTCGTCTATCTGCAGATCGAGGCCTATCTGGTGTCCCCGCGCATCATGGCTCGCGCCGTGAGGATCCCCGCCGCGGTGGCCGTGATCTCTGTCATCGCGGGTGGCACGCTGCTGGGCGTCCTCGGAGCGCTCATGGCCATTCCGACGGCGGCCGCCCTCATGCTTCTCATCCGGGAAGTGCTCATCACGCACCAGGACAGTCGCTGAACCCTCGCGCCGGGTCCGACCGTCGACCTCAGCCGATGCGCCAGCAGTGGCTGTGCCAGTGGCGACGCTCCGCGGCGGCACGCTCGTCGCCGAAGATCGAGTCCGCCCGCCAGGCCACCACATGGGGAGTTCCCGGTTCGATGCGATGGTGGCATCCGGGGCAGACATAGGACTTCGTCGCTCCGGCCGCGGTGATGCGGCGGACGTGATATTCGCCGTCCCGCTTGGCGACTCGGCCTGCGGCGAAGCCTCCCGGCGAGAGCAGGCTCTCGTCCAGAGGGCGGGGCTCCTGCTGCCATTTGGAGGGTCCCCGCCGGCCGCCGCGCCGTGAACCCCGAGACCCCTTGCCCATAGCTCCCATTCTTCCAGAGGCTCAGCAGGTCTCGAGCATCGGGGACCTCATCGGACGGGCGGCCTGGCCGTTCCGGCCCCGGCGAGGCGACGGATCCGTGATCGCCGCATGGCGCAGTGCGCGACGCAGGCGGGGAGACGGTAGGATCGACCACCGTGCGATTGGTGATTGCGACCTGCTCCGTGACGTACTCCGGACGACTCAACGCCCACCTGGCCCAGGCGACGCGCCTGCTGATGGTCAAGGCCGACGGGGCGGTGCTGGTGCACTCCGACGGCGGCTCCTACAAGCCGCTGAACTGGATGTCCCCGCCGGCCACCCTGCGGGTCTCCGCGCCCGACGCCGAGGAGGCCGAGGCCGGCATCACCGAGATATGGACCGTGAAGGCGGACAAGAGCGACGACACCTTGCGCATCTCCCTCTCCGAGATCCACCACGACTCCAGTCATGACCTCGGTACGGACCCCGGCCTGGTGAAGGACGGCGTCGAGTCCGATCTGCAGCGCCTGCTCTCCGAACAGATCGATCGGCTCGGAGAAGGACACCGCCTCATCCGGCGGGAGTACCCCACACCGATCGGCCCGGTGGACATCCTGGCCAAGGGACCTGACGGCACGGTCGCCGTGGAGCTGAAGCGCCGCGGCGACATCGACGGCGTGGAGCAGCTCACCCGCTATCTGGACCTGCTGAATCGGGACCCGCTGCTCGCACCGGTCGAAGGCGTCTTCGCCGCGCAGCAGATCAAGCCCCAGGCCCGCACCCTGGCAGAGGACCGTGGTATCCGCTGCGTGGTGCTGGACTACGACGAGATGCGCGGCCTCGACGACGCGGAGTCCCGCCTCTTCTGACCACGCCGGCCCCCGGACAGGACCCCGTGCCCCCGCGCTTCTCCAGACACGCCGAAGGCCGCCGCCGAGTCCCCTGACGGGGACCTCGACGGCGGCCTCAGCTGTGTGAAGTGAGAGTGCCGGTCAGTCGGTGACCAGCTGGGCGTCGTCGGCGACGATCGTCACCCGGTCGGAGTCGACCGAGAAGAAGCCGCCGCTGACGTTCGCCCGGACCGGAGACCCGTCCACGGGCTCGATGAGCAGCTCACCGGAGGCCAGCAGTGCGAGCACCGGGGTGTGACCGGGCAGGATGCCCATGTCGCCCTCGATGGTGCGGCCCCGGACCGCCTTCGCGGGCCCGGACCACACCGCGTGGTCCTGAGAGACCACCTGGACGTCGAGTTCAGCCATGATCTGTTCCTTCCCTGCCTGAGTCGACAGACTCAGGAGTTCTTCTGGATCTCGGCGTACTTCTGCTCGACGTCGTCCAGGCCGCCGACGTTGTAGAACGCCTGCTCCGGGATGTGGTCGAGGTCGCCGTTGCAGATCGCGTTGAAGCCCTCGATGGTGTCCTTGATCGGCACCGTCGACCCCTCCACACCGGTGAACTGCACCGCGGTGTAGGTGTTCTGGGACAGGAACTGCTCGATGCGGCGGGCACGCGAGACGACGATCTTGTCCTCTTCGGAGAGCTCGTCGACACCGAGGATCGCGATGATGTCCTGCAGCTCCTTGTTCTTCTGCAGGATCTGCTTCACACGCGTCGCGGTGTCATAGTGCTCCCGGCCGATGTACTGCGGGTCCAGGATGCGGGAGGTCGACGTCAGCGGGTCCACCGCCGGGTACAGACCACGCGAGGCGATCGCACGCGAGAGCTCGGTGGTCGCGTCCAGGTGGGCGAACACGTTCGCCGGCGCCGGGTCGGTGTAGTCGTCGGCGGGGACGTAGACGGCCTGCATCGAGGTGATGGAGTGGCCGCGGGTCGAGGTGATGCGCTCCTGGAGCACACCCATCTCGTCGGCCAGGTTCGGCTGGTAGCCCACGGCGGAGGGCATGCGGCCCAGCAGGGTGGAGACCTCCATGCCGGCCTGGGAGAAGCGGAAGATGTTGTCGATGAAGAGCAGCACGTCCTGGTTCTTCACGTCACGGAAGTACTCCGCCATCGTCAGCGCCGACAGGGCCACGCGCAGACGCGTGCCCGGCGGCTCGTCCATCTGGCCGAACACCAGGGCGGTGTCCTTGAGCACTCCGGCCTCTTCCATCTCCACCCAGAGGTCGTTGCCCTCACGGGTGCGCTCGCCGACGCCGGCGAACACGGAGGTGCCGCCGAAGTTGCGGGCCACACGGGTGATCATCTCCTGGATGAGCACCGTCTTGCCCACGCCGGCACCGCCGAAGAGGCCGATCTTGCCGCCCTGGATGTAGGGGGTCAGCAGGTCGATCACCTTGATGCCGGTCTCCAGCATCTCGGTGGAGCCTTCCAGCGCCGCGAAGTTCGGGGCCTGGCGGTGGATCGGCCAGCGGTCCTCCACCTCGAGCTCCGAGGTCGGCATGTCCAGGGTCTCCCCCAGGACGTTGAAGATGTGGCCCTTGACGGAATCGCCGACCGGCACGGAGATCGCGGCGCCGGTGTCCTGCACCGGGAGGCCGCGGACCAGGCCGTCAGCACCCTGCATGGAGATGGCGCGCACGAGGTTGTCCCCGAGGTGCTGGGCGGTCTCGAAGGTGATCTTCTTCGTCTCGCCGCCGAGGGTCACCTCGGTGGTCAGCGCGTTGTAGATCTCCGGCATGCCGTCCGCCGGGAACTCGATGTCGACGACCGGGCCGATGACCCGGGCGATACGACCGATCGCACCCGACGGAACGGCCACGGCGGACTGTTCTGCAGTACTGGCAGTCATCTCTCTCACTTCACTTGATGTTGGATGATGTCAAAGCGGTCTGTTCAGGAGGCCGTCGCGGCCGTCCCGTGGCGGTCAGCTCGCGGACAGAGCGTCGGCACCGGCGATGAGCTCGGTGAGCTCCTGGGTGATCTCGGCCTGGCGGGCATTATTGCGCAGCAGCGTGTACTTGCGGATCAGCTCGTCGGCGTTGTCCGCAGCGGACTTCATCGCCCGCTGACGCGCCGCCAGCTCGGAGGCCGCGGCCTCGAGCATGGCCGAGTAGATGCGCGATTCGACGTAACGCGGCAGCAGGGCGTCCAGCACCTCGGCCGGGTTCGGCTCGAACTCGTAGAGCGGCAGCATCTCGTCCTCGGACTCGACCTCCTTCTCCACGACGGCCAGCGGCAGCATGCGGTGGACCACCGGCTCCTGGCTGATCATCGACTTGAACTCGGTGTAGACCAGGTACAGCTCGTCGACCCCGCCGTCGGCGGAGTCCTGGACGAACCGTTCGATCAGCGCGTCGCCGATCTCCCGGGCCGTCTCCACGGACGGAGAGTCAGTTCCGCCGGTCCAGACCTGGTCGTACTCCCGCTCACGGAAGTCGTAGTACGCCTGAGCCTTGCGGCCGTAGAGGTACGGACGCACCTCCTTGCCCTCCTCACGGAGGTAGGCGACGAGCGACTCCGCGCGCTTGAGCACATTGGTGGAGTAGGCGCCGGCGAGGCCGCGGTCAGAGGTCATGATGAGCACGGCCGCGCGGGTCGGGTTCTCCGACTTCTGCGTGAGCACGTGCTCGATGTCGTCCTGCGAGGCCACGGCCGAGACTGCTCGGGTGATGGCCTCCGAATACGGCAGCGAGGCCTGCACACGCTGGCGGGCCTTGCCGATCCGCGAGGTCGCGATCAGCTCCATCGCCTTGAAGATCTTCTTCATCGACGACGTCGATGCGATCTTCTGACGGTAGACCCGGATCTGGGCTCCCATGCTTGTCCTTCCCTGAAGTGGTCGGCTCCAGCGCCGACGTCGCTGAGCGGTGGGTCGTTGTCGGGCCCGGAGGCTCGGCGACGTCGGCGGCTGGGGTCGGAGTCAGCTCGACTCAGCGGTCCTGAGCGACGATCTCTTCCTGAGCGATATCGTCCGCGGACAGCGCCTCGGCCTGCTCGTTGCCGACGATCGACTGCGGCCCCTCCGCGTGGAAAGAACGCTTGAAGTCGACGATCGCCTCTTCCAGCGCGGCGACGGTGTCGTCCTCGAGCTTGCCGGAGGCCGCGATGTTGGTCAGCACGGAGGTCTTGCGGCGCAGGTGCTCGATCCAGTCCTGCTCGAAGCGCCCGACGTCGTTGATCTCGACGTCGTCCAGGTGGCCCTTCGAACCGGCCCAGATGGAGACGACCTGCTCCTCGACCGGGTACGGGGTGTACTGCGGCTGCTTGAGCAGCTCCATCTGACGCTCACCGCGGACCAGCTGCTGACGCGTGGCCGGGTCCAGGTCCGAGGCGAACATCGCGAAGGCCTGCATGTCGCGGTACTGGGCCAGGTCCAGCTTCAGCGTGCCGGCCACCTTCTTCATCGCCTTGACCTGCGCGGCACCACCGACGCGGGACACCGAGATGCCGACGTCGACCGCGGGGCGCTGGTTGGCGTTGAAGAGGTCCGACTGCAGGAAGATCTGACCGTCGGTGATGGAGATGACGTTGGTCGGGATGTAGGCGGAGACGTCGTTCGCCTTGGTCTCGACGATCGGCAGGCCCGTCATGGAGCCCGCGCCCATCTCGTCGGAGAGTTTGGCGCAGCGCTCCAGCAGGCGGGAGTGCAGGTAGAACACGTCGCCCGGGAAGGCCTCGCGTCCCGGCGGGCGGCGCAGCAGCAGCGAGACAGCACGGTAGGCCTCGGCCTGCTTGGAGAGGTCGTCGAAGACGATGAGCACGTGCTTGCCGCCGTACATCCAGTGCTGGCCGATGGCCGAGCCGGCGAAGGGCGCCAGATACTTGAAGCCCGCCGGGTCCGAGGCCGGGGAGGCCACGATGGTGGTGTACTCCAGAGCGCCCTGCTCTTCAAGGGTCTGGCGCACCGCCGCAATGGTCGAGGCCTTCTGTCCGACGGCCACGTAGATGCAACGCACCTGCTTGTCGACGTCGCCGGACTCCCAGTTGGCCTTCTGGTTCAGGATCGCGTCGATCGCGATGGCCGTCTTGCCCGTCTGGCGGTCGCCGATGATCAGCTGGCGCTGGCCGCGGCCGATCGGGATCATGGCGTCGATGCCCTTGATGCCGGTCTGCAGCGGCTCATGCACCGACTTGCGCTGCACCACCGACGGCGCCTGGAGCTCCAGGGCGCGGCGGCCCTCGGGCTCGATGGCGCCGAGGTCGTCGATCGGCTGGCCCAGCGGGTCGACGACGCGACCCAGGAAGTTGTCGCCCACCGGCACCGAGAGGACCTCGCCGGTGCGGTGCACCTCCTGACCCTCCTCGATCCCGGAGAACTCGCCGAGGATGACGACACCGATCTCACGGGTGTCCAGGTTCTGGGCGAGACCCAGCGTCCCGTCCTCGAAGCGGAGAAGTTCGTTCGCCATGGTCGAGGGAAGTCCCTCGACGCGGGCGATGCCGTCGGCCGCCGAGATCACCCGTCCGACCTCGACGCGCTCGGTGCGCCCCGGGTCGTAGGACGCTGCGAACTCGTTCAAAGCATTGCGGACGTCGTCGGCGTTGATGGTCAAGTCGGCCATCTGCAGTCCCTGCTCTCCTGTGTCGTGGCCGCAGCTGCGGCCGTCTGGTTCAAAGATTCACGTGTATGTCAGCGCCATCAGCGCTGGATGTCAACGGCGCTGCGAGACGCGTGCGCTGCTCCGGGTCGCCCGGATCAGCCGGCGAGCCTCCGGTGGAGCTCGTTGAGTCGGGTGGCGACCGTGGAGTCCACCACCTCATCACCGACCTGCACCCGGATCCCACCGACAACAGAGGGGTCGACGACGACGTCGAGCCTGAGCTCTCGGCCGAAGTACCGGTCGAGGCTGGCGCTCAGACGCTGCCGGTGGGCGGCGTCGAGCTCCTTGGCGACGGTGACCTGGGCGATCCAACGCTGCTGACGTGCCGCGATGCGCTCGGCGAAACGCTCGACGAGCGCCTCCGGCCGGAGTCCGCGAGGAGTCGAGACCGCGCGGTCGATGAGCAGGCGGGCCTCGGCGCCGGCCTCCGGTGAGAGGCGCGCCGCCAGCTTCTGCTTCGACTCGGCCGGAGCCTGGCTGTCCGTCAGCGCCCGCTGGACCTCGTGGGAGGACAGCACCGCCCGGCGGAACGCCAGCAGCTCCGACTCCAGCGACTCGAGGCCCCGCAACCCGTCCTTCTCGGCCTGCGCGGCCACGACGGCCACCGCCAGGCGCTCCACCGCGTCGCCGAGGTCACGCTCCCGGCTCCAGCGCTGCGAAGCGATCGCCTCGAGGACCGTCACTGTGGCCGGACGCGCCTTGGCTCCGAAGAGGCCGCGCACGACGCCTGCCCGCTCCTGCGCCTCACGGGCAGGGTCGGTCAGGCTGCGGCGCAGACCCGCCGAAGAGTCCAACACGTCGAGCGCGCCGAACAGCTCGTCCGCCACGGGAAGTTCGCTGGCCGCGAGAGTCTCCGACAGCTGTTCCTGCAGGGTGGCGAGGGATTCACCGGTCACCGCAGCCATTACTGTGCCGCTCCTGTCCTGTTCGACTGCTCAGCGTCGAGGTCGGCCAGGAAGCGGTCGACCACGCGCTGCGAACGGGCGTCGTCCTCCAGCGCCTCGCCGACGATCCGGCTCGCGAGCTGTGTGGCCAGCGTGCCGACGTCCTGGCGCAGCGTCACCGCGGCCTGCTGGCGCTCGGCGGCGATCTGCTGCTGAGCCTGCTCGGTGATGCGTGCCGCCTCGGCGGCCGCCTTCTCCTTGTGCTCAGCGACGATCTGGGCACCCTCGGCGCGGGCCTCCTCGCGGATGCGACTGGCCTCGGCGCGGGAGTCCGCCAGGTTCTGCTCGTACTCGGCCTTCATCGCCTCGGCCTCGGCCTTGGCCTCCTCGGCCTGGCTCAGGCCGCCCTCGATCGCGTTGCGGCGATCCTGGTAGGCCTTCTCGAAGGCCGGAGCGATGAACTTCACCACGACGAACAGCAGCACCAGGAAGCCCAGGATGACGACGAGCGTCTCCCACAGGTTGGGCACCAGAGGGTTGGCGTCCTCGGCGGCTGCCTGGATCAGTGAAGTGCTGATCATGTGTTCACCCATTTTCACTAGTCAGACGGTCTGGAGGGGGCCCAGCGCCGCTGTGCCCCGTTCACGGATTGCCTCTGACCCGCCTCAGAGCACGAAGGCGAAGACGATGGCGAGGACGAAGACCGCCTCTGCCAGGGCGAAGCCGAGGATGGCGATCGGCTGCAGCACGCGCTGCGCCTCGGGCTGGCGGGCCACACCGTTGATGTAGGCGGCGAAGACCAGACCGATGGCGATGGCAGCACCGAGGCCGGCGATGCCCATGCCGAGCATGTTCAGGGATCCATCCATGGAGTTTCTCTCTTTCTGTCTCGATCCCGGTGCGTCTCACCGGGACTGTCTCTGTGTGTCCGCCCGTCCGGCGCAGCCGGTCGGACGTTCGTTCTCTTCGGCGGACGCTCGCGGCGCCCGGTGTGTGAAGTTGTCTGTAGCCTTCCCGGTCGCCTCGGCGCAAGGCCGGAGCGCTCGGGAAGGGCCTCCGCTCAGTGGGCGTCGGCCTCGATGGAGCCTTGGATGTAGATGGCGGTCAGCAGCGCGAAGACGAAGGCCTGCAGGACCATCATGATGATCTCGAGGAAGTAGAGCGGAATGGAGCCCAGCAGGATCAGGACGCCGAGGCTGGCATTGCCGATGCCCTCCTGCTGCGCGATGAGGAACTCCGCACCTGAACCGGCGAGCATCACGATGATGTGGCCGGCGAGCATGACGGCCATGATTCGCAGCGAATGCGTCAGCGGGCGGATGAGGAAGTTGGAGAGGAACTCGATCGGGATGAGCAGCGGAAGCAACCACTTCGGCACGCCCGAGGGCACCGTCATCAGCTTGAGGAAGCGGCCTCCGTGGAGCTTGAAGCCCATGAAGATCCAGGTGACCCAGATGATGGCCGCGATCGCGTAGGCCGACCCCGCGTGGGAGAAGGTCGGCATCTGCAGGAACGGAATGGCTCCGAACAGGTTGTTGAACAGGACGAAGAAGAACACCGTGAACAGGAACGGGACCCAGGGCTTGAAGTGCTTCTCGCCGAGGATGTCCCGTCCGAGGGTGTTCCTCGCGAAGGCATAGCCGCCCTCGGCGACGAACTGCAGTCGTGACGGCACGAGCGCCTGCTTGCGGATGGCGAAGGAGAAGAACCACCAGATGGCCAGCACGGCCAGGACGACCATCAGCATGTTCTTGCCGAAGCCGCTCCCCCATTCCGCCATCCACGGGAAGATCTCGGGGAGGTGGGTCTCACTGATGGTGGGCGGGGCGAAACCACCCTCGTCGTCGGCTGCGAGCGCAAGCGAATGCAACGCTGGTCCTCTCTGCGGTGTCCGTCATCGGGCACAAGGGGCCAGAAGCCCCGGGCATGGATCGAGCCGGAGGGTCTCCGTCTCTACGTCGTTCTAGGCGCAATCGGCGGATTCTCTCCGGTGACAAGCACACAGAGACATCCCTCAACCTCAGAGCAAGGTCAAGCTGTGGAGCGGTGGATGGACAGAATCCATCACCGTGATGCGGCCCTTGGCAAGCTTATCAAAGACCGACGTGACTCACGGCATGCCTCTCACACCGGAGTCCACTGTACTACGCCGTGTAGAAAACTGCTCGTCGATGACGTCAGACGTCAGCCGGAGCCGTTCCTGCCACTCTCCGGGTCGATCGGCGTGCGCAGGCGCAGGAAGGCGGCGATCTCGCCGGACTGCCAGGCGATGACGACAGCGGCCGCCGCCCCCACGGTCCACCCCGGCAGCACCCACCCAGGGGCCGTCACCGAGGAGAGGACCACGGCGAGCACCGCCAGCTTCAGGGCGAAGCCGAGCATGAAGGCTGTGATGGCCTGGCTGGGCATGACCCGCTCGGCCACGTCGACCAGCACGAGGCTCACCGCCGAGAGGACCAGCACCATCGAACCGCCCAGTGCGGCGCTCATCCCGGCGTCGACGCCGGCCACGGGCAACGCCAGCAGGACGGCGGCCGCCATCATCGCCCCGCCGGTGGTCAGGGCGAGCCACAGCACGCGGCGCCAGCCGGTGGCACGGGGGAAGATCCGCCCGCTCATGCCGAGCCCTCGCGTCGGGCGCGCAGTGCGCGTTCGGCCGCCTGACGATTCAGCCGCCGGGCCCGGCGGCGCAGGGACGGCCACAGCGTCAACGCTGTGGCTCCCCCGAGGGAGACGAACATGCTCAGGCTCACGAACCACCAGGGCAGGAAGCTGAAGGAGACGGCGCCGAAGGCGAAGAGACCGGACCACAGGTACAGCAGCAGCACCGCCTGGGGATGGGAGTAGCCGCCGTCGACCAGCTTGTGGTGCAGATGGCCCCGGTCCGGGCTGAACGGCGAGGCTCCTCGGGCGGTGCGCCGGATCACCGCCAGGGCCAGATCCAGCAGCGGCAGCAGGGTCACCGCCAGAGGCAGCAGCACAGGCATGTAGGCGGGCACGTTCCGGAAGCGCCAGCCTTCGGTGAGCTGTCCGACGTCGGAGGTGACCGCGACCGCACCGGCGGCCATGACCAGCCCCAGCAGCATGGCCCCGGTGTCCCCCATGATGATGCGGGCCGGATGGAAGTTGTGCGGCAGGAAGCCCAGGCATGCGCCGACCATCACCGCCATGAGCAGGGTCACCAGGTTGGAGGCGTCGAAGGCGTTGATCGACAGCGTCAGCAGGTAGCTGTAGATGAAGAAGGCGCTGCCGCCGATCGCAGCCACGCCGGCGGCCAGCCCGTCCAGCCCGTCGATGAAGTTGAAGGCGTTGATGGTCAGCACCACGAGGAACACTGTGAGCGCCGACTGCACGGGGACGTCCCCCACGCCCAGCCAGCCCACGGGCATGACCTCGAGCCGCACGCCGTGCACGACGAGCAGCACGCCGGCACCGATCTGCCCGAGGAGCTTCAAGAACCAGTGGATGTCCCAGGCATCATCCGCCATGCCCACGATGAGGATCAGCACCATAGCGGCGAAGACTCCGCGCACCGGGGTCAGATCCGCGAAGATCCCGCTGAGGTACGGGACCGCTGCGGCCGCCGCCAGGCCCACCACCATGCCGACGAACATCCCTGCCCCGCCCCAGCGGGGCAGGGTCTGGCGGTGCATGTCCCGCGCGCGGACAGGGGTGTACACCCCGAGGGTCAGCGCCACGTGGCGGACCAGGGGCGTGATCGCGTAGGTCACCACCGCTGAGATGGTGAGCACGATGAGGAAATAGATCATGGGGCAGTCAGTCGGCCGTTCAGCCCTCGTCCACGGCGTCGCCCGCAGCGTCGCCAGCCACGTCCGACGCCACATCCGGCACGACGGCCCGCAGCTCGGCGAGGCTGATCGCCCCGTGCCGGACCACTCGAGGCGGCTCCACGGTGCAGTCCACGATCGTGGACGGGCTGGTGGTGTCCCGGACGCCGTCGTCGAGATACACGCTGACGGCCTCACCGAGCATCTCGCGGGCCTGGGCGACCTCCGTGGCGGCGGGCAGTCCGGTGCGGTTGGCCGAGGAGACCGCCATCGGGCCGGTCTGGTTCAGCAGCTCCAGGGCGAGGTCGTCGGCAGGCATGCGCAGCGCCACAGTTCCCCGCGTCTCCCCCAGGTCCCAGGCGAGGGACGGCTGGGCCTGCAGGATCAGTGTCAGCGCGCCGGGCCAGAATGCCTCTGCCAGGCCGCGGGCGGCCTCCGGCACCTCATCGGCGAGGGCGTCCATGACCGCCTGTCGCCCGATCAGCACCGGGGGCGGCATCGTCCTGTTGCGGCCCTTGGCCGCCAGCAGGATGCTCACCGCCTGCGGGGAGAAGGCATCCACACCGATCCCATAGACCGTGTCGGTGGGGATGACCACGCACTCTCCGCGCCGCACGGCCTCCGTGGCCGCGGCGATCCCTGCGGAACGAGCATCGAGTTCATGACAGTCGACAATCTGGGTCACGCGCGTCATTCTCCCATGTCTATGGCGTCGAACGGACTCGGGCGAGCAGCTGTGTCTGTGCGCACAGCACTCGTGGCGCGGTCCCGTCCGGTCAGGTCCTGGTGGGTGCGCACCTGGGCGAACCGTGGATCCTCGGCCAACCGCGCCGCGATCGTCGCAGCCTGCACTTCGGCATGCTCCATGATCATCCAGCCGCCGGCGGACAGCAGAGCCGCGGCACTGTCCACCACCGCCCACGGCACCTGCAGGCCGTCGGGGCCCCCGCCGTAGAGGGCCAGCTCCGGATCATGCTCCCGCACCTCCGCCTCCGTGGGCACCATCCCCGGCGGGATGTAGGGCGGGTTGGAGACCACGACGTCGAAGGCGGCCTCCCATTCTGCCGGCACCTCGCGCAGGTCCTGCCGATGCAGGGTGACCCCGTGCGGCTCGAGGTTCACCCGCGCCCAGGCCGCCGCCTGCTCGCTGAGCTCCACCGCGTGGACCTCTGCAGCGGGATGCTCGGCCGCGATGGCGGCCGCCAGCGCCCCCGAGCCGGTGCCCAGGTCGATGACCCGGGGCCGGGAAACCCTGACGCACTGCAGGTGGTCCAACGCCGCCTGGGCGACCTGTTCGGTCTCCGGACGGGGGATGAAGGCGCCAGGGCCGATCCGCAGCTCCAGTCCGCGGAAGGGAGCGAGGCCGGTGAGATGCTGCAGAGGGACCCGCCGGGCGCGTTCGTCCACCAGGGACCGCAGCCGTTCTGCCGTCTCGGGATCTGCCCGACGCCCGGCCAGCGCCAGGGCGGCGGCGCGGCCACGGCTCTCGCCGAGCACATGGGCCAGCAGGATCTCGGCGTCCACTCGGGCAGACGGCACCCCAGCGTCGCGGAGCCGAACCACGGCGTCCCGCAGGAGGTCCTCCAGGGACACCTGCGTCGGAGAGACCTCGGCGGTCATGCCCCGTGACCCTCCGCCAGTGCGGACAGGCGCTCCTGTTCATCGAGCTGGATGCAGGACTGGACGACGGCCTCGAGGTCGCCGTCCATGACCGCGTCGAGGTTGTACGCCTTGTATCCGGTGCGGTGATCGGCGACGCGGTTCTCCGGGTAGTTGTAGGTCCGGATGCGTTCCGACCGGTCCATCGTCCTGACCTGGGACTTCCGCGCCTGCGCGTTCTCGGCGTCGATCTGCTCCTGCTGGTGGGCGAGCAGCCGCGACCGCAGGACCCGCATGGCGGCGTCCTTGTTCTGCAGCTGGGACTTCTCGTTCTGCATCGCCACGACGATTCCGGTGGGCAGATGGGTGATGCGGACCGCCGAGTCGGTGGTGTTGACGCTCTGTCCGCCGGGCCCCGACGACCGATAGACGTCGATCTTGAGATCGTTCTGGTGGATCTCGATCTCTTCGGGCTCGTCCACCTCGGGCAGCACCAGGACCCCGGCGGCCGAGGTGTGGATGCGACCCTGGGACTCGGTCTCGGGGACGCGCTGGACGCGGTGCACCCCGCCCTCGAACTTCAGGTGCGCATAGACCCCCTGGGCCGGGTCGGTCGCACCGGCACGGACGGACATCTGGACGTCCTTGTATCCGCCCAGGTCGGAGGGCGTCGCGGAGATGATCTCGGTCTTCCACCCCTTCGACTCGGCGTAGCGGGTGTACATCCGCAGCAGATCCCCTGCGAAGAGCGCCGCCTCGTCGCCGCCGGCGCCGCCCTTGACCTCGATGATCACGTCTCGGGCGTCGTTCTCGTCCCGTGGGATGAGCATGCGCAGCAGACGGTCCGCCGCGGCGTCGAGCTGGAGGCGCAGCTGCTCCGCCTCCTCCGCGAAGTCCGAGTCCTCCTCCGCCAGCTCCCGGGCGGCGTCGAGGTCCTCGGTGAGTCGGGACCAGCGTCGATGGGCCTCGACGACGCCGTTGAGCCGGGCGTAGCGACGGCCCAGCCGCCGCGCCAGCGCCTGATCGGCGTGCACGTCAGGGTCCGAGAGCCGCGTCTGCAGCTCGACATGCTCCGCCAACAGGGTGTCGACGGAGTCGAACATGCGCTTCTCGAGAGAGGGGTCTGGGGCTGCCATGGGGTGAAGGCCTTCTGCTGCGGGTCGACAGGAACGTGGGACATGATGCGACGACGGCGGGACGCTAGTCCTTCTTGTTCTTGTCCCCCAGCGTGGTCTTGTTGGCCAGCATGAGGAACTCGGCGTTCGAACCGGTCTCCTTGAGCTTGTTGATCAGCAGCTCCAGGCCCTGCTGCTGCTCCAGGCCCGAGAGGACACGGCGCAGCTTCCACATGATCTTGATCTCGTCGGGAGAGAGCAGGTTCTCCTCGCGGCGGGTCGAGGACGCGTTGACGTCCACGGCCGGGAAGATGCGGCGGTCGGCCAGGTACCGCGACAGGCGCAGCTCCATGTTGCCGGTGCCCTTGAACTCCTCGAAGATGACCTCGTCCATCTTGGATCCGGTCTCGACCAAGGCGGTCGCGAGGATCGTGAGGGATCCGCCGTTCTCGATGTTGCGCGCCGCACCGAAGAAGCGCTTCGGCGGGTAGAGGGCGTTCGCGTCCACACCGCCGGAGAGGATCCGGCCGGACGCCGGGGCCGCGGTGTTGTAGGCGCGGCCCAGACGGGTCATCGAATCCAGCAGCACGACGACGTCCTTGCCCAGCTCCACGAGCCGCTTGGCACGCTCGATGGCGAGCTCCGCGACGGTGGTGTGATCGTCGGCCGGACGGTCGAACGTCGAGGCGATGACCTCGCCGTCGACCGTGCGCTGCATATCGGTGACCTCCTCGGGGCGCTCGTCGACGAGCACCATCATGAGGTGGACCTCAGGGTTGTTCGTCTTGATCGCCTTGGCCAGGGACTGCAGGATCATCGTCTTGCCGGCCTTGGGCGGGGAGACGATGAGGCCGCGCTGGCCCTTGCCGATAGGGGCGATCAGGTCGATCACCCGGGGACCGACCAGCTTCGGGTCGCCCTCCAGGCGCAGCCGCTCCTGCGGGTACAGGGGCACCAGCTTGGTGAAGTCGACGCGGTCGGTGTTCGCCTCCGCGGGACGGCCGTTGACCGCCTCCAGCTTCACCAGCGCGTTGAACTTCTGACGCTTGTTCTGGTTCTCGCCCTCCCGCGGCGCCCGGATGCTGCCGTGCACGGCGTCACCCTTGCGCAGGTTGTACCGCTTGACCTGCGCCAGCGAGACATAGACGTCGTTCTGGCCCGGCAGGTAGCCGGAGGTCCGGATGAACGCGTAGTTGTCCAGGACGTCCAGGATGCCGGCGACCGGCACCAGGACGTCATCCTCGGTGACCTCGGTGTCATCGACCTCCGGGTTGCCCCGTCCGCGGCGACGGTTCCCGCGCTCGTTGCGGTTGCGGTTGCGACGGTTGCGCCGACCGCCGTCGCCATCGCGACCGTCTCGACCATCGCGGCCGTCACGACCGCCGTCGCGACCACCATCGCGGCCGCCGCGCCCTTCGTCCTGGGACTTCTGACCGCCGCGCTGACCGTCCTTCTGGCCGTCCCGGCCGCCCTTCTGGCGGTCACGTTGGCCGTCCTGACCGCCCTTCTGGGACTGGTCGTCGCCGCGTCGCCCGCGGCCCTTCTGCTGGTCCTGCTTCTGCTGGTCCTGCGCGTCGGTACCCTGGCCCTTCGCCTGAGCCTTGTCCTGGCCCTTGTCCTGGCCCTTGTCCTGGGACTTCGAGCTGCCGCGGGCATCCGAGTCGGCACGGCCGTTGCGTCCGCCGCGGCCACCCTGCTTCTCAGACTTCTCCGAGCCCTTCTCCGAGCCCTGGGCCGTGTCCTGGCCAGCGCCCTTCTCGGCAGGCTTCTCGGAGCCCTCGCCGGAGCTCTTGTCTGTGTCCTTGCCGGCGTCCTTCTTGGCGCGATCCTCCCGGTCAGCGACGGCGCCGCCGCGCTGATGGGCCGAGATCGCCTCGACCAGCGCGGACTTGCGCATCCGCGAGCTGCCCGTGATGCCGAGCTGCTGGGCCAGCGCCTGCAGCTGGGCGAGCTTCAGACCGGCCAGCCCGCCTCCCTTGCCGTCGTCGCCGGAGGCCGGAGCCTGGTCCGGAGCCTGGTCCGCCGTCTTGGGGGCCGCCTTAGGGGCCGTGGCCCGACGACGGGTCGTCTTCTTCTCCGCGGGCGCCGATCCCTCGGCCGCTGCGGCGGTGGTCTGTGTCGAGCCGCCGGTCACGGCGGTCTCGGCTCCCTGAGCCTGAGTGGTCTCAGCGGTGGTGTCTGTCACGAAGGATTCCTTCCCCCTCGTCAGGCAGGAGCGGCGCGGAGCGAACCGGGGCAGATCAGCTCTGCTCGGGGCGCGTTCCGACGTCGTCGTCCTGCATCGTGTCTTCAACGGCTCGTCAGATGGCCGTCGGTCTGTTCGTCCTCTTCCGCACGTCCACAGTCGAGAGAGACCCTCTCTGGCATCTTCGGAACGTCATGATGACATCGCGAGACGCGTCCCACTCCGAGCCGAAACCCGGAGTCTGGACATGATGCGCACAGAGAAGAAGGCGACTCGCGCGGAAGAAGTGCGGTGATCGTCTCCAGGACCGGTGATGATGGCCTGGCGACGATGCGGGGCGCCGTGCACGGGAGAGCCGCATGCGACCGATCGTCGCATGGCCTGCTGCCGTGGGGCACACCGCGGTGATCACCGCGGGTACTCCTCCACTGTAGCACCTGCGCGGCTGATCGGCAGGATCGCCGGGGTCCACATGTCGTCCGTCCTGGCGGCATGGTCCGCGATGTGCGACCAGGCCGCGCGCGCCGCAGAGTCCCCGGCCGCCAGCACCAGCACCGAGGGCCCGGCTCCGGAGATCACGGCGGCGTGACCGGCCTCCCGGAGCGAGTCCACCAGGGCCATGGACGGTGCGAAGGCGGCACGCCGCTGCTCCTGGTGCAGACGGTCGCAGGTGGCCGCGAGCAGCAGCTCTGGAGCGGAGGTGAGCGCATGGACCAGCAGTCCGGTGCGGGCGGAGTTCGCCGCGGCATCGGCATGCAGCACGACCTCCGGCAGCACACCCCGGGCCTCGGCGGTCGACTGTTCGACGTCGGGCACGGCCAGGACGGTGCGCAGCTCCTCGTGCGGGATCAGAGGTACGGTGTGGAACCGGTCCCCCTCCTGCCAGGACAGGGCCACTCCTCCGCGCAGGGCGGGCACATAGTTGTCCGGGTGCCCCTCGACGCGGGAGCCGATCTGCAGCTTCTCCTCGTCAGTGAGCCCGTCCGGGAGCAGCTCGTCGGCGATGATGACGGCGGAGGCCACCGCCGCCGCCGAGGAGCCCAGGCCGCGACTGTGCGGAATGTGGTTGTGCGCACGCACCTCGAGGTCGGGCATCCCGACGCCGTGTCGGGCCATGATCCTCTCGATGAGCGAGACGACCAGGTGGGTGGCGTCGCGGGGCAGCGTCGCCGCGCCCTCACCCTCCACACTGACGGTGACCTGCGGGCGGTCCCCGTCCCGGCGCGGAGTCGCGACGACGTCGATGATGTCGTGCAGATCGAGCGCGAGCCCCATGCAGTCATAGCCGGGCCCCAGGTTGGCGGAGGTCGCGGGCACACGCAGGCGGAAGCTGCGCGGCGCCGTCAGCGGCGCCGTCAACGGGGCCGCCGGCGACCCCGGGTGCTGTGCTGACCGTGACTCGCCGGTGAGCGCCTCCTCGGCGCCGATGCCCTGGCCCAATGTGATGCCCATGTTCTCCTGCTCTGTCAGTCGCGCGTCAGGCCTGCCGCGGTCGTCGCCGGTCGGTTCCCGCGGATCCTGCATTCCGCCGACGCCGCTCACAGGCCCAGCTGGCGAGCCACGGTCTCCACGTCCTGCGGCAGCCTCGTCGGCTCCACGTCGCTGCCGTCGGCGTTCTTCAACGCCCAGTCAGGATCCTTCAGCCCATGCCCGGTCACCGTGATGACCACCGAGAGACCCGAGGGCACCTCACCGGCGGCATGCTTGCGGATCAGCCCGGCGACACCGGCCGCCGAGGCCGGCTCCACGAAGACGCCCTCCTTGGAGGAGAGCCACCGATGGGCGGCGAGGATCTCCTCGTCCGTGACCGACTCGATCACGCCGCCCGAGTCCTCGCGGGCGGCTTCGGCCTTCTCCCAGGAGGCCGGGTTGCCGATGCGGATCGCGGTGGCCACAGTGTCCGGCTCGGTGATAGGGTGGCCCGCCACGATCGGCGCAGCGCCGGCCGCCTGGAACCCCCACATGGCGGGCGTGCGCGTGGCCCGAGGGCTCAGCGGCTGGGCGGCCTGGCCCTGATGCGGATTGGTCCAGGTGGCGGCGTACTCCTGATACCCCTTCCAGTACGCCGTGATGTTGCCGGCATTGCCCACGGGCAGAAGGTGCAGGTCAGGAGCGTCACCGAGAGCATCGACGACTTCGAAGGCCCCGGTCTTCTGCCCTTCGATGCGCGCGGGGTTCACGGAGTTCACCAGGAAGACCGGATAGGCCTCGGCAAGCTTGCGGGCGATGTCCAGGCAGCCGTCGAAGTTGCCGTCGATCTGGATCAGCTCGGCGCCGTGGGCCACGGCCTGGCTCAGCTTCCCCATGGCGATCTTGCCGGCGGGGACGAGCACGGCACAGGTCAGACCGGCCTGCGTGGCGTAGGCCGCGGCCGAGGCCGAGGTGTTGCCGGTCGACGCGCAGACCACCGCCTGTGCGCCCTGGGCGACGGCCGCGGTGATCGCCATCGTCATGCCCCGGTCCTTGAAGGACCCGGTGGGGTTCATGCCTTCGACCTTGAGGTGCACGTCGCCGTCGATCAGTTCGGAGAGCGCGGGCGCATGCACCAGCGGAGTGCCGCCCTCCCCCAGGGTGATGATGCGGGTGTCGTCGTCGACCGGAAGCCGGTCGGCGTATTCGCGGATCACTCCGCGCCACTGATGCGCCACAGCGTTGCTCTCCTGTTCCTGCGGTTCTATCGGGTGGGCAGGCGGCCCGCGGTGGGGCGGCCCAGGTGCTACTGCTCGATCTCGACGCGCAGCACCGAGGTGACGGCACGCACGACGTCGAGGGCCTTCAGCGTGGCCACGGTCTGAGCCAGGGACTTCTCCTGGGCGGGGTGCGTGACCACCTGCAGCACAGCGCCGTTGTCCTGCTCGGTGTCGACCTCCCCGTCGACGGAGACGATGCCCGGCTGGCGCATGGCCTCGATGGAGACGTGGTGGTCGGCGAAGACCCGCGCGATCTCCGCGATCACGCCCTCCTCGTCTGCCACCTCCATGTCGATGTAGTACTGGGTCCGGGCCTTCTCGATGGGCAGCGCCGGCACGGTCTCGGTCGGCTCGGAGGGCTCCAGGGCCGTGGTGCCGTGACGCAGAAGCCGCGCGGCGGAGACGAGGTCCCCGAGCACAGCAGACGAGGTGGGCACACCGCCGGCGCCCTGGCCGTAGAACATGAGCTCCCCGGCGTTCTCGGCCACGACGAAGACCGCGTTGAACGCCCCCCGCACACTGGCCAGCGGATGGGTGCGTGGCAGCAGAGTCGGGTGGACCCGCAGCACGGCGCCCTCCCCGTCGAAGATCTCGGCGATCGCGAGCAGCTTGATGACGTAGCCGGAGGCGGCGGCGGCCTCGATGTCCGCCGCAGAGACGGCCGTGATGCCCTCACAGTGGACGTCATCGATGGTGAACGGGGCATGGAAGGCCAGCGTGCCCAGGATCGCGGCCTTGGCGGCGGCGTCATGGCCTTCGACGTCAGCGGTCGGATCGGCTTCGGCGTAGCCCAGTCGCTGAGCCTCGGTGAGCGCATCGTCGAACGCCGCACCGGTGGTGTCCATCTGGTCCAGGATGTAGTTGGTGGTCCCGTTGACGATGCCCATCACCTTGGTGATGCGGTCGCCCGAGAGGGACTCCTGGATGGGACGCAGGATCGGGATGGCCCCGCCCACCGAGGCTTCGAAGTGCAGCGGAGCGCCGGTCTCGGCCGCCACAGCGGAGAGCTCCCCGCCGCGGGTGGCCAGCAGGGCCTTGTTCCCCGTGACGACGGCGGCTCCGCGGCGCAGCGCCCGCTCGATCAGGCTGCCGGCCGGTTCCAGCCCGCCCAGCAGTTCGATGACCAGGTCAGCCTGGTCCACCAGCGACTCAGCGTCGGTGGTGAGCAGCTCCCCGGGGATCCGCCAGTCACGGGGCGCCTCGACGTCGCGCACGGCGACCCCGATCAGCCGGACCGGGGTTCCCACGCGAGCGCTGATGAGCTCTCGCTCCTCCACCAGAGTCCGTGCCACCTGGGCACCGACGTTCCCTGCTCCGAGCAGGCCGATCGTCAGCGGTTCTGCAGCGCTGGCCATGGTCACCCCGTTCTGTGTGCGGTCGTGGTCAGGTCGTCTGGGGCTGCCGTCGCCTCGAGCGCCGAGTCGACCTGCCTGCTGGGCCGATCGGACTCAGTCCTGCGCGGCGAAGCCGGTGTCGCGGCGGAGCATCTGCTCCTCGGTCTCGCGGCGGATGAGCACCCGGGAGGCCCCGTCCTTCACCGCGACCACAGCGGGACGGGCCAGGAGGTTGTAGTTGCTCGAGAGCGAATGACAGTAGGCACCGGTCGCGGGGACCGCGAGGAGGTCGTCCCGCGCCGTCGTCGTCGGCAAGTATACGTCCCGCACGACGATGTCTCCGGATTCGCAGTGTTTGCCCACTATGCGAGACAGCACATGGTTCCCGGTCACCTTCCGACCCGCCAGCACGGCGGAATAGTCGGCGTCGTAGAGCACCCCACGGGCGTTGTCGCTCATCCCGCCGTCCACGGCCACATACCGACGGGACAGCGTCTCGCCGGAAGGCCCGTCCACTTGGACGTCCTTCTGCACGCCCACCCGGTACAGGGTCACCCCGGCAGGACCGACGATCGCCCGGCCCGGCTCGATGGAGATCCGTGGCACCTCGATCCCCTCGGCGTCGCAGGCGGTGCGTACCGCACCGGCCAGGGCCTGGGCGATCTGCCGGGGGTGCCGCGGGGAGTCGGCCTCGGTGTAGGCGATGCCATGGCCTCCGCCGAGATCGAGCTCCGGCAGCTCGACCCCGTGCCGGGCCCGCACCCGACCGAGCAGGCCGATGAGCTTGGCGGCTGCCACCTCGAAGCCCTCCGGCTCGAAGATCTGCGAGCCGATGTGGCAGTGCAGTCCGCGCAGCTCGATGTGCTCGGCCGCCAGGGCGTGCTCGACTGCGGACCAGGCCGGCGAGCCGGCGTAGGGGTTCTCCTGGTCGGTGTCGGCGTCGGAGGACGGGGTCAGCGAGAGTCCGAACTTCTGGTCCTCATGCGCGGTGGCGATGTACTCATGGGTCGAGGCGTGCACCCCGGGGGTGAGCCGCAGCATCACCGGGGCGGTGACGCCGGCGGACCTCGCCAGCTGATCGATCCTCGCCAGTTCGTCGAGCGAATCAGCGATGATCCGGCCGATGCCGGCCTTCAGTGCGCGGACGATCTCGGCATCGGACTTGTTGTTGCCGTGCAGGCCGATGCGGGCGGGCTCGACCTCGGCGGCCAGCGCGACGGCGAGCTCACCACCGGAGGCGGTGTCCACGCACAGGCCCTCCTCGGCAGCCCAGCGTGCCGCGTGCGTGCTCAGAAAGGCCTTGCCCGCATAGAACACGTCCACGTCGGTCTCCGGGGCGAACGCCTCGGAGAATGCCTCGACGAAGGCCCGGGCGCGGCTCCGGAAATCGTCTTCGCTGATCACATACAGCGGCGTCCCGTGCTGTGCCGCCAGCGTCTCGACGTCGACTCCACCGAGGACGAGACGCCCCTGGTCGTCCCGATGAGCGTCAGCCGGGAACAGCTTGTCCTCCAGCGCAGCGCTGTCGGTGAGCGGCCGGAGCCACTCCGGGGCCAGCGGGTGGGGCCCGGCGACTGTCTCGGTCATGGGTCTCACATCCTCTCCGGCGCGGAGACCCCGAGTAGGGCGAGCCCGTTGCGCAGCACCTGCACGGTGGCGTCGTTGAGCCACAGCCTCGTGCGGTTGGTGTCTGTGATCTCCTCGCCAGCGCGGGGCACCATGCGGCATGTCGCGTACCAGGAGTGGTACGCCGCGGCCACCGTCTCCAGATGGCGGGCCACACGGTGCGGCTCCCGCATCTCGGCGGCCCGAGCCACCACGGAGGGGAACCGGCCCAAGTGCGCGAGCAGCTCCTCCTCGGTGGCATGGGTCAGCAGGGAGGCGTCGAAGCCGTCGCGTCCCACTCCGGCCTCGACCGCGTTGCGGGCCGCCGCACACGCCCTGGCGTGCGCGTACTGGACGTAGAAGACGGGATTGTCATTGGACTTCGAGCGCAGCAGCTCCGGGTCGATGTCGATCGGCGAGTCGGCCGGGTACCGGGCCAGCGTATAGCGCAGGGCGTCAGCGCCGAGCCAGGAGATGAGGTCGGCGAGCTCGATGATGTTGCCCGCGCGCTTGGACAGCTTCGCGCCCTTGACGCTCATCAGCTGACCGATCAGGATCTCGATGTTGCGCTCGGGGTCGTCTCCCGCACAGGCGGCGATGGCCTTCAGCCGGGCCACATACCCGTGGTGGTCTGCGCCGAGGAGGTAGATCTTCTCCTCGAAGCCGCGCTCCCGCTTGGAGAGGTAGTAGGCCGCGTCGGCGGCGAAGTAGGTGGGCTCGCCGTCGGCCTTGAAGAGGACCCGGTCCTTGTCGTCCCCGAAGTCGGTGGTGCGCAGCCAGACCGCGCCGTCACGGTCCTCGATGTGCCCCTGGGCCCTGAGGGTGTCCACCGCGGCCGCGATCCGACCCTCGTCGTGCAGCGACTGCTCGGAGTAGTAGACGTCGAAATGCACGCCGAACTCGGCGAGCGTGTCCTTGATCTGCCCGAGCTGCGCCTGATAGGCGAGCTCCCGGACGACGGGCAGCGCATCCTCCCGCGGCAGGTCGCGGAGGTCGGCGCGCGCGGCCAGCGCCTCCTCGGCGAGCTCCCGGGTGTACTCCCCGGGATAGCCGCCCTCGGGCACGTCCTCGCCGTGGACTCGGGCGAGGACGGAGGAGGCGAAGACGTTCATCTGATTGCCGGCGTCGTTGATGTAGTACTCGCTGGTGACGTCGGCGCCGGAAGCCCGCAGCAGGCGGGCCAGGGCATCGCCCAGGGCGGCCCACCGGGTGTGGCCGAGGTGCAGCGGGCCCGTGGGGTTGGCGGAGACGAACTCCATGTTGATCACGTGCCCGGCCAGCGCCTCGTTGTGGCCGAAACCGTCTCCGGTCTCCACGATGGTGCGGGCCAGCTCTCCGGCCGCGGCGGCGTCGAGGGTGATGTTGATGAACCCGGGACCGGCGATGTCCACCGCCGCCACGCCGTCGGCCTCCCTCAGGCGGGCGGCGAGAAGCTCGGCGAGCTGCCTCGGCGCCATGCCGGCCTTCTTGGCCAGCTGCAGCGCCACCGTGGAGGCCCAGTCGCCGTGCTCCCTGTTCTTGGGTCGCTCGATGATGATCGTCTCAGGGATCTCGATGGCCAGCTCGCCGGCCTCGACGGCCTCGGAGAGCACACGGGTCACTGCTGCGGAGAGTTCTTCGGGAGTCACCCCGACAGTCTACGGCGACGGCGGCCGAGCCAGAAAGCGAGCGCCGGACGGCCACTCCCTCTCATCCCCCTTCTCATCGGATCCCGAGGCGAACACCTCTTGACGGACCCACCCCTACCGCCTAACGTGCAACCTGATGGTTGTATTTCACGACACGGTCGCCCTCGACGCCGAACCACCCTCGTCGGAGGTCGTCGATCGGATCTTCCGCGCCCTGGCGGATGCCACGCGGCGCGACATCATCCGCCGCACACTCATCGAGGAGGAATCCATCTCATCGCTGGCGGAGACCTATGACATGTCCTTCGCCGCCGTCCAGAAGCACGTCAGCACCCTGGTCTCTGCCGGTCTCGTGGACAAGACCGCCCACGGCCGGGAGCGCCGGGTCCGCGCCCGCCCCGACACCATCCGCCACGCCCAGTCCCTGCTGCGGCAGTACGAACAGCTCTGGCGAGACCGGATCGACCGGCTCGACCAGCTGCTCGCCGACGACTGAGCCCGCCTGAAAGGCAGCACCATGCCCATCACCGCAGTCGAGAAGGACCTCGACGCCCTGACGATGACCATCACCGCCGATTTCCCCGTGCCGGTCCGCCGCCTCTGGGATGCCTACGCAGACCCCCGGCAGCTCGAGCGGTTCTGGGGGCCGCGCGAATGGCCCGCCACCTTCACCCGCCATGACATGTTCCCCGGCGGGCGCTCCCACTACGTGATGACCGGTCCCGACGGCGAGAGCGCCGGCGGATGGTGGGAGTTCCTCGACGTAGAGCCCCCGCACGCCTTCGAAGTCCTGGACGGATTCGCCGGCCCTGACGGCCAGCCGGCCCAGGACATGCCCACCACCCGCATGAGATTCACCTTCGAGGAGACGGCCCACGGATCCCGCCTGGTCGTCCGTGCGGTGTTCACCTCCGCCGAGGATCTGGACGAGCTGCTGAGGATGGGCATGGAGGAAGGCACCGTCTCCGCGATGAGCCAGATCGAGGAGGTCCTCGACGATGCGGGCGACCGCACGCCATCTCGGCCCGCCCGCTCCCAGCTGCTCAACGACACCCAGGTGCGCGTCAGCCGGGTGGTCTCCGGGTCCCTGGAGGACGTCTCCGAGGCTCACCGTCGCCCGGACCTGCTGCAGCGCTGGCTGCTGGGCCCCGACGGGTGGACCATGCCGGTCTGCGAGGTCGCCGAGGAGCCCGGAGACACCTATCGCTACGAATGGGAGTCGGAGGACGGTCAGCAGCGCTTCGGCTTCACCGGGGAGCTGCTGGAGGCCCAGCCTCCCCATCGGGAGGTGACCTCCGAGCAGATGATCGGCATGGACGGCCCCGGCACGACCAACGAGCTCACCCTGACCCCGGTCGACGGCGGCACACTGCTGAGCCTGGTCATCACCTATCCGGACCGGGAGCTGCGGGACACGGTGCTGGGCACCGGCATGGTGGACGGCATGGAGGCCAGCTATGCCCGACTCGAATCTGAGGTGCTCGCCGCCCGCTGACTCCCTCCCTCGGTCGGCATCACCGCAGGGTTCACACGCGAGGGGTGCAACTCGCTCCCGCCCGGGCTCCGGAGCGGACGGCGGGTGCACCCCTCACCCTTGACACAGATGTCCAACGTTGTAACCTCGATCCCATTACAACGTTGCATCACCGCCTCGGCGATGCGGCCTCGACGCGATGGCGGCGTCACCGGCTGCGCCGTCGTCGCACCCTGCCCAACCGCTCGACCCCTGAGGAGAACCCCGTGACCATCCGGAGCATCCCCCGGGCCACCGCGGCGACCATGCTCGCCGCGGCCCTGACCCTGACTCTGACGCCCACCGCGTCCTCCGCACCCCACGCTCCGCCGGGCCCGCCGGGACCAGACCTGCCCGAACCGCCGACGTTCACCGAGGTGGAGGTGCATGATCCCGCGCTGGTCACGACGGGCGGCGAGCACTGGGTGTTCGGCTCACACTTGGCCGCGGCCAGCACCACCGACTTCGTCGACTGGGAGCAGCAGGCGAACCACGTCACCCCCGAGAACCCGCTGTTCGACGATGTGACCGAGGAGCTCGCTGACGCCCTCGCCTGGGCCGAGACGGACACGCTCTGGGCTCCGGATGTGATCGAGCTGCCGGACGGGCGGTTCGCGATGTACTACAACGCGTGCCGAGGAGATTCGCCACGATCCGCTATGGGGGTGGCGATCGCCGAGCAGGTGGAGGGCCCCTATGTGGATCAGGGCATCATCCTGCGCTCCGGGCACCGCGAGGACGAGGGGCCCAGCGAAGACGGCACCCCGTACGACGCGACCGTCCACCCGAACGTGGTGGATCCTGCCGTCTTCTACGACGAGGACGGCGAGCTCTGGATGGTCTACGGCTCCTATTCCGGCGGCATCTTCGTCCTGGAGCTCGACGAGAGCACCGGCCTGCCGGAGCCGGATCAGGGGTACGGCACGCACCTGATGGGCGGCCATCACAGCCGCATTGAGGCTCCCGACATGATGTACGACCCGGACTCGGGCCACTACTACCTGTTCACCACCTTCGGCGGCCTCGACTCCTTCGGCGGATACAACGTGCGGGTGGCACGCGCCGAGAGCCCCGCCGGCCCGTTCTACGACGCCGCGGGCCACGATATGCGGGAGGTGTCCGCCGACCCTGACCTGCCGATCTTCGACGACGAGAGCATCGAGCCCTACGGCACCAAACTGATGGGCAACTTCCTCTTCCAGCGGGAGCTGGGAGACCCCGGCGAGGGTGACGGGGTCGGCTACGTCTCCCCCGGCCACACCACGCACCATCTGGATCCGGAGACCGGGCGGATGCACTTGATCTTCCATTCCCGATTCCCGGGCCAGGGCGAGCGTCACCAGGTGCGCGCCCATGAGATGCACCTCACTGCCGACGGGTGGCCCGTGGTGGCACCCCATCGCTACGCCGGGGCTGAGGCGCAGAAGGTGCACCGACCCGACGTAGTCGGCGATTACCGACTCATCGACCACGGCCGAGCGATCAGCGACGAGATCACCGAGGCAGTGGACATCACCCTGGAACAGGACGGCCGGATCTCCGGAGAGATCTCGGGCCGCTGGAAGCTGACCGGACAGCATGGCGCCGAACTGACCGTCGACGGCCAGATCTTCACCGGCGTCTTCAGCCACCAATGGGACGCCCCGGCCGAGGACTGGGCGCTGACCTTCAGCGTCGTCTCCTCGGAAGGCGTCTCCCTGTGGGGCAGCCAGCTGCAGCCGATGAGCGACGACGACGCCCTGGCCGCCGTCGTCGCGGATCTGCCGCTGCACGGCGTCGACGAGGCGCTGTCGGACCTGGATCTCCCGGAGCACGGCACCCGCGGGACGACGATCTCCTGGTCCAGCAGCGACGAGGCGGTCATCGGCGCCGACGGGCAGGTCACCCGCCCCGGCCCAGGAGAGGAGGACGCACACGTCACCGTGACCGCCGAGGTCAGCCTCGGCGAACGGCAGGAGTCGGCGAGCTTCGAGATCATGGTGCCGGCCCGTCCCGAACCGGGGCTCGTAGCTCACTACGCCTTCGACGGCGACCTCAGCCCCGCCAGCGCCTCTGCGAGCCTGGCCGACGGCGTGCTCACCGGCGAGCGGATCGACGACCTCCACGAGGACGGTTCGGCCGAGTTCACCGACGGCGTCGCGGGAGAGGCGCTCGCCTTGGACGGCACCTCCGGGGTCCGCCTGCCGGACGGGCTGATCGCTGACACGGACTACGCGGTCAGCTTCTGGGTGCACCCTGACTCGGTGAGCACCTACACGACGACCTTCTTCGGCGCCCGCTCGGACACCGCCTGGGTCAGCCTGGTCCCCGACGCCGGTCCGGACGCCGGATCGAACACTGCGCTATGGTCGGGCTCCCAGGCCCCTTACCTCGGTGATACAGGCACCCAGCTGCCTGTGCACGAGTGGACCCACATCGCTGTCTCGGTGTCCGAGGGCGAGGCACAGGTCTACCTCGACGGCGACCTCGTGCACTCGGGTGACGGCTTCCCCGAGGTGTTCACCACCTCTGACGGTGTCTTCGCCCTCGGCGTGAACTGGTGGGACACGCCGTTCGACGGTGCGATCGACGAGCTGAAGGTCTTTCACGGAGGACTCGACGCGGAGGAGGTCGCCGAGCTGGCCGCGCGCTGAAGCAGTCACCGGCACCGCGACATCCTCACATCGTCGATCCCACACAACTCAACACTGATACATCCCCCTCAGGGGCGGCGATCCTAGTGATCGGCCGCCCCTGAGGCATTCCACCCCACTCGTCCGCTCTCTGGTCACCGCGGGCATCTACGGAACTGCGGCCTGTTCATGATGACATCAATGGATTCAATCGTTTTACCAGATCAGGCGATAGGTGAGCCTTGACACACCGTTCCTTTTCGTTGATAGTTGAGCGCAATTGTTGAGTCATGTTCGATCTCTCAGACATCCTGACAAATGCCCACCCACCTCGTCGCGACGGAAGGACCCCCTGATGAACCAGCTGCCCCTTGAGCCCACCTCTCCCCTCGCCCCCGAGGCCGGGAGCCTGAGCATCGGCATCGTCGGCGCCGGCCAGTTCTCCAAGAGCTTCGCCACCCTCTGGGACCTCCACCCGAACGTCTCCCAGCTCGCCGTCACGGACCTGCAGCCCGAGCGCGCCGAACAGCTCGCAGCCCACTACGACGGCGCCACCGTGGTGGGCAGCTTCGAGGAGATGCTGGCCTCCGACGTCGACGCCGTGGCCATCTTCACCCAGCGCTGGACCCACGGCCCGCTCGTCCTGGCCGCGCTGGAGGCCGGCAAGCACGTGTACTCCGCCGTCCCCATGGCCGTGGAGCTCACCGAGATCGAACAGATCATCGCCGCCGTGGAGCGCACCGGACTCACCTACATGATGGGCGAGACCAGCTACTACAACCCCGCCACCGTGTATATGAGGGAGAGGATCCGCTCCGGCGAGCTCGGCCAGGTCTTCTACTCCGAAGGAGACTACGTCCACGACATGGACCTCGGCTTCTACGCGGCCTATCAGTACAGCGGCGGCGAGAACTGGAAGGCCACCGCGAGCTACCCGCCCATGCTCTACCCCACCCACGCGCTCGGCGGGGTCCTCGGCGCGCTCCCCGCCCACGCCGTCAGCGTGAGCTGCCTGGGGGTGAAGGACCGCCGGAACGACGGGGTCTTCGACCGCGAGGTGAGCATGTTCGACAACGACGTCTCCAACGCCACGGCGCTCTTCGAGCTCTCGGACGGTGGCTGCCTGCGCACCAATGAGATGCGTCGGGTCGGCTACCCCTGCCACATCCGTGAATCCCGTTTCCGGTTCTTCGGCACCGAGGCCAGCTTCGAGCAGCTCGCCCACCAGACGGTGTGGAACGACAAGACCGAGTCCCGCGACATCTCCGCAGACTTCCTGCCGGTGCGGGACAGCAGCGGGGACACGGACCTGAGCGACGTCGACCCCGCGCTGCGTGCGGCCTTCACCTCCGGCACCGCGCCCGTCCATGACCGGTCGCGTCTGCCCCACACCTTCGAGGGCGCGCCGAACGGTCACGAGGGCGCGCACCACTTCCTCGCGGACGACTTCGTCCGCGCCGTGGTCACCGGAGAGCTCCCCCCGGTCAACGCCTGGCTGGCGGCGAAGTTCACCGCCCCCGGCATCGTGGCCCACGCCTCCGCCCGCGACGGCGGCACCCGGATGGACATCCCGCACTTCGGCGACGGACCCGGCCGCTGAACGGCGTCCGGAGACCTGAGGGAGACCCGTGATGAGTGCTGTCGAGAACCCTGCCCCGGCCCCGACGTCGTCCGGCGCCCACCGACTCCGACCGAAACCCGCCGTCGGCCGCCGGGATGACACCCGGCTCGCCCTGCTGTTCATCCTGCCCGCCCTGGTCGGCCTGCTGCTCTTCTACTTCTGGCCCCTGGTCCGCGGCATCTGGCTGAGCTTCACCTCCTGGGACATCCTGACCCCGGCCCGGTTCGTCGGACTGGCCAACTACCAAGAGATGATCTCCGACCCCGCCTTCTGGAACGCGGTGCGGGTGACCCTGCTGTACGTGGTCATCAACATTGGGATCCAGACCGTGGTCGCCCTGGTGCTGGCGGTGCTGATGCAGCGTCTGAGCCGCTCGATCGTGCTGCGCTCGCTGGTGCTGACGCCGTTCCTGGTCTCCAACGTGGTCGCCGCCCTGGTGTTCCTGTGGATCCTGGACTTCCAACTCGGCATCGGGAACCAGTTCCTGGAATGGCTGGGCGTGGGCCGGGTCGGCTTCTTCACCACCGAGGCTTGGGTGATCCCCACGATCGCGCTGGTCAACGTGTGGCGCCACATGGGATACACCGCCCTGCTGCTGTTCGCCGGTCTGCAGGCCATCCCCGGCAACCTCTACGAGGCCGCGCGCGTGGACGGCGCCTCCGAGATCCGTCAGTTCTTCACCATCACCCTGCCGCTTCTGCGGCCCATCCTGGGGCTGGTGCTCATCATCTCGGTGATCGGCTCGTTCCAGGTCTTCGACACCGTGGCGGTCACCACCGGCGGCGGCCCCGTCGACGCCTCCCGCGTGCTGCAGCTCTACATCTATGACAACGCCTTCGGCCAGTTCAACTTCGGGTACGCCGCCGCGCTGAGCGTGGCGATGCTGGTGATCCTCATGGTGGTCACCGTGCTGCAGTACCGGGTGACCCGGGCCGGCCAGACGGACCTGAACTGAGGAAGGGGACGATCATGAGCACCGCAGCCACCGCCACCGCCCGCGGCGCCGAGGAGGCGCGCCCCGCCGCACGGCCGCCGTCAGGCACATCCCGACGCCGGCTCTCTCCAGGACGCGTCCTGGCTTGGACGGTGATGATCATCCTGCTGATCATCACGCTGTTCCCCTTCTTCTGGATGCTGCGCACCGCACTGTCCAGCAACTCCGCGCTCTATGCCGAAGCCGTCTCCCTGATGCCGGCCGACGCCAACCTGGGAGGCTTCCAGCGGGTATTCGGACTCCAGGAGACCGAGCAGGCCATCGCGGAAGGCGGCTCCGGCGCCTCGATCGACTTCTGGCGCTACCTGGTCAATACCGTCCTGGTCGCCACCGGGATCACCGTGGGCCAGGTCTTCTTCTCCGCCATGGCCGCCTACGCGTTCTCCCGGCTGCAGTGGAAGGGCCGGGACGTCGTCTTCGGGCTGTTCCTCCTCTCCCTGATGGTTCCGGTCATCTTCACCCTGCTGCCGAACTTCCTCCTGGTCCGCGAGCTGGGGCTGATCGACACCCTCCTGGGCATCATGCTCCCGAGCATGTTCATGACGCCGTTCGCGATCTTCTTCCTCCGACAGTTCTTCATGAACGTCCCCACCGAGGTGGAGGAGGCGGCGCTGATCGACGGCGCCGGGAGGGTCCGGGTGTTCTTCACCCTGATCATCCCGATGACGGCGGGGCCCATCGCGACCGTGTCGATCCTGACCTACATCACCGCCTGGAACGACTACCTGTGGCCGCTGATGGTCTCCTACACGGACGCCTCCCGCGTGCTCACCGTCGCACTGGGCAACTTCACGGAGCAGAGCCCGCAGACCGGGCCGGACTGGGCCGGACTGATGGCCGCGACGCTGGTCGCCGCTCTGCCCATGCTGCTGCTGTTCATGCTTTTCGCCCGACGGATCGTCAGCTCCATCGGCTTCAGCGGGATCAAATGAGGAGACCACAGATGAGACGCGCACATTCGTCACGTGCCGCACGCCGCGGCGTCGGACTGGGGCTGGCCGCATTGGCGGCGACCTCCGCCACCGGATGCGGGATCGCCCTGGGTGAGGACACCGTCGCCCTGGACTACTGGCTCTGGGACGCGAACCAGCTGCTGCCGTATCAGCACTGCGTCGACGCCTTCGAGGAGGAGAACCCGGACATCGAGGTGAGGATCAGCCAGTACGGCTTCGACGACTACTGGATGAAGCTCACCGCCGGCTTCGTCGCCGGCACCGCCCCGGACGTGTTCACCGATCATCTCTCCCGGTACCCGGAGTACGTGCAGCGGGAGCTGCTGCTGGACCTCGACGCGCTGGAGGCCACCGCGGCGGTGGACGCCGAGGAGTTCCACGACGGTCTGGCGGACCTCTGGGTCGGCGAGGACGGCGGCTGGTACGGCATGCCGAAGGACTTCGACACGGTGGCGATCTTCTACAACGAGCAGATGCTCGCCGACGCCGGGCTCACGCCCGCCGACCTCGAGGACCTGGACTGGAACCCCGATGACGGCGGCTCCTTCGAAGAGATCGTCGCCCGCCTCACCGTCGACTCCGACGGCAACCGCGGAGACGAGGAGGACTTCGACCCGGACGACGTCGCCGTCTACGGGCTGGCCTCGCAGGGCTCCGGCGGCACCTCCGGGCAGACCATGTGGTCCTGGACTGCGGGGTCCACCGGATGGCGCTTCACCGACGCCGATGTGTGGGGCCAGGAGTACAACTTCGACGATCCTCGACTCCATGACTCTCTGGAGTGGCTGTTCGGCTTCGTGGACAAGGGGTACCTGGCCTCCTACGAGGAGGTGGGCGGCGATGCCAACGCCCAGCAGCAGCTCGGCTCCGAACAGGCCGCCATGTCCACCGACGGTTCCTGGATGCTGAACTCCTACACCCGGCTCGACGGCGTCGACGTCGGCATCGCTCGGCTCCCGGCGGGGCCCGCGGGTCACCCGGTGTCGATGTACAACGGACTGGCCGACTCCATCAGCGCCGACACGGATCACCCGGAGGAGGCGGCGCGGTTCGTGGCCTTCCTGGGCTCGGAGACCTGTCAGAACATCGTCGGCGACGCCGCCGTCGTACTCCCGGCTCGACCCGAGTCCACCGAGCGTGCCATCGAGGCCTTCGGTGAGCGCGGCATCGACGTCGCCCCCTTCACGGACCTGGTGGAGGCCGGGCACACCATGTTCTACCCGGTCACCGACCAGTTCGGCTCGATCGATGCGCTGATGACACCGGCCATGGACGAGATCTACATCGGTGGTCGGGACGCCGAGACGCTGGCCGACCTCAACGAGCGGGTCAACGCCATGCTCGAGTGACCGCTCCAGCCGCGTCCGCGGGGGCCACGCGGCCCTGTTCAGACAGGACGGGCCCCTGAACCTGAGCGGTTCAGGGGCCCGCCCTCACCGGCGCGGATGCTCTGCGGCTGATCCGCAGCTCAGCGGAGCACGACGGTCTTGCCGCCGTGGAGGATGACCCGGCCTTCGGCGTGCCAGCGCACCGCATCGGAGAGCGCCTTGCATTCGGTGTCCCGTCCGGCGGCCACCAGGTCCTCAGGTCCGTGGGTGTGGTCCACATCCAACACCTGCTGGGCGATGATGGGACCCTCATCGAGCTCCCTGTTCACGTAGTGCGCCGTGGCGCCGACGGTCTTCACACCGCGCTCGAAGGCCTGGTGGTAGGGCTTGGCGCCCTTGAAGCTGGGCAGGAACGAATGGTGGATGTTGATCACCCGTCCCTCCATGCGAGTGGCCAAGGAGTCGCTGAGGATCTGCATGTACCGGGCCAGCACCACCAGATCGATCTCCAGGCGATCCACCAGGTCCAGCAGCTGCTGCTCGGCCTGCGGCTTCGTCTCCGGGGTCACCGGGATATGGACGAACGGCACATCATGCCATTCGACCAGCCGCTGATGATCCGGATGGTTGGACACCACCGCGACGATCTCGATGGGCAGATCACCCTTCCGGGTGCGGAAGAGCAGGTCGTTGAGGCAGTGTTCGAACTTCGAGACCATCACCAGCACACGGGGCTTGGCATCAGCGGCCCGCAGCGACCAGTTCATGCCGAAGCGCTCCGCCACCGGGGCCAGGTCCGCCTCCACAGCGGCCAGGGCGGCGGCAGCGTCGTCTGGGTCCCCACTCTCGGCCCGTGCCCGCAGGAAGAAGCGTCCCGCCCGCGGGTCATTGAACTGGGCCAGCTCCATGATGTTGCACCCGTGGGCCAGAAGCACCTCGCTCACGGCATGGACGATCCCCAAGGTGGAAGGGCAGTCCAGGGTCAGGATCATCCCACGGTCGCTGGGCATGTGGCCTCCTCAGGCTGGTCGGTCGGGGTCGAGGCCGGCCGGTGCTCACGTGAGGCGTCGAGCAGCCAGCGGGCCACATGGTCGGCGAAGGAGATCCGCGGCATCACGCGGAACGTATCCGAGTCGGGGCCCTCGTCATGCCCGTTCCCGGTGCCGGTTCCAGAGCCGGTTCCAGTGCGCCACAGCAGCACCGGCACCAGGCTCAGCGTGGTCACCACCGCGGAGCCGGGCGGCAGCCCCCGAGGGTGCAGGTCCACCGGCACGCCCTTCTCCAGCACGTCGCGGGCACGATCCCCGGAGATCTCCAGAATCGTCCGGTTGGCGGAGAGGTCCACCACCTGGCCGGGGTGCTCCCCCAACGCGTCGGTCAGCGCGACCAGCAGGTCGTGACGATCGGTCTCGGCGACGACGAGGAACTCGTCGGGCGCCAGCCACAGGGCCGCCGTCGTGGCGGGGTCTCCGCACACTTCGCCGACGCCGGAGGGAAGCCCGGCGTCCAGGGCCTCGGAGATCGCCTGGTGCGCCGCACCTCCCGGAGCCGCCCGGACTCCGATCTGTGTGGTGAATGCGATCTCCCGGACGCTGAAGCGCTCCGGGGCCGCGGCGGAGCCTGCGGCGAGGGTCTGGTGCAGATGCGCCAGTGGAGACCGTCTGAGCGCGGCGGGTCCTGACGTGTGGATCTCAGCCATCGCGGCGACTCCCTTCCGGGTCGTAGAGGACGGTGGGTTGGATGAGGACGTCGACGAGTCGGCCGTCCACCGGGGTGCGCAGCGTCTCACCGATGCGCTCTCGGCCCCGGGAGATCAGCGCCAACCCGAAGGTCCGGCCCAGGGCGGCCGACCGGTACGACGAGGTCACCCAACCCTCCATGGGCACCGGAATCTGGGCGACGTCGGTGTCGGCGGCGATCAGCTGCGCCCCTTCGAGGAGTCGGTGCTCCGGGTCCGCCGGCAGCACGGAGACCAGCTGCTTGCGGTCTTCGCGCTGGTTGTCCGGACGCGCGTAGGAACGCTTGCCGATGAAGTCCTTGCGGGTCGAGACGACCCACTCCATGCCGGCGTCCTGGGGCGTGACGGTGCCGTCGGTGTCCTGTCCGACGATGATGTACCCCTTCTCGGCGCGCAGCACGTGCATGGTCTCGGTGCCATAGGGGGTGATGCCGTAGGGAGCCCCCGCCGCGGCGATGTCCTCCCAGACCTGTGACCCGTACCAGGAGGCCACATTGACCTCGAAGGCCAGCTCCCCGGAGAAGGAGATCCGGCAGACCCTGGCGGGGATGCCGGAGGCCAGAGTCGTCTCCCGGAAGGCCATGAACTCGAAGGCCTCCGCAGAGACGTCCAGGTCGGGGGCCAGCTCAGCGATGACGTCGCGGGACCTCGGCCCGGCCACAGCCACGGTGGCGTACTGCTCCGTGACCGAGGTGCACGTGACGTCCAGGTCCGTCCACTCGGTCTGCAGCCACTCCTCCAGCCAATCCAGGACACCGGCCGCCCCACCGGTCGTGGTGGTCATCAGATACCGGTCCTCGTCCAGACGCAGGGTCACACCGTCGTCGAAGATCATCCCGTCAGCGCCACACATCACCCCGTAGCGGGCCTTGCCGGGAGCGAGCTTCTTGAACGCGTTCGTGTAGATGCGGTTGAGGAACTCTCCGGAGTCGGCCCCGCGGATCTCGATCTTGCCCAGGGTGGTGGCGTCCATGAACCCCACGGACTCCCGCACCGCGGCGCACTCACGAAGCACCGCCTCATCCATCGACTCACCCTCCTGGGGGAAGTACCAGGGGCGCTTCCACTGGCCGACATCCTCGAAGACAGCCCCGTGGGCCACGTGCCAGGAATGCATCGGCGTGATCCGGGCCGGGTCGAAGAGATCTCCACGACGCCGTCCGGCCAGTGCGGCGAAGGACACCGGTGTGTACGGGGGCCGGAAGGCAGTGATCCCGATTCCCTGCGGGTTCTCCTTGCCCAGCAGCACCGCCAACGCGCCGATCAGCGCCGCACTGCTCGTCTTGCCCTGGTCATGGGCGGTGGAGATCGAGGTGTACCGCTTGACGTGCTCCACCGAGCGCATCCCGGCCCCAGCGGCGCGCATCACATCGGCCACCGTCTGATCCCGCTGAAAGTCCACGAAATGGTTCCGGTACGCCTCGGCGTCGGCGAGATCATCATGGCCCGGCGCCGGCACGAGCCATACCGGACGGGCGGGTGCCAGAGCCTCCGGATCCGCCTGAGGAACCTGCGGGGTGCGGGCGAAGCCTGTGTCACCGGCTGCCGCGGCCCCAGCGTCGGCACCTTCCTGCAGCGCCCCAGCAAGGTCGAGACGACCGTTGATCATGCCTGCGGTCCGCTGGCCGGCCACCGGCCTCTCCGGCACGAAGGCCGCCAGGGAGTCTTCCCAGCGGATCCTTCCCTGCCGCTGGGTGTGCAGGTGGATCGTCGGGGTGAACCCTCCGGAGAGGGCGAGCACATCGGTCTCGACCACCGTGACCGCACCGGTGAGCGTGCCGTCCTCGGCCAGTCCACTGATGCGCACAGCGGCCAGGTCTCCCTGATCGTCGGCGTCGGTGGCCGCCACCACGGAACCGGCGTGCACGGGCACGCCTGCGGCCTGGGCGCGGCGGGCACGGTCCGAGAGCTCCGGCCGGGAATCGACCACCGCGGCGACCTCGCCTCCAGCCTGCTGAAGGTCCTCCACCAGGTCATAGACCCAGTCGCCGGTGGTGGCGATGACGGTCCGCTCGCCGGCCAACACGCCGTAGCGGTTGAGGTAGCTGCGTACCGCGCCCGCCAGCATGATGCCGGGGCGGTCGTTGTCCGCGAAGACCAGATGCCTCTCATGGGCGCCGGTCGCCAGCACGACCTGAGAGGCCCGGATGTGCCATACCCGCTCGCGCGACACCCCATCGGCCCCGGCTCCCGAGAGATGGGCGCGCCGGCGTTCTACGGCGACCAGGTAGTTCGCGTCATAGCTGCCGATGGCCGTGGTGCGCTGCAGGTGCACGGTCTCCGGGCTGTCCGCCAGTTCTCCGACCACACCGCTGATCCAGGCCCGCGCGGGCTGTCCGTCGATGCGCGCGCTGCGGCGGTCCAACAGCTCGCCGCCGGCCTCGGCCTGCTCGTCCACCAGCATCACCCGCGCACCCGAGCGGGCGGCCTCACGTGCGGCGGCCAGACCGGCGGCCCCGGCACCGACCACCAGCACGTCGGTGTGGACGTGCTTGTGGTCGTAGTAGGCCTCGTCAGCGGCAGGGTCCAGAGTCCCCAGCCCGGACAGCAATCGGACGTCCATGCCCTCGGTGAGCTCCACCGCAGGCGCGGAGAGCATCGATTCGGTCACGGCCCCCGGCTGGTCGCCGCGCACGGAGATCAACGCATTGGGCTCCTCCACGCCGGCCGCGAAGATGCCCCGGGGGCGACCCAAGTAGATGGAGTCACCCACCCGCAGCCTCCCGGAGGCGAGCATCGCGCTGGCCACGATGTCACCCTGCACCCCGCTGATCGTCTCACCGTCGAGGGTGAAGCGGCGGGGCCGGGTGGTCTCCACACGGGCATGGGGTGCCGCCGCAGCAGGCAGGCGGCGCGAGGTCACGGTCATGGGTGGGCTCCTTCCTGCGGACCCTGGGGAAGGTCGGTCATCCGCCCGACGGGACGGGTCTCGTGGAACTCATAGGTGACGGTGTCCCGCACGGCGTCGAACCATTTCCGGCACCCCAGGGCGTGGACCCACCGTTCGGCGAATCGTCCCTTGGTGTTGTCCCGGTAGAACAGGAAACGCGCCCATGCGGCGTCGTCGAGGGCGTGCGGGTCCTCCGGGTAGGAGACCTCCGCCTGGCCCCCATAGGTGAACTCGTTCTCATTGCGGGGTCCGCAGTGCGGACAAGGGATGAGCATCATGTCAGGACCTCTTCGGGGAAGACGTGGGGGTCAGTGGGCGACGGCGGCGGCACCGTGTTCGTCGATGAGGTGCCCGGTCTCGAACCGGTCCAGGGCGAACGGCGCGTTGAGCGGATGGGGTTCGTCGTGGGCGATCGTGTGGGCGAAGGTGTACCCGGACGCCGGGGTCCCCTTGAAGCCGCCGGTCCCCCAGCCGCAGTTCACGTAGAGCTGGTCGACCGGCGTCTTGGAGATGATCGGCGAGGCGTCCAACGTGGTGTCCACGATCCCGCCCCAGGTGCGCAGCACGTGCGCCCGAGCGAAGATCGGGAACAGCTCCACTGCGGCAGCCATCTGCTCCTCGATGACGTGGAACGCCCCGCGCTGCCCGTAGCCCACGTACTGGTCGATCCCAGCCCCCATGACCAGCTCGCCCTTGTGCGCCTGAGAGACGTAGACGTGGACATGGTTCGACATCACCACCGTGGGGTGCACCGGCTCGAACAGCTCCGAGACCAGCGCCTGCAGCGGATGGGACTGGATCGGCAGCTCCAGGCCGGCCAGCCCGGCGACCACCGAAGAATGCCCGGCCGCTGCGAGGGCGACCTTCCCCGCGTGGATCCGGCCTCTACTGGTCTCCACCCCGGTGACCCGGTCCCCCTCGAAGAGGAACCCGGTGACCTCGCAGTTCTGGATCAGATCCACTCCGAGCTCGGAAGCGCGCCGCGCCAAGGCCCAGGCCACATGGTCATGCTTGGCGATCCCTGCCCGCGGCTGGAAGGTCGCCCCCATCACCGGGTATCGGATGTCGTCACCGATGTTGAGGATCGGGCAGACCTCTTTGACCTCCTGCGGGCTCAGCCACTCGGCGTCGACCCCGTTGAGCTTATTGGCCTCCACGCGCCGCACCGACTCCCGGACGTCCTCCAGGGTGTGCGCCAGATTCAGCACTCCGCGCTGGGAGAAGAGGAAGTCATAGTCCAGCTCATCTGGCAGCTGCTCCCAGAGCTTCAGGGACTGCTCATAGATCGCTGCGCTCTCATCCCAGAGGTAGTTCGAGCGGATGATCGCCGTATTGCGGGCCATGTTCCCACCGGCCAGCCACCCTCGCTCCACCACCGCGACATTGGTGATCCCGTGGTGAGCCGCCAGATAGTACGCGGTGGCCAGCCCATGGCCCCCTCCACCGACGATCACCACGTCATAGGACCGCTTCGGCTCCGGGTTGCTCCAGAGGAAATCCGGGTGCTCCGGCAGCATCTCAGCCATCAGACGACCTCCTGCATCGTGGTCTCGAGGTGGGGGTAGAGCGGGAACCGGGCCGTCAGGGCGGCCACTCTCGCACTGAGCTCGACGCGATCCCCTGCGGTGAGGGTCGGCGCCAGCGCATAGGCGATGATGTCTGCCACCTCGCGGAACTCCTCGGCACCGAAGCCGCGGGTCGCCAGTGCGGGGGTACCGATGCGCAGCCCGGAGGACACCATCGGCGGGCGCGGATCGAAGGGCACGGCGTTCCGATTGACCGTGATGCCGATCTCGTGCAGCCGGTCCTCCGCCTGCCGGCCGTCCAGCTGCGAGTGGCGCAGGTCCACCAGCACCAGATGCACGTCGGTGCCTCCGCTGACGAGTGTGATGCCTGAGGCCGCCACGTCCGGCTGCAGAAAGCGGTCCGCGAGGATCTGGGCACCTTCCACGGTGCGCCGCTGGCGGTCCTGGAACGCCTCCCCGGCGGCGGCCTTGAACGCCACGGCTTTGGCGGCGATGACGTGCTCCAGAGGACCGCCCTGCTGACCGGGGAACACTGAAGAGTTGATCTTCTTGGCCAGCTCCGCCCGGGAGAGGATCACTCCACCACGCGGTCCACCCAGGGTCTTGTGGGTCGTGGTGGTCACCACATCTGCGTACGGCACGGGGTTGGGGTGGAGCCCTGCGGCCACAAGGCCCGCGAAGTGGGCCATGTCCACCATCAGGTAGGCCTCCACCTCGTCGGCGATGCGACGGAACGCCTCGAAGTCCAGCTGTCGAGGGTAGGCGGACCAGCCGGCGATGATGAGCTTCGGCCGGTGCTCGCGGGCCAGCCGAGCGACCTCCTCCATGTCGATGAGGTGGTCGGTCTCGCTGACCTGATACGCCACAGCGTCATAGAGACGACCGGAGAAGTTGAGCCGCATGCCATGGGTGAGGTGACCACCATGAGCCAGGTCGAGGCCGAGGATCGTGTCTCCGGGCTGCAGCAGGGCGGCCAACACCGCGGCATTGGCTTGGGCTCCCGAGTGCGGCTGCACGTTCGCCGCCTCGGCGCCGAAGAGCTGCCGCACGCGGTCCAGAGCGATCTGCTCGACCACGTCCACGTGCTCACAGCCGCCGTAGTAGCGGGCTCCCGGGTATCCCTCGGCGTACTTGTTGGTCAGGACCGAGCCCTGAGCCTCCATGACCGCTGGTGAGGTGAAGTTCTCCGACGCGATCATCTCCAGCGTGTCGGACTGCCGCTGCCGCTCCGCGTCGATCGCCGCAGCGATGTCTGGGTCGTCTCGACGGAGCGAGGCGAGGGTGTCGTTCATGTCTCCGGCTCCTTCTGTGGTCGGTCCGTCCCGACCTGTCGTCGTCTCCCGGCGGCGTCTTCTCTGCCGCGTCACCGGGAAGATGTCACTGTCACGTCGGGGATGTCACTGCGTGGGGCTCACTGCGTGGGTCTCAACATTCGATGACGTTGACCGCCAAGCCGCCCTGAGCGGTCTCTTTGTACTTCGAGGACATATCCGCCCCCGTCTCACGCATCGTCACGATCACCTCGTCCAACGAGACCCGATGCTGGCCATCACCCATCAACGCCATCCGCGCCGCATTGACCGCCTTGGTCGCCGCAAGCGCATTGCGCTCAATGCAGGGCACCTGGACCAACCCCGCGATCGGATCGCAGGTCAGCCCGAGATTGTGCTCCATCGCGATCTCCGCGGCATTCTCCACCTGCTCCGGACTGCCCCCGAGCACCTCGCACAGCCCCGCAGCCGCCATCGAAGACGCCGAACCGACCTCCCCCTGACACCCCACCTCAGCACCAGAGATCGACGCCTGTTCCTTGTACAGCACCCCGATCGCCGCCGCAGCCAGCAGGTACCGCACCACCGCTTCCTGGCGATCCTGCGCCGCGATGAACGAACCGCCCGGCCCATAGTGGGTCGCGTAGAACCCCACCGCCGGAATGATGCCGGCGGCCCCGTTGGTCGGTGCCGTGACCACCCGGCCGCCCGAGGCGTTCTCCTCATTGACCGCCAGAGCCACCAGATTCACCCACTCCTGCCAATAGGCATACGACCGATCCGGATCCTGCTCGGTCAGACGGGCATGCCAGCCCGGGGCACGACGCCGCACCTTCAACCCACCCGGCAGCTCCCCCGACCGACCCAGCGCAGAGTTCTTACAGTCCTCCATGACGGCCCAGATATGCAGGACCCCTGCCCGGACCTCCTGTTCGGAACGCACCACCGTCTCATTGGCCATCATCACCTCCGAGACCGAGAGCCCAGCATCCCGGCAATGGCCCATCAACTCCGCAGCCGTGGTGAACGGATACGGCACCGCCGCCTCCGTGGACTCCACCACCTCACCCAGAGAGGCCGCCTCCGCCTCGGCCGCGGTGACCACGAACCCGCCCCCGATGGAGAAATACGTCTGCTCCGCCAGCTGAGCCCCCGCAGCATCGACCGCGGTGAGCACCATCCCATTGGAATGCTGCGGCAGAAACGTCAACGGCCGCTGCACGAAATCCTCCACCCGCAGGGCCACATCCACCCGGCGCCCCACCTGGGCGCCGACCTGGACCGTCCCCGTGGCCCGCATATCGGCCAGCCGCTCCTCGACCTGTTCGGGCAGGATCGCTTCTGCGTCCCAGCCCTCCAGGCCCAGCAGCACCGCATCGAAGGTCCCATGCCCCTGCCCGGTGGCGGCCAGGGAGCCATAGAGGTCCACCCGGACCTCAGCCAAGCCGCCCAGGTCGTCACCGGCAGGCAGCTCCTCGACCACGAACCGGCGCGCTGCCCGCATCGGCCCCACCGTATGCGAGGACGACGGACCGATCCCCACACTGAACAGGTCAAACACACTGATGGGCATGCTCAGGCCTGTGCCGCCGTCGTCTGCTCGTCGCGGACCTGCTCGGGGGCGCGCCATCCCAGCGCCGCGTACCACCAGTCGTGGAACTCGCTGATGTGATGCTCGCTGGGAACGAGTGCTCCCCCGGAGGTGTAGGCGCTGGAGGACATCGAGGGCTGGGTGTACTCACAGGCCTCGAAGTCCTGTTCATTGACCCGGTGGAACAGCTCCACCGACTTGGAGACGTCGAGGGTTCCGGCGTTGATCTTCTCCACCACCTCCGGAAGGAAGAGCCAGTCGCAGACGACGATCGTCCGGCTTTCCGAGACCGGGAACATCCGGTGGATGATCACATGGTCCGGCACCGTGTTGATGAAGACCTGCGGACGGACGGTGATCGCGTAGTACTTGCGCTCCTGGTCGGGCGCGATCGCAGGAATCTCAGCCACGCCCGAGGAACCGTCGACGGTGAAGCCCGTGATCTCGTCGCCGAACGAGGCGCCGTGGACCACGCCGTCCTTCCGCTGGGACGCCAGGCCGTCCGCGAACTCCGGGATGACCTCGGTGAGCTCCGGGTGGATGGTCGCGCAGTGGTAGCACTCCATGAAGTTCTCGATGATGAGCTTCCAGTTGGCCTGGACGTCGTAGGTCTTCGTCTCGCCACAGGCGAGGTTCTCGATGCCGTAGTTGTCGATGGACTCCACCTCGCCGAAGCTGGTGCGGACCTCACCGAGGACGGCCTCATCGAAGTTCGGCGGCTCCTCCGCCAGACACACCCACACGTAGCCCAGCCACTCCCGGACGTGGACCGGGCGGAGTCCGTAGGCCTCCTGGTCCACATCGGGCATCGAGGTGAGGTTCGGTGCGGCGACCAGCTCCCCCTCGAGGGCGTAGGTCCACGCGTGGTACCCGCACTTCAGGGTCTTGCTGCGTCCTTCACCCGTGGTGCAGATGCGCATGCCGCGGTGGCGACAGACGTTGTAGTAGGCGGCGATGCCGGCCTTCCGGGTGCGGACGACGATGATCTCCTCGCGGCCGACGGTGACCGTCTTCCACGTGCCGGCCTGCGGCAGGGAGTCCGCGCGGAGCACACAGTTCCACTGCTTCTCGAAGATCTCCGCCTGCTCCTGGGTGAAGATCTCAGGATCGGTGTAGGCCACGCCCGGCGGGGTCGGCCGCAATGAGGATCCGGGAAGGGGCTCGTCCAAGTGATCGATGATCATGGGTGCGTGTTCTCTCTTTCCTGGGTGTCGGGACCGGGTCGGAGGTCAGGCCACCAGCACGTCCGCCGCGCGGACCTGGCGCTGCTTGCGCCAGCGCTTGACCTCGCGAAGGCGGTTGAAGCCGAGAATCCCCACCTCGGCGCCCTCACGGAGATAGCTGACCAGCAGATCGGCAGTTTCGATGCTGCCGTCGATCACCCGTACCTCGTCGGCCTGGCTGATCCGACCGGCTCCCTGAATCTTCACGTCGTACTGCTCGGACCAGAAGTACGGCTCCTGGAACGGCGCAGGGGCGGCGCCGGTGAGCGAGGCGGAGAGGATGCCTGCCTGCTCGACCGCCTCCTGCCACTGGCCCACGGGGCGCAGGCCCGAGGCCTGGGAGGCCCACTGCGCGCAGTCCCCCGCAGCCCAGATGCCGGGCATCCCGGTGAATCCTGTGTCGTCGCAGAGGACTGCTCCGCTGGTGGGGTCAAGGCTGAGGACCCCGTCCCGCAGCCAGGCGGTCGCGGGGGTCGCCCCGATGGCGCAGATTACGATGTCTGCCTCCACGGTGTGGCCGTCCGCCAGGACGAGCTCCTGACCGCCCGGGACGTCGCGGACCGAGGCCGCACGGCTCGGCGGCGCGAAGTGCACGCCGCGGCGCTCGTGCAGCAGCCGGACGGCCTCGCCCACGGGCGCCCCCAGACGCGCGGCCCCCGGGTGGTGCTCACCTGCCGCGACGGTGACCGACGCAGCCCCGCGCTCCGCGCAGGTGGCTCCGGCCTCCAGCGCCAGGAACCCGCCGCCCACGATGGCGATGCGCTGGTCCTCGACGACCCTGCTGCGCAGCGCGAGGGCGTCATCGATGTTGCGCAGCACGAAGGTGGCCTGACCCGAGAGGGGCAGCCGGGAGGCCTGCGCGCCGGTGGCGATCACCACCGCGTCCGCGTCATGGAAGCGACCGTCGGAGGTCTCGACTCCCAGGGGCTCCGCGGAGAGGCGCTCGGCGGCGGCTCCGCCGAACCAAGTGACATCGAGCGGATTCTCCGGGTCGTCGAGCACCAGGTGCTCGATGCCCGCCGCTCCGCTGAGGAACGCCTTGCTCAGCGCAGGACGGTCGTAGGCCGGGTGGAGCTCGTCCCCGAGCACCGTGATGGGGCCCTGGTGCCCGTTGGCCCGGGCTCCGCGCGCCACGTGATAACCGGCCAGGCCGGCTCCCACGATCAGCAGGTGCCCGTCGACGGGCAGTCCCGCTCCGTACATGGTCATCGATGAGTCCAGCATCAGACAGTCACCCCCGGGGGAAGATTCGGTGCATCTTGGGACAGCTCGACGAGCACGTCGTCGCCGCGGACCTCGACCTGGTGGACCCGCACACCGCGCTTGGCGGGCGGCTGGTCGACGTCTCCGGTCAGCAGGGAGAACGTGCTCTCGTGCAGAGGGCACTCTACTCGGCAGTCCTCCAACCATCCGGCGGCCAAGGAGGCCTCCTGATGGGTGCAGGTGTCGTCGATCGCATGCACCTGGCCGTCCTCGGTCAGGAACACCGCGATCGGCGGAGTCACAGAATCGATGCGCAGACCTTCTCCTGGAGTCAGGTCCTGCAGGGAACAGACGCGGACACTCATTTGCCATCACCACCGGTTTCACCTAGTGTTGCTAATAGCGCAACATGATTTATAGTGCGCAACACGTTGTGTGACCTATGCTTCACTGCCCACGAGGGGTGCGTCAAGAGGCCATCCGAAGAATCTGGAGTTTTTTCATGACGTCCGAGAACCTGACTCGCATCCAGTCCGTCGACCGCGCCGCTCAGATCCTCCGACTCCTGAGCGAGTCGCCGCTTCTGACGATCGCGGAGATCGCCCGGGAGCTCGACGTGCACCGCTCCACGGCGTTCCGACTGCTCGGCACGCTGGAGGCCCACGGGCTCGTCGAACAGGAGCGCGAACGGGGCGCCTTCAGGCTCGGCATCACCCTGCTGCACATGGCCAACTCAGTGGCGGCGCAGATGGATTTCTCCAAGGACGCCCAGGCCTGCTGCGACGCCCTGGCCCTGGAGCTTCAGGAGACGGTCAACGTGGCCATCCTGGACGACGGCTACGCCGTGACGATCATCCAGGCCGCGGACGACCAGATGCTCAGCGTGAGCCATCAGTACGTCGGACAGCGCGGCCCCCTGCATGCCACATCCACTGGAAAGATCCTGCTCGCCCACGCCGACCAGGACGAGTTCGACCGACTCGTGGAGCGCGGACTGGACAGCTTCACCGGCATGACCATGACCGACCCGGAAGTCCTGCGCAGTGAGCTGGAGACGATCCGGCATCGCAGCTGGGCCTCCGCCGTGGCGGAGTGGGAACAGGGCATCAACGCCCTGGCGGTCCCCGTCCGCGGCAAGGACGGCCAGGTGGCCGCCGCCCTGTCGATCACCGGCCCGTCCTTCCGGCTGCCGGAATCACGTTTCGCCGAGCTCGCCGAGACGCTCAAGAGGGAGGCTCGCACCCTGGAGGTCAGGATGGGGTACTTCGGAGGCTGAGCTGGCCACGATTCAGGAAACACCCAGGGTGAACCCCTTGTGCCATAAAACACACGGCCTCTAGGCTGGTTGCGCACAGAACATCTCGTTTCTTAATATGCAACGCCTGGAGGATGCATGTCGCACCACACTGCTCCGCACGATTCCCGTGTGGTCATCATCGGCCTGGGAGTGGTCGGCGCCGCCGTCGCCGACGAACTGGTCCTGCGGGGCTGGACGGACGTCACCGTCGTCGAGCAGGGTCCGCTGTTCGAGACCGGCGGCTCAAGCTCCCACGCCCCAGGTTTCGTGTTCCAGACCTCGCCCAACAAGGCCATGTGTGAGCTGGCCCAGCGCACCTTGGACAAGCTGGACGGCGCGAAGGTCGACGGACAGTGGGTGATGAAACGCGTGGGCGGCCTGGAGCTGGCCACCACCGCTGAACGTGTCGAGGAGCTGCACCGCCGGCATGACTTTGCGAAGTCCTGGGGTGTGCCCGCACAGCTGCTGACCCCCGAGGAGGTCGCCGCCCTGTGGCCCGACATCGACACCTCGACAGTGCTCAGTGCCCTCCACACACCGACCGACGCCGTGGTCAAGGGTGTTCGCGCCGTCGAGTTCCAGGCACGACGCGCCCAGGCCGGCGGGGCGCGACTGGTCAGCGAGACGCAGGTGACCGGAATCCGTCGCTCCGGCACCCGCGTCACCGGCGTCGAGACGGTCCCGGTCGGCTCCGACGCCGAACCAGAGGTGATCGAGGCCGACATCGTCATCTCCTGCGCCGGACTCTGGGGGCCGAAGCTGGCCCGCGAGCTGCTGGGCATGGACATTCCGATGCTCCCGGTCGAGCACGGATTCGGCTTCAGCCAGCCGATCGAATCCCTCGCGGGGCTCGACGACGCCACCGAGGTCGCCCGGCCGATGATCCGGCACCAGGATCACGGCATGTACCTGCGCGAATGGGGCTCGAGGATCGCGATCGGCGCCTACGAGCACCGCCCCCTTCCGGTGGCGGACCATGAAATCGCAAGCCCCGAGCAGATCCTCCGGCACGGCGGGCAGGCCTCCATCCACCCGTTCACGCGACAGGACTTCGAGGCCTCATGGGTGGAGGCCCAGCGTCTGCTCCCCGAGCTGCGCGAGACCACGCTGGACGACTCGCTCAGCTTCAACGGCATCTTCTCCTTCACCCCCGACGGCGGCCCACTGCTGGGACCGGTGCCCGGGATCGAGGGCCTCTGGATGGCCCAGTCCGTGTGGGTGACCCAGTCCGCCGGCGTCGGCGAGGTGGTGGCCCAATGGCTCACCACCGGTGATCCCGGCATCGACACCCACGGCCTCGACGTCGCCCGGTTCGACCCGCTTCTGACATCCCAGCGCTGGGCCCGCGAGCAGGGCGAGGAGTCCTATGACGAGGTCTACGACATCGTCCACCCCCGCGCGACGACTCTGCGTCTGCGGGGTCTGCGCACGTCCCCCTTCTACGAGCGGCAGCGGGGGCGCGGGGCGTCGTTCAGCTCGGCCAACGGCTGGGAGAGGCCGCTGTGGTACGAGTCCAATGCGACCCTTCCGGACATGCGTCCCGCGGTCCCCATGCTCGGCGACGCCACCCTGCCCACCCGCGACCAGTGGTCGGCGCAGTACTGGAGCCCGCTCGTCGCGGTCGAGGCCAGGCGCCTGCGCGAGTCTGTGGGCCTGGTGGACATGTCCTCTCTTCCCCGCTGGGAGCTCTCCGGCACCGGGGCCACGGAGTTCCTCGACGGCCTGGCCGACGACGGTCTGCTCAGCCGCCGTGTCGGACGCACGGTGGGAAGCATCGTCTACGCGCTCATCCTGGACGAACGGGGCGGCATCCTCTCGGACATCACGATCGCCCGCACGGCCGAGGAGACCTACCACCTCGGAGTCAACGGCAACCTCGACGCCGCCTGGTTCCAGATGATGATGAGGCAACGCTCCTATGCGCTGCACCTAAGGGACGCCTCCTCCGGGTCATGCGGGCTGGGGCTCTGGGGACCTCAGGCCCGCGAGGTGCTCCAGGGCCTCGTCGACGAGGACCTCTCCCATGAGGCGTTCCGCTTCTACCGCAGCCGCGAGCTCCACGTAGCCGGCGTTCCAGTGCTGGCCATGCGCCTGAGCTACGTCGGGGAGCTGGGCTGGGAGCTCTATGCACCGGCCGAGTTCGGCCGCCACCTGTGGGATGTCCTGATCGGCGCCGGGCGCCGCCATGACATCCTCCCGGTGGGGCGTCGCGCCTTCGAAAGCCTGCGCCTGGAGAAGGGCATGCGCCTGTGGGGCACCGACATGACCCGCGAGCACACTCCCCACGAGGCCGGCATCGAGTTCGCGGTCCGCGGTGCGGCGGCGGAGAAGCTCACCGCGATCGGCGCCGACCAGCCCAGCCGCAAGCTGGTGTGCCTGCTGCTGGAGGACCCGTCGAAGGTGCTCATGGGTCATGAGCCCGTCTATGCGGCGGGCGACGACGGCCGACCGATCGGCTATGTCACCAGCGCGGACCAGGGGTATGTCACCGGACAGTCGATCGCCTACGCCTGGGTGCCCGCGGAGCACTCTGCCGCGGGCACCGAGGTCGAGGCGTCCTACTTCGGCCGCCGCCTCAGGGCGCGCGTGGCCGAGGAGCCCCTCTTCGACCCCAGCGCCTCGCGCATGAGGTCTTGAACCCTCTCCCCTCGGCGGGCCTACCATGGCTCATCCGCCGCCCACACCTGCCACCAACGATGTCACCTGCCTGAAGAGGAGCCCCTGAAATGCCCTATACCGTCAACGCCGTGGTCGTCACCGCTCAGGACGCGCCGGCCACGGTCGAGCAGATCGTCGTCCCCGATCCGGGCCCCGGGGAGGCCGTGGTCGATGTGCTCACCTGCGGCGTCTGCCAGACCGATCAGCACTACCAGAAGGGCATGATCGGCCAGAACTACCCCTACCTGCTCGGGCACGAGGCCACCGGCCGCGTCGCCGCCGTCGGCGAGGGGGTGACGTCGGTCAGCCCCGGGGACACAGTGATCCTGAACTGGCGCGCCGTCTGCGGCGAGTGCCGTGCCTGCCGCCGCGGCAAGCTCCAGTACTGCTTCAACACCCACAACGCCACGCAGAAGATGACGCTGGCCGACGGCACTCCCCTGGAGCCGGCCCTGGGCATCGGAGCGTTCGCAGAGAAGACGCTGGTCGCTGCCGGGCAGTGCACCGTCGTCGAGGACACCGAGGACGAGCACAACGCCGCCATAGGGCTGCTCGGCTGCGGGGTGATGGCCGGGATCGGGGCGGCCATCAACACCGGTGAGGTGGCCCGCGGGGAGTCGGTCGCCGTCATCGGCTGCGGAGGCGTGGGAACCGCAGCCATCGCGGGGGCGCGACTGGCCGGAGCCACCACCATCATCGCCGTGGACCTCGACCCGCGGAAGCTGGAGCAGGCCCGGCAGCTCGGCGCCACCCACACCGTGGAGGCAGGTGGCACCGATCCGGTGGAAGCCATCCGTGAGCTCACCGGAGGCCATGGCGCCGACGTCGTCATCGACGCCGTCGCCCGGCCCGAGACCTATACGCAGGCCTTCTACTCACGTGACCTGGCCGGCCGGGTGGTCCTGGTCGGCGTCCCTGATCCCTCGTGGAGCGTGGAGCTGCCGATGATCGACCTCTTCGGCCGGGGCGGCTCCCTGAAGTCCTCCTGGTATGGAGACTGTCTGCCCAGTCGAGACTTCCCCTACCTGGTGGATCTGTACCGCCAGGGGCGCCTGGACCTCGATGCGTTCGTCACCGAGCGGGTCCGCCTTGACCAGGTCCAGGAGGCCTTCGAGACCATGAACCAGGGCGACGTGCTGCGCAGCGTCGTCGAGATCGGCTGAGAGGAGCCCACCCGATGGCCACCACGGCACGCATCGAACACCTGATCACCGCAGGCACCTTCTCCCTGGACGGAGGGACATGGGAGGTGGAGAACAACGTCTACCTCGTCGGTGACGACGACGAGGTGCTGATCATCGATCCTGCCCATGACGCCGAGGCTGTGGCGGAGCAGGTCGGAGACCGCCAGGTCCTGGGCATCCTGCTCACCCACGGCCATGACGACCACATCCGTGAGGTCTTCGACGTCCAGCGCAAGGTCGGCGGACGTATCCACCTGAATCCGGCCGACCACGTCCTGTGGGAGCAGGTCCATGCCCATGCCCGTCCTGATGTGGAGATCTCCGACGGCGATGTCTTCACCGTCTCCGACACGCGCCTGACAGCAGTCCACACGCCCGGCCACTCGCCCGGCTCCACCTGCTTCTATGCGGAGGACCTCCCCCACACCGACGGGTCCCGCGGGTCGGTGCTCTTCGCCGGCGACACGCTCTTCCAGGGCGGTCCCGGGGCCACCGGTCGGTCCCACAGCAGCTTCGAGACGATCATCGAGTCGATCAGCGACCGGATCTTCGCGGAGCTGCCGGAGCAGACGCAGGTGCTCCCCGGACACGGCGAGTCCACCCGTATCGACAAGGAGAAGCCCTTCCTCCAGGAGTGGGTCGACCGCGGCTACTGACAGCCACCCTCACACAGAGACGTCCCCTGCGGGCCAGCGCGTGAACGGCTGGCCCGCAGGGGACGTCTCTGTGCGGGGCGGCACTAGCTGCTGGGGACGACCGAGTCCTCCACCTCCTGCAGGTCCATCGTGGGCGCCGGCCGGCGTAGGCCCCGTGTGATCACCAGCAACCAGACCAGGCCGACGCCGACCCATCCGAGACCGACCATGAAGGCGTCCGGGGACAGCGAGGTCCACAGCCACAGGCACAGCGTCACGCCGATCGCAGGCAGGACCACGAACCGGATGAGGTCTCCGCCGTGGCGGCGCCCCCTGTCGACCGCGTGGTACTTGATCACGGAGAGGTTGACGAAGGTGAAGGCGATGAGCGCTCCGAAACTGATCATGGCGGCGGCCAGCTCCAACGGCAGCACGAGAGCCAGCAGTGAGACGGCCCCGACGGCCAGCGCCGCCAGGTACGGCGTGCGGAACTTCGGGTGCAGCACGGCAAAGATTCGGCCGGGCATCGCGCCATCGCGGCCCATCGTGTAGAGGATGCGGGTCACGGAGACATGGGAGGCCGTCGCGGAGGCCGCCCCGCCGGAGATGAACGCGGCGGTGAAGAACGCCACCAGGAACGCCCCTCCGGCGCGCGCCATCACATCGGTGGCCGCGGTGTCCACGGAGCTGTAGGCCGTCCAGTCGGGGAAGACCAGGTGCCCCAGCCAGGAGAGGAAGATGAAGATCAGACCGGCGCTGAACGTGCAGATCAGGATGGCGCGCGGGATGGTGCGGGTGGGGTCTTTGGTCTCCTCGGACAGCGTGGAGACCGCATCGAACCCGAGGAACGAGAGGCACAGCACCGCGGCGCCGGCGATGAGCGCGGCGAACTGGAACTCCTCGTTGGCGAAGGGCGCCAGCGGGTCGATGGACGCGTCCTGGGCGGTGAGGGTCACGACGCTCATGATCACGAAGACCACGATGAAGACCACCTGGATCCCCACGAGCATGCTGTTGAAGCCGGCGGCCACCTTGATGCCGAGCACGTTCATCGCCGTGACGATCACGATGGCGGCCACGATGATCAGCCAGGCCGGCAGTGCGGGGATCGCCGCGTTGAGGTAGAGCCCGATGATCATGAAGTTGATCATCGGCAGGAAGAGGTAGTCGAGCAGCAGCGACCAGCCCACGAGGAATCCGAGGTTGGGCCCGAAGGAGCGCTGGGTGTAGGTGTAGGCCGATCCCGCCACCGGCAGCGCCTTCACCATCCGGGCGTAGCTGAGTGCGGTGACCAGCATGGCGGTCAAGGTGATGATGTAGGCCAGTGCAAGGTGCCCGGAGGTGATGGTGCTGACGATGCCGTAGGTGGTGAAGACCGTCAGCGGCACCATGTAGGCCAGACCGAACAGGACGGCGTAGGGCAGTCCGAGACTGCGTCTCAGCGCGGGAGTCTCGCTGACCGTCGTAGATGCTGTGCTCATGATGTGACCTCCTGGGTATGGTGGATGATCTCCCCTGCCACAGTGGTCAGGAGCACCGGGGTGGCGATGAGTTCGTCGGGGTCGGTCTCGACCGGGTCGGCGACCCAGAGCGCGAGGTCCGCCTGAGACCCGGGAGTGATCGTGCCGAGGTCGGCACGACCCAGGGCCTCGGCGGCCCACCGGGTGTACCCCAGCAGCGCCTCGACACCGGTGAGCCGCTGAGCAGGCTCGAAGACCGGGCTCTCGGGGTGGCCGGGACGGCGACGGAGGCGCGCCCAGGCAAGTCCGAGGCGGGCGTCGCTCTCGGCCACCGGCCAGTCGGAGCCCAACGCGATCCGCCCCCCGGCGGTGAGGACGTCTTTGACCCGCCAGGCACGGGATGCTCGTTCCTCCCCCAGCCGGGCCGCCCACGGGTCTGTGCCCTGCGCCTCCCGCCACTGCATGTGCAGCGGCTGCATGGAGGCCACGACTTCGGCCTCCACAAGGGAATCGACGTCATGGTCCGTCATCGTCTCCAGGTGCTCGATCCGATGCGGTGCCCCGGAGCCGGCTGACGGGTCGAGTCGGGAGTAGACCTCGGTGACGTGGGCGACGCCGGCATCGCCGCAGGAGTGCGTGGCCAGCTGGAATCCGGCCCGGTGGTAGGCCTCGGCGACCTCGGCGTAGCGGTCGACGCTGGGCCAGAACGGCTCGGCGGACTCCCCGTGGGTGTCGGGCTGGTGGAGCCAGGCGGTGCCGCCGTCGATGACCCCGTCGATGAACATCTTGATCATGCTCACGCGGAAGCGGCGGCCGGAGCTGCTCAGCAGCGCGATCCGCTGCGCGACGGCGGAGTCATCGTCACCGGGGTGATGCCACAGAGCTACCTGCAGGCGGACGGGCAGTCCACCGGGAAGCTCCTCCAACGCCTGCAACGTGGTCAGGGTCTTCCGATCGCCGTCCATGATGGTGGCGCCGGTGACCCCGCTGGCCGCCATCTCCAGCAACTTGGTCTGGACCATGCCGGCCAGCTCCTCAGCTGGTCCCTGGGGCACCGCGTCGAAGACGAGAGAGTACGCCGGAATCTCCCGGAGTTCACCGGTGGGCGTGCCGTCCTCGTCCACCACGACCTCGCTGGCGTCGGCGAACGTCTCGGTTCCGTCGACGCCGGAACGTTCCATCGCCACGCTGTTGGCCAGTCCGGTGTGCATGTCGAAGAAGCGCACGGCCAACGGGCGCCCGCCGGTGACGCCGTCGAAGTGATCCCCGCGGATTCCTGCTGTCTCGAAGGCCTTGTAGTCGAGATTCCAGCCGAGGATCCACTCTCCGGCCCCGAGCCGGGAAGCCTCCTCGGCGATGGCCGCCCGAACGGACTCCAGATCCGTCATGCCCCCGAAGTCGATGCCGACCGTCGCGGAGCACCCCAGGACGGGATGGCAGTGGGAGTCGATGAGGCCGGGAGTCAGCGTCGCCCCGGCCGCATCGACGATCCGGGTCTCGTCACGGGCGTGCGAGAGGATCTCCGCATCGCCTCCCACGGCGTGGATCATGCCGTCGGCCACGGCCACGGCGGTGTCGGCGACGATCGCCGCATCGCTGGCCGCTGTCATCGTGCGGATGCGGGCATTGTGGATGATCAGCTCGACCATACGGGGCGCTGCCTTCCTGGGAACGGGGACACTCCCCGATAAATGAACTACATTCGTTATCTGTTGTAGCTCAGAGTTATAGGCCAGAATGTGTGTACAGCACGGCCGGGGATCGTTGATATAGCGGGGATGTAGGGGCCTGCACATGCTTTGAAAGCATGTGGGGTGACTCCTCCCTCGAATCAGCCGGTCTGTGGTGTATACGGCACCAAGCTGGTTAAGAACGGCAAGACCAGCGCTGGGCGGACGCGGTGGCGGTGCAAGAACTGCGGTGCCTCGGCCACTCAGTCCCGGACTGATGTGACCCGCAGGGCTGAGATCACTGACTTCATCAGCTGGATACTGGGCCCCTCCTCGATGCCCCGGCACACCTATAGCCCCCGCACATTCCGACGCAGAACCTCATGGTGCTGGGATATCGAAGTCCCGCAGCCTGACCCGACCGGGGAGGTTCACCGGCAAGTCATCGTTGATGGCACCTACTTCAACGGATGGTGCGTGCTCATCGCTCACAACGGCACCCATGTGATCGGCTGGCAGTGGTGCGACAAAGAATCCA